>NZ_QKNX01000003.1:0-300000 GCF_005239135.1 Natronomonas salsuginis
TTGTCTCCCACCGTGTCGGCTTCCTCCCCGGCCGACTGGCGTCGTCCTTCCGACTCGGCGTCGAAAGCCCTCGCTCCTTGAGGCCGGGGGCTCCGCCTCGAAAGACGCTGAAAAGCGCCGGACGGTCGATACAGTGCTCGATTCGTATCCCATCGCGGGCATGACGCCACGGATTTCTCGGCGCGCGGGACGACTGCTTGGCGAACGGATGGCCGCTGCGAATGACGGGGAGGGATCAAGAATCGCGAAAGGCGACGCGGTGATCGCTGCAACGGCTCTGGAACGGGGCGAGCCGGTCCTCACAGAAGATAAACACTTCAGAAACATCTCCGGGATTACGCACGAGACATACCGGTGAGTCACCGCTATAGCTAGCTTCCATGCTACTGACGAAATGACACGTCTACGAGCGGGGCGATCCGAGTACGTCGGGTCGTCGGAAGCCTCCGTCTTGCCGGTGGCGAAGAGCCGCTTGTGTCTCGAACGAATTGATCTCGGTGCAGTCCACCGTACAACCGTCCGGACACTGATCCCACGAACCATTTACCTCCGGCCCCCGTTCCCTCTGACATGGAGATAAACCCCGACGACAACCATCGCACCTGGGCGGAGCGCTCCGAGGAGTACTCGCCGGAATACTACGCCGAGATCGGGGCCAACGAGGTGAGCGAGACGCTCGCCGCGGTGTTCGATCACTACGTCGCCTCCGGCGCCGCGATCTTGGAGTTGGGGTGTAGCTCCGGTCGTCACCTCGAACACCTCCGCAAACAGGGATACACAGACCTCACCGGAATCGATCTCAACGACAACTCCTTCGAGGTCATGGCCGAGTACTTCCCCCGGCTCATCGAGACCGGGACCTTCCACACGGGCGCGATCGAGGAGTACCTCCCGACCGTGCCCGACGACCACTTCGACGTTGTCTACTCGGTCGAGACGCTCCAGCACGTCCACCCCGACGACGAGTGGGTCTTCGAGGAGGTTGCCCGCGTCGGTTCGGATCTGGTGATCACGGCCGAGAACGAGGGCAACAGCCCGGATCGCGGCCGCGTCGATTCGAAGGTGAGCACCGTCAACGACGACTTCCCGCTGTATCACCGCGACTGGAAGGCGGTGTTTTCCGAACTGGGGCTGGCGCATCTGCTCTGTGAGTCCGGCAAACGCGATACGGTTCGCGTGTTTCGGGCGGTTTGAGGCCCGTTCGACCGCGGTGAACGGGACATCCGTCAGCCCGAAGAGGGGGGTCCAGACCCCGGTCGTCCGATCGGGGGCACCGATCATCTCACCCGAGAATAAAGTAGCATAATAACAATATAGCGTGGCGTCAGATTCGATGAAGACGTCAAAAGCACCTTATAACTGTTACCGGAGCGTCCGATATAGTTCAATAACGACAATACTAATGTGTGTCGAGTGCTATGTAACAGTGTGATGAACAAACAAAAGTGTAATACCGCTGGAACGGTGTTCGTGTTGGTCCAAGGGCTCGTGGCCGCGCTCTTCCCTCGGTCGAGTAGCAGGTTCGTGAAGAAGATGATCGGCATGAACTTCGAAAACGCCGCCGAACTCAAGCCGAAGCCAGCGTACGTCCGGCAGTTGCGCGCGATCGGCGTCGGCATGGTCGCCGCGGCGGGGACCGATCTTCTCCTGCAGAGTGTCGAGAATACCGACGACGAGAGCCAAACCGACGAGGACACCGAGTAGCGACGGATCTACATTGAGATCTCCCCGCACGAGGACTCCACCGTCGGGGGTCTCGTGACGGTCATTTCGAACCGAGACGGTGGACGGCTGTCCCGGGTTGCCCGAAGACGGGGCGATTCCGGGCGACTTTTTATCCGGCGGATGGGATCGAACGCCATGCACGTTCTCGTTACCGGTGGGGCAGGGTTCATCGGCGGCCATCTCGCGGAGGGGTTCCTGGCGGACGGTCTCGACGTGACCGTCCTCGATATGATGGATCCGTTCTACGATCTCGGTATCAAAGAACACACCAGAGACGTCCACCGCGAACTGGCGGCCAAGCGAGGCGTCGACTATTCGTTCGTCGAGGGCGACGTTCGCGACGCCGACCTCGTCGACGAGCTCGTCGCCGACGCCGACTACGTCTATCATCAGGCGGCGAAGGCGGGCGTCCGCCCGAGCGTCGAAGCGCCGCGCGAGTACGACGAGGTGAACGTCGACGGCACGTTGAACCTCCTCGACGCCGCCCGCAAGACGGACATCGAGCGGTTCGTGATGGCCTCCTCGTCCTCCGTCTACGGCGGCCGCGAGGAGTACGTCCCGTTCTCCGAAACCGACCCGACACTGCCCGTCTCGCCGTACGGGGCGTCGAAACTCGCCGCCGAGCGCTACGACGCCGACGCCGAGCACACCCACGCCGACACGACGAAGGCACAGGCGCTATTGGGATACGATCCAGAGCACACGATCCGTGAGGGCGTGGCGAAGTTCATCGCGTGGTATCGCGAGAACCGCGAGTGGTACGAGCCGCTCGTGTTGGCGTCCTGAACTATACACGCATACAGACACCGTGGTCATAGTATATACCCCGTCCTACTCGCTCACGGCTTCTTCTTACCCAATATAATAGAGATCGTATCCTGCATACGCCCTCTCTTCAGCGTGCGATTCCTACCAATCGCTGATGGATTCAACAGAGCCCGATAAGAAGTTCCCGCGAATCGCGGGTTTCAGCGCCCGAACAGTTCGTCGACGGCCGTCTCGGCCGCTTCGACGGCCTCCCGAACGACCGCCTCGGGATCGGGGTCGTCGGGCGCGTTGAGGTACACATCGACCTCGAGTATCCCGTCTTCGAACCGGACGGTCACGTCGAGATCCGTCACCTCGGACTGTTTGTACCGCGAGAGGACGACCCCCTCGGCCGCGTCGGAGGCGGCCTCGACGACCGCCTCGTCGGTCGGCTCCGATTCGGACGCACCCGCGTTTGTCACGGCTCTACGCGCCGCCCGCGCCGGGGCCGCCCGGTCCCATCGGTCCGCCGCCGGGGCCGCCCGCACCGCCCTGCAGCATCTGCTGGAGCTCCTCTTGGAGGCTCTCGAACTGCGTTCGGACGCGATCTTCCTGTTTCTTCAGCGTCTCGACGCGGATCTCGAGGCTGTCGACTTTGTCTTCGAGGTCCTCGTGGGCCTCGTCGTAGTCGGTCTCGATGAGGAGTTCGCCGACCTCGCGGTACATCTCGGTCTCGCCTTCGATGCCGTCGAGCGTTTCGAGCGCCGTCTTCGACGACTGCAGTTGGCTCTCGGCCTGCTGTTTCTGCTGGGCGACCTGCTGTGCTGTCTCCTGAAGATCCTGGAGCTCCTCGATCTTCTCTTGGGCCTCCGGGGGAAGATTGCCTTGCATACTCGAACCTGGGATTCACGACGGAAAAACCCCCACTTTTCGATCGCGACACGTCCGAACGTCGCTCACCCGATCACGACGACTTCGCGCACGTCCAGTGCGGTCTCGAACTCGGCTCGACGACCGAGTTCGCCGCCGAGCTGTCTGAGGTGTTCCGCGTGGGCGCGCCGGAGCGCCGCCCACTCGCGGCGTTCGAGTCCGAGCTCCGCGCCGAGGTCGGCCCAGTGGCCCTCCTCGACGAAGAAGACCACCTGTCCGTTTTCCTCGTGGACGCACTCGTATCGGCGGCCATACTCGTCGCGTCTCGTCTCCAACGTCGCCTGCGCCCGGTCGACGAGTTCGGGCAGCCGCTCGCCCGAGACGGAGGCTTTCGCGGCCGCGAGGACGATCGCGTTGCCGTCGAGCGGCCCGCCCGTTCCGGTCATCCGCCGGCTCGCATGGCCTTCTGGGCGAACCGTTCGACGACCGGTCCGAGCGTCGACTCGTCGCCCTCGAAGTGGATCCGCACCTCGTTGAGCGTTATCGAGCCGACCGGGTTCACCGTTCGCTCCGAGAGCTCCGCCGTCCAGCCATCGCTTTCGATCCGATCGCTCACCTCGTCGGCGCGCTCGCCGCCGAGCGTTTCGAGGTACTGGACGGCGAGTCGCTTCGAGATGCCCCGGAACTCGCGCGTTTCCTCCATCGCCTACCCTCCCGCGACGGGCGGGAAGACGCTCAGCGTGTCGCCGTCCTCCATGACCGTCTCGGTTCCCTCGATGTGGATCACTTCCCGCCCGTTCTTCAGGACGCTCAGCTGCGGTTTGATTCCCCCCTCGTCGTCGAGGATGTCGCCCGCGACCTCGGGAAACTCCGATTCGATCGCCGCGAGCACCTCGCCGACGGTCGTCCCCGCGTCGAACTCCCGTTCGATGACTTTCTGGCCAACCGCGGCTCTGAACGTGGCGAAAAACCGCAACTCGAGCTCGATCGGCTCGTCGATCGCCCCGCTCATAGGTCCGAGAGCCGAATGCCGTCCTCGACGAGGCGAGCGTTGCGTTCGCGGTCGAGCCGTGTGGCGAGCCACTCGTGTTCGTACAGTTGCTCGATGAGGTCCGCATAGAGGTTCCGCCACGCGATGGCGAAGATGGGCGATTGCCCCCACGCCCGGAGTTCGGGGACGAACGCGTGAAAGCGCTCGACCCGGTCCTCGAAGTGTTCGATGATGTCGAGGATGCGCGCGGCTGCGTCGCCCTCGTCTTCGGCCGTCTCGACCGCGGTGGCGACGCGCGCGTTGTATCCCTCGACGGCGCGCTGCATGTCTTGGCGGGCGTTCGCGCCGTCCTCGGGGAGCGAATCGAGAAGCGGCTGGGGAACGCCGAGCTGGATCTCGTCCATACTCTGGGGTGGCGTGCCACGAATAAAAAGGTGGGTAGGGCGACCGTCACTTGCCTCGAAGCTCGCTCCGCTCGGCTATCGTTTTCCAGCTGAAGAGTTCCGTCGTTCAGCGCTCCCTACAGTGGCGCACGTCGACCGCGATCCCGCGGGTCGACTCGACCATCGCCCGCCCGTGACAGGTCGCCCGGCCGACGCCGAACGCCTTCGGCCCCTCGAAGACGACCTCGTCGCCCGGTCGAATTGCCTCGTCGGCGGCGGTGATCCCCGGCGCGAGGACGCTCCCGCTGGGGACGAACCCGTCGATCTCGACGCGTTTCGTCGGCGCGTCGCTGTCGATCCACGCCCGCGCCCCGGCGGCCGTCAACGAGAGCGTGCCGTACTGCGGAACCATCGTCGCCAGGTGGTCGCCGTCGCCGTCGCGGACCCGCAGTTTCGGGTAGATCCCCTCGGTCGTCACGTCGGGGCCGAACACTGCATCGCCCGCACCGTCGCCGAACTGGAAGTCCGCGATCGCCCGCACCGTCGCGGCCTCGCGCTCGCTCTTGTAGTAGCTCGACTCGCCCTCAAGCGCCGAATCGAGCGCCGCGAGCGACTCGTCGGTCGTCGGATGGTCGGCGACGGTGTACTCGAACTCGACGCCGAGGGAGTCCTCGACGCGCTCGCAAATTTCGCGGTAGCCCTCGCCGGGGACGTGCGCGATGTGGCGGTCGTAGTCGGCGCGTTCGAGGTACGCTTCCAAGACGGTGGCGACGAACTCGATCTCGGTCGCCGTCCACTCGCCGGTCACGACGCTGTCGTAGTGTTGGGCCGGGTACGTCGTTTCGAGCTCGTTCGGCACGACGCCGATCGGCGAGGTCATCGAGACGATGTGGCCCCGATAGCCGATCGCGCGGCTGAACTGCTCGTGGCTCTGCGATTCGCTGTAGGGTTTTCGCGCCGAACACGGCACCAACACGAGCGGCGCGTCGAGGCGGCGGCGATACCGGCTCGTCACCCGCTCGGCGAAGCGCTGGATCTCCGGTCGGCGGAGCGAGTCGTCGGTCGCCGCCAGCAGCTCGTTGCGCCGGAAGACGGGGGTTCGCTCCTCGACGTAGCCGTACTGCTGATCGAGCAGGCGGAACGTCGCCGTCAGCCACACCTCGTGGCGGGCCTGCCCCTCGACGTAATCACGGAGGCGGCCATCGGCGATCCGGCGACGGACGCGGGCGAGTTCGGCGCGGAGGGCGTTCGCGTTGTGCTCGGCGCAGTCGCCGCGGTCGAACGCCTCGACTGACCGCTGGCAGGCCGGACACGCACACGGCAACTCGTCGAGATCCTCGAGGAACGCTTCGCCGTCGCCGGTGAGGTAAAATCCCTCAAGTCCCCGCGCCCTGGCGTGTTTCTCGTCGAAAAGGTCACAGCCCGCATACGCGAGCGTGGCGACGTTCGCCGGCGTCGCGACGCCGGGGACGTACAGCGCGGTGTCGTCCGGGACGGCCTCGCGAACCGAGCGCACGGCGTCGACGAACGCCTCGGCGTGACCCGCGTACCCGCCGGCGTTCGACAGCACGTACGCGTCCGCGCCGTGGTCGGCCGCGGTGCCCGGCGAGACGACCGCGGCGCTCGGGAACTCGACGTCGGGATACTCGACGGCGAAGGCCTCCTCGACCGGCGCTTCGGTGCCCGGCGGCAGCGCTCGGTGCGGTAGGATCGTCAGCGTCGCCTCGTCGCCCGCTGGCATCGGCTGTTCCTCGTGCCAGCGACTGCCCGCGTCCTCGACGACCGCGTCGACGAGCGCCGGCGTCGAGAGCGGGTCGGCGAGTCGCACTTCTCCGCGACGGGCGGCGCCGTCGCGGCCGTGCACCTCGAAATACTCGGTCATACGCCCCGTCGTCGCCGCGGGGGTAATTGTTCGTCGGTTCTCGCCGCCGATCGGACGCCGCTGAACGCCGGGGGCGACCCGTCTCCGGTATCGCGCGCTTTTTTACTCGTTCGACCCCTCCACGGCGACATGAAGACGCGCGCGGTTTCGGGACTGCCGGAGATACACGCGGGTGACGACCTCGCGGCGCTCATCGACGACCGGTTCGACTTCGAGGAGGGCGACGTGCTCTGTCTCGCGAGCACCGTCGTCTCGAAAGCCGAGGGACGAAAGGCCGATTTCTCGGCGTTTCCGCCATCAGAACGGGCCGAATCGATCGCCGAGCGGCTCGAATCCATCACGGGCGAGTCGAAGGACCCCCGCTTCGCACAGGCGGTCATCGAGGAGAGCGAGGAACTGCTCACCGACGCCCCCTTCCTGCTCGCGGTGACGCGGTTCGGGCATATCACGGTCAACGCGGGGATCGATCGCTCGAACGTCCCCGACGCGGACCTCCTCCTGTTGCCGGAGGATCCGAGCGCGTCGGCGGAACGGCTCTCGGAGGCGCTCGGCGTCCCGGTCGTCGTGACCGACACGTCGGGGCGGCCCTTCCGATACGGCCAGCGCGGCGTCGCCGTCGGCTGGGCCGGCATTCCGGCCTCGCGCGACTGGCGCGGCGAGTTCGACCGCGACGGCCGCGAACTCGGGGTGACCGTCCAGTCGGTCGTCGACGAACTCGCCGGCGCGGCGAACCTCGTCGCAGGCGAAGGGAACGACGGGACGCCCGCCGTCGTCGTTCGCGACTGGGCGTTCGGCGACCACGCCGGCAGCGAAGAACTGTTTCGCCGCGAGGAGGACGACATCGTCCGCGAGGCGCTCCGCAACTGGGAGTTCGACGGATGATCGGGATCGAACTCACCCCCGAACACCCCGTGCGCCGCATCGCCGACCTCGGCGAGCGCGCCGAGGCCAACGGGTTCGACACCGCCTTTTGCTCGTCGCACTACAACAACCGCGACCCCTTGCTCGCGCTGGATCGCATCGCTCGACGGACCGATTCGATCCGCGTCGGCCCCGGCGTCGCGAACCCCTATGAGACGCACCCCGTGACGCTCGCCTCGCGCGTTGCGACGCTGCAGGAAGCCTCGGGCGGTCGCGCCGTCTTCGGGATCGGCGCGGGCGACCGATCGACGCTCGAGAACCTCGGCTACGACCACGACCGCCCGCTCCGCCGCGTGTTGGAGGCGTTCAAAGTCGCCGAGGACCTCTTCGCGGGCGAGCGCGTCGATCACGACGGGACGTTCCGCGCGCACGACGCGGGGCTCAACTTCGACGTCGAGGGGTCGATCCCGATCTACGTCGGCGCGCAGGGGCCGCACATGATTCGGATGGCCGCGAAACACGCCGATGGCGTCCTGTTGAACGGCTCACACCCCCGCGATTTCGCGTGGGCGGCCGAACAGGTCGAGGCCGGCCTCGACGAGCGCCCCGACGAACGCGGCGCGTTCGACTTCGCCGCCTACGCCTCGGTTTCTGTCGCCCGAGACGGGGACGCCGCGAGGGAGGCCGCCCGTCCGCCCGTCGCCTTCATCGCCGCCGGGGCGGCCCCGCCGGTGTTGGACCGCCACGGGATCGACCGCGAGCGAGCCGAGACGATCGGGACGCACATCTCCGCGGGGGAGTTCGAAGCCGCGTTCGGCGCGGTGACCGAGGAGATGACCGAGGCGTTCTGCATCGCGGGAACGCCGGAGGAAGTGACCGAACGCATCGACGCCGTCCTGAGACACGCCGACAGTTTCGTCGCCGGCTCGCCGCTGGGGCCGGACCTCGACGAGGCGATCAGGCTGGCTGGTTCGGCTCTTCGGCACCGGTCAGACCGCGCTTGATCGACGCGACGACCGCGCCGAGCGTGGCGACGCCGAAGACAGTCACCGAAAAGCCCGTGATGATCGCGCCGCTGAGCAACATCGCCGCGACGAGCGGATCGACGCTCGCGATCTCGGCGAACTGCTCGATCGCTCCGACCGTGTTCTCCCGAATTCCGCTCTCGATTTCGACCATATCGCCCCGTTGAACCGAACCTACTTGTGTGTATCCGTCTCGTCCTCACCGTTCAAGTGGATCGACCCCTACGTGGTGGTATGAAGGACGCCTCGATAGACGACTTTCTCGACGGGGGCGAACGCGACGGCGAGGACGACGAGCGGGATGCGAACGGGCGTGAGGTCGGCGGCGAGGGGGCGGACGGGCACGCGAGCACGGGAGACGAGGGAGCGGATGCGAGCGACGAAGCGACCGGACGCGACGGCGGCGACGATCCGAGGCACTCGGTCGAGCCGGCGACCTCGACGTACGCGTGGTCGCCCGACGGGCCCGTCTGCGCCGACTGTGGGGACGCCGTCGACCGCCGCTGGCGCGACGGCGATCGGCTCGTCTGCGCGGAGTGTAAGGCGTGGTAGCGCCGCGGCTCCGATAACGAAAAGACCCGTCGCCCGCAAACGGTGGTATGCGTATCGCCGTGCCCAACAAGGGGCGTCTCCACGACCCGGCGCTGAAACTGCTCGAACGCGCCGGTCTCCACGTACAGGACGGTGCCGACCGGAAGCTCTACGCGAACACCGTCGACCCCGACGTGTCGGTGCTGTTCGCCCGCGCCGCCGACATTCCCGAGTACGTCAGTGACGGCGCGGCGGCGCTCGGAATTACGGGGCTCGATCAGGCGACCGAGTCAGATGTCGAGTTAGTCGACCTCCTCGACCTCGAGTTCGGGAGCTGTCGGCTCGTCCTCGCCTCCCCCGAAGAGGGCGGCGTCACCTCGCCCGAGGAGCTCTCGGGCGGCACCGTCGCCACCGAGTTCCCGACGATCACCCGGAACTACTTCGAGGAGATCGGCGTCTCCCCGGAGATCGTCGAGGTCTCGGGCGCGACCGAACTGACGCCGCACGTCGATATCGCCGACGCGATCGTCGATATCACCTCGACTGGGACGACGCTGCGGATGAACCGCCTCTCGATCGTCGACGAGGTGCTCGGATCGTCGGTCCGGCTGTTCGCCGATCCGGCGGTCGCCGACGATCCGAAGATCGCACAGATCAAGACGGCGTTCCGGTCGGTCCTCGACGCCGATGGCAAGCGATACGTGATGATGAACGTCCCCGAAGACGCCCTCGACGACGTGAAAGAACAGATCCCCGGGATGGGCGGCCCGACCGTGATGGACATCGCCGGCGGGGACGGGGTCGCCGTCCACGTCGTCGTCGACGAACGCGAGGTGTTCGAGGTGATCCCCGATCTCAAGGCCGCCGGGGCGACGGATATCCTCGTGACCGAGATCGAGCGACTGGTGCCCTGACCGTCAAGCGGATCGCGCTATGCGGTTCGCGACTCCGTCTCGGGGACCGACGCCCGGGCGCGCTTTTCGAGCGTCTCGTGAATCCCCAAGACGAGCGCCGGCACGACGATCATGAACAGATGTTCCTCGATCGGGATCCCGAACAGCTCGTAGCCCGTTCGCATCGCGATCTCGAAGACGCCGACCTCCAGGGTGTACCAGTCCCACAGATACGCGATCGGATACAGCACGACGATCGTCCGGGCCGCGCTGCGGAACGCGTTCGCGTGGGCGAGCAGCCCGAACGCAACCGCACCGAAAACGACCTCCGTGGCGAGGTAGGTGTAGGGGCCCAACGCGGTGATATCCGGAAGCGCCGTCCCGGAGAGTGGCCGAAACCAGACTGCCACGAGCAACAGCGCGAGAAAGACGTACGCCCCCCGAACCAACAGCATCGTCGCGAGCGTCGGCTCCGCTCGCCGGGCGACGAGGACGACCGAGCCGAAGGCGAGCGCGGCGATCGGCGTCGACGGCGGGAACCGGCCGCTTACGGTCCCCCAGAGGACGCCGACGATCCCGAGCCACAGCAGATACGTCGCCAGCGCCCGCCCGCGGCGCCGACCCAACGCCACGGCGACCGTTCGCTTATCGATCGATCGGTCGTACGCGTAGTCCGTCTCGTCGTCGATGATCTTCACGCCCGCGAGCGTCACGAGGAACACGAGACAAAAGCCGAGTATCGGTGCCGTCACGGCGGTCGTCTGGACGTAAAAGCCGCCGAGGATGGCGAGCGCGATCCCAGTCGGATAACCGAGCGTCGTGGTGAGCGGGTTCGTGTCGAGCTGTGGGGCGTGGAGGTAGCCGATGACCCACGTCGGAAGCGTTACGAGCGCCGCGCCGGGCCCGACGAGCGCCCAGAGCGCGAGCGCGCAGGCGGCGAAGCCGACGGCGGCGGCGACGAGCGCGAGCCGACAGCCACGAACCGTCATCGGGTGGTCGTCGTCCTCGCCGCGCCGGTAGAAATCCACGTAGCCGTCCTTGACGTGCGCGGTGTACACCGCGAAGAACATCGCAGCCATGTGGAGCGCCCCGACGCCGAGCGTGAACTCGCCCGCGACGGCCGCGCCGAACCACGAAGCGGCCAGCGGTGGCAGCATGAACACCGGATGGATCTGCGATCCCAGCGCTCGCAGATCCGCCCGCACCCCCCGATCGTGCCGAGCGATTGCCATGTGTCAACAAGGCACTACTCGGGGTTAAGAATGGGGGGACGCCCCGGCCGCCGCTCGCGGTTGGTGAGAAACGGACCGCAGAGAAAGAGATCGACCGTCGCCGTTAGCTCTCGAGCAGGCCGAGCTCCTCGAGTCGGGAGACGATCTTGTCGACCGCCTCTCGCGCGTCGTCGGGCTCTTTGCCGCCCGTGATGACGAGTTTGCCGGAGCCGAAGAGCAGGGCGACGACGTCGGGGTCGTCGAGGCGGTAGACGAGACCGGGGAACTGCTCGGGTTCGTACTCGATGTTCTCGAGACCGAGACCGATCGCGATGGCGTTGAGATTGAGATTGCGACCGAGATCGGCGCTCGTGACGATGTTCTGGACGACGATCTCGGGGTCGTCGTCGACCTGAATCTCGAGTTCGCGGAGCTTATCGAAGACGATTCGGAGCGACTCGTGTACGTCATCAGTCGATTTCGCGCCGGTGCAGACGATCTTTCCGGAGCGGAAGATGAGCGCCGCAGATTTCGGGGTCTGTGTCCGGTAGACCAGTCCGGGGAACTGCTCGGGATCGTAGTCCGCGCCTTCGAGGTCCATGGCCACGCTCTGCAGATCGAGCTCCTGACCGATGCCCGTCGACGCGACGACGTTCTCGATATTGATAGTCTCCTTGGGATCCTTCATGACTCGACTTAAATCACGTATTTAAGGTTTATAAATGTAGGTGGTCGTTTCCCGCGCGACACAGGTGACCGGTTCGAGTGGCCGAGCGCGATCGCACGATCGAACCTGTTTTGCCGTCCGCTCCGAAATAGCTCGCCGTGAGCGCAGTCGACGAGTGGGAACGGCTGCTCGAATCGGCGGGCGAGCTGACCAGCGAGGCCGCCGACAGAATCATCGCCGCCCACGGCGACCGCGGCGTGACGGCCATCGAGGCCGTCGGCGAGCGGCGGGTGAAGGGGTATCGGGACTTCACCGTCGTCGTCGGCCACTCCGAGGAGTACGTCGTCGAGGGCGAGGGCTGCGACTGCGAGGACAGTCAGTACAACCTCGATCCCGAGGACCCCACGCAGCTGTGTTGGCACGTCATCGCCGTGAAGATCGCCACGCGGATCGACGCCGTCGATCACCACGACATGTGGTACTCCGAGGTCCGCGAGTTCCTTTGAATATGTTAGGCGTCGTCGACCCCTGTAGTGATCGATCGGTTCGAACCGCCCGTTGACTGGCAGCATAGCGCTTTTCATGGCGATGCTCTCTCGTCGCTTTCTGCGAATTCAACGGGGGCAATTCACCGGGCTGACAGCTTCTAAGCGGAATTACGGCGTATTGGCCGGGGGCAACCGGTACCACGGGAGCTTTTGAGGAAAGCGTCGCTCAACGTTCATGATCCAGACAGATTACGACAGCGTCACACCGATCAGTGGTCTTTGTGTACGCTGATAGTTCTATCAACATTCTTATCAAACAACCTGAAACGTGTGTCGGCTGAACCGGACTAATCGCAACTGTGAGACTCTTCAGATTCGATCTTGCCACTAGCCATGCGGACGCGTTTCAGCGTCCACAGAGGGTTCCGCAGAGATGACACCGCTGTCCGTTACCCCATAGAACTATATCACAGAGAAATAAATACATTCCTGATTTTCGACAATAGCATGAAACATCTATTTCACACCACGCTAACGATTCTTTTCGCCGCCATGGTCGTTTTCGCCGCCGTCCCGTCGATGGGGGCGACTACACCGGCTCCCCCGCCCGCTGATCAACAACCGTCACCGGAAATAAGGCCTTCCGTAGACATGAGCGGAGCGCTGTCACCGATGACGAACGTCGAGTTCAAGACGGAGGGATCGGGGGCGGTAGACGAGCTGGTCGTTGTCGAGCGTGTCGACCGTGATGGCGACGGCTACGCCTCGGGATTCCAGCTCAAAGTGGTTAGCGACACGCGCCCGAAAGACCCGAAAGAGAACGGCCAAGCCGGACGGTCAACGGCCAAACTGTTCTCGGTCCTCATCGGTGGCCCATTCAAGAAGCTGCACAATTTCTTCACCAAGGAAGCTTCAGACGAGTTCTTTACTCCCGGACAGGTGATGAGCGCGACCACCACGGACGGAACTCGCGACGTCGGGACCTACCGGCCGGTTGGGCCAAAGCGGTACTTCGGCCCTGGCGAGAAAACCGACGAGACACCGCTGTACGTCGGGACCGCCCGCGAGGACAAAGTGTGGTCACACGAGAGCCACGCCGTCGAAATGTCGCGGTTCCTCGGGCCGGACGAGGGGCGAACGACCATTGAACACATAAGGCTCGAAGCCTGCTGGGACCCCGAAGCGAGAGGGTCGCTAACGGGCAAGGACTTCGACGCCTGTCTCCAGCCGACGGATATCCCCGACGAAGGCTTCGCCGCTATCTTGGACTCGCTCTACGGTACTCCACCGTTCATTTTCACGCCCGAGAAGCCACTGAAAGTCGAGTCGCCGGAACAGGACCAGACTGAGACGATGACGGTCACCTCGAACGTCGACGGAGCGGTCGTCACAATCGATAGAGAACGGGTCGGGACAACGCCGTGGACTGGTGAGGTCCCGACCGACGTGGGTAGGGACGGCCCGGTTCGCGTCACCGTGGCCGACCGGGGATACCTCCCGGAGACGCGTCGCATGGCCGAGCCACGCGATATCGACACGCGGCTGACGAAGATCGAGCAACCCATAACGGTTCGGACTGCGACGCCGGGGGCGACCGTCTTTGTCGACGGTGAGGTCGTCGGAGTGACACCGTGGAGTGGAGAGCGGTGGGTCGAAGGATCCTACGACGTGTTCGTCAGCGCCGATGGAAAGGCTCCGCGCCAGTTCACCGGCGTCAGGGCCGGCGATACCATCTCGACCGAACTCGTGAACGACAGTCTGATCACCAGCATCACTGAACCGTCACTCGACGACACATCGCCCAGCGGCTCGACCGATACGTCGACTGAGACGACGGGCGACAACAGTTCCGAGTCGGAACTGATGGTCACGAACACAGACCTGACCGCCGCGGCACTCGAAGCGGACCTGCGCCAGATACGAGACGTCGAGTTGATCGCTTCACGGTTCGAGGCGAGTGAGACGACGGTCGGCGTCCGCGAACCGGTGACGCTGACCGCGGGACAATCCCACAGTCTCCTCGGTAGCATCACGGCCTACGAGTGGTCCTTCGGCGACGGCAGCACCACAGGTCGGCTCTCAACCTCGAGTCGGACACACGCCTACGCCAGCCCGGGGACGTACACCGTCGAGCTAACAGTCCGGGACGGCAACGGAAACACGGACACGTCGACGAAGACGATCACTGTCGAAGACACATCACCGCAAGCCGTGTTTGCCCCGAGTACGTTCGATGCGCGGACGGGCGAATCTGTGTCGTTCGACGCCCGTGGGTCGACCGACGCTGAAGGCCCCATTAGTTCGTATCGCTGGACGTTCGGCGATGGGTCGAGTGCGACCGGACCGACGCAGACACACGCCTACGCGAGTGGTGGGATCTACACCGTTCGGCTGACGGTCACCGACGACGGCGGGAACACTGCTGTTCGTGAAAAGATCGTTACCGTCACCGTGCCGAACGCGCAGCCGATCGCCGCGTTTACCTCATCGGTCGACCGGGAGGCCGGTACCGTGACGCTCGACGCGAGCGCGTCCAACGACGACGACGGGACAATCACCCAGTACGTCTGGTTCTTCGAGAATGGAACGGTGATGACGGGCGAGCGAGTCACCTACGACGCTCCAGCGACGGACTCACGTGACGTCGAACTGTTAGTCATCGACGACGTGGGTAGCTCTGCGACGGTAACAGAACCCGTCGAGAACGCTGCCGAGGGACGTACCAAGACGACGCCAACAACGACCGCGGCCGCTCCCTCGACAACCGACGATACCCCTGGCGAACAGACGAGCACGGCGACTGCTCCCCCGACCGAAGAATCGGACGAGGGGATACTCGATATGCTCGGGAAGTTGCTCCGGGAACTTACCGACGCACTCGGGTAATGAGACCACTCTAACTCCATCCACCGAGGGCTTCTCCGTACGTCACTCGGTCCGACTGGGAAAAACCATCACCGGGATATCGGCGTCCCGCACCAGTCGACTCCCGGGGTCGCCGGCGAGCGTTCGGCTCCACGTGTCAAGGTCTCTGGGCGTAAATGCCATCAGCGTTGCCTCGAGTGTGCCGATCGCGTCGATGATGGCTTCCGAAACGTCCCGCCCTTCGAGCGTCACCCATTCAATTGTGAGGTCCTGTCGGCCCAGGACAGCGATAAACGTCTCGTAGATCTCTTCTGCGAACCGGTCTCGTCCCATCGCAACCGTCGTTCCAGCAGCCTCACCTTGGGTGACGTGGGTGATGATGAGCGTGGTTTCCTCGTCGAGATAGGGACGAATCGCCCGGGCAGTTCGTTCAGCGTCGTCCGGATCGGCAAGCGGGAGCAGGATCCGATCGAACAGCGTTTCATCCATACCCTGTTTGGGGAGTCGTCTCTCAAAAGCGTATGGCCACACGCTATCTCATCGTTTGGACAAGAATCCGAGCAACTTTCTGTACCGTCGGAAAAGTTAGGGTATGACACTGGTCGTTCCGTTCGATGGGTCTGACCTCGCTGAAGCAGCACTTGTCCGGGCAACTGAGTTCGGGAGCGTATTTGACGAAGATGTGCTAGCTGTAAGTGTAATCCCAAAAGGAAATAAAGACTATGCCAGAGAACACGGCTGGGTCAGGCAGGACGAAGAGTTTGATTTGGAATCTGTTGTGTCAAAATTACATAATCAAGTTGCAGACCTATGTCCAAGTGCTGATTTCCGACATAAAGTTGTAGATCGCTATGCTCCATCTGGCTCTATAGCGAAACGTCTGGGAAAAGTGGCACGGGAAGAGGACGCCTCAATGGTCTTCCTCGGTAGTGAGAATGCCGGCCATCTCGTTTCAGCGGTGGGTAGCGTAGGGTCAACTGTTGCGACAGATGAGGCCTACGATGTCGTCATCGTTCGACATCGGAGCCCTGCTAAAATTGCCAAGCTCAAAAATGCCTCGCCGGCGAAAAACCCGAAGTCGGATTTTTATCTCCCCGAGTGAACGCCGAATCTATCGAACGTAGGGTGTTCACAGGTTGTCGGATTCATCCCTGCGGTGAACGGCGAGGCTTTCTCCTTGATTCTCCGTAATCGCGAACGATCCTGTCGGATCTTATAACACTGCGAGCGCGACCGACAGCGACAGCGCGCTCACGAGCACGATCGTCGCGAACACGACGAGCGCCGGGCGGATCCCCGTCCGTCTGAGGTCGTCCAGTCGGATCTCCGTCCCGAGGCCGACGAACGCGAGTAAGAATAGCCAGTCGACGGCGTTCGAGATTGACGCTTGCTGTCCCGGCGAGAACGCACCGAGACTCGCGAGCGCGACGAGCGCGAGAAAGCCGAGGACGAACGTCGGAACGTTCGCCCAGAGGACGCGAGGCGACACCGTTCCGTCGGCTTCGCGGCGCGCGTAGTAGGTCGCGTAGCCGAGCGCGACGACCCCGATCAGGGCGTTGCGCGTGAGTTTCGTCAGCGTCGCCCACTGGCCGGCGGCCTCCGAGTGGGCGAACCCGACGGCGACGACCGGGCCGGTCGAGAGCATGCTCACGCCCGCCCAGACGCCGAAGACGTTCGCGGGGAGGTCGAGCAGCGAGCCGACGATCGGGTAGACGACGATCGTGATCGCATCCACGAGCAGGACGACGCCGGCGGCATAGGCGATCTGCGTCTCGCGAGCGCGGACCGCGCCGCCGACGGCGACGACCGCGGAGACGCCGCAGATCCCGGCTCCCGCGGCGAGCAGCGAGCCGAGCCGCTCGGGAAGCCCGGCCACGTTCCGGGCGATCACTTCGACGGTGGCGACGGTGGCGAGCACCGTCCCGAGCAGCAAGAGGAGGACGGTGCTACCGGTTTCGAGGACCGGCTCGACCGTCAGCGACGCGCCCAAGAGGACGATCCCCGCGGCGAGCCAGACGCCGTGCGTCGCCGTTCCCGGGCGGAGTCGGTCGGGTATCCCGACGACGTTGGTCGCAAGGACCCCGAGACCGATCGCGAGTAGCAGTTCGTTGACCCCGACGACCCCCGACAGGCCGCGAGCGACGAGCGCGCCGAGACAGAGGGCGAGAAATCCGGGGATCGCCTCGAGCGTGTCCGCTACCATGGAATGTCGACGCCGAACAGCCCGACCAGAGCGACGATCGCCGCGCCGACGAGGACGCCCTGCCAGTCGGTATCGAGATCGCTCCAGCGAGTGAGCGTCCCCGCGATCAGTTCGCTCGGATCGCCGCGCATACCACTGCTATGACGAACCTCGATTGTATAGGTACCGTTCTCCGTCGTAGGTAGCGGATTTTATCTCCGGCTTTGAACCCGGGTCCGCCCTACTGCGGCACGACGGTGATCGTCTTCCCGCGGTCGATCGCGCTCTCGAGCTCCTCGGCGACACTCGCCCGATGTGAGTTCTGATCCGGTCACCGTACTCCAACGTACCCCGCCGCGCGCTGAAGGGCCTCCGTGATCGTGTCTTCGGCGATACGGGCGACCGCCCGATCGACATGTTTCTCGAGGATCGAGACGATCGCCCACGGTGAGAGAAACGATTCGTGGGCGAGCGATCCCGCGACGAACGCTCCCGAAAGCGGTATCGAATCCGCGTACGCCTTCGTCGTGATTCCGAGCACGATGTATTGCTCGCCGGCGAACGGGTGCGTCTCGTCGCTGCAGACGAGATACGGCCGCTTCGGCGTGTTCCCGAACGGGTCCGACGCGACGACGACGGTTCCGCGCTCGTACATCACGTTTCCTCGGCCGATCCATCATCGTCGAGGTCCGGAAGCCCCGAATCCCACTCCGGATTCCGATCGTAAAAATCGCCCTCGAACGCCTCGGCGACGCTTGCCAGGCCGATCGCGCTCGCGGTCTGAGCGTCGTACGCCTCGGGGTTGATCGCCCAGTACTCGCCCTTGTGGCGGACGAACCCTCGCCGTTCCAGACGACGCAACGTCGTGCCGACGCTTCCACGGGGCATGGCGAGTTCCTCGGCGATCTCGCTCGGCCGGTATCCCAATTCGGGCGTCTCCGCGAGGAATTCGAGGATCCGTCTGCCGTTCGTTCCCTCGTCCGGCAGATCGTCCGGTCGGTACCTGTCGAACTCGACTGGCATGCGTAACCACACGTAATTGAATGTAATAAGTCTACGGTCGGATTCGAAATACGGTACGATTTCGCCCTACTGCGGCACGACGGTGATCGTCTTCCCGCGGTCGATCGCGCTCTCGAGCTCCTCGGCGATGGCCGACCCGCGTGACACCTGAATCTCGCCGCCGCGGGAGACCGTCGCCGTGAACAGGTAGTCGCCGTCGGCGCGGATCTCGACCGTGTCGCCGTGGTGGTCGCCGAGCGGAATGATGACGTGGCGCTTGGTCACCTCGGGGGTGACGATCTCGCCGGCCGTACTCGACGCTCCGCCCGACGCCCCGCCGGACTTTCCGCCGGGTCGGTCCGAGAACGTCCGCACGTCGATGTCGATGCCGAGTCGGTCTTCGATCTGGCTGATCCGACCGCCGCCCTTGCCGATGACGTAGGAGATGTCGTTATCTTCGACCCAGACGACCGCGGTGTTCGACCCCTTCAGCTCGACCTCGACGTGACCGTGGGCGACCGAGCGGATCTCCCGTTCGATCTCCTGTTTTGCGACGCGCTCGACGCCGGTCTCTTCGCCGCCGCCCGCCGCCCCGTCGAGGGAGACGGTGACGACCTGCTGGTTGAACGTGTATATCTCGTAAGCCGGCTTGCCGGTCTCGAAGTCCTGGATGACGATGACCGGTCGGGCGAGGTCCTCCTCGACGAGTCCGTGGGGCACTTTCACCTCGGTCGTCACGTCGTAGACCGTGTGGACCTGCCCGGCCTCGATGTAGACGACCGTGTCGACGATCTGGGGGATCATCCCCAGTTCGACGCGGCCGACGAGTCGCTGGAGGGCGTCGATCGCCCGCGTCGCGTGGACGACGCCGATCATCCCGACGCCCGCCAGCCGCATGTCGGCGAACGTCTGGAAGTCAGAGGTCTTTCTGACCTCGTCGTAGATGGTGTAGTCCGGCCGGACCATGAGCAACGAGTCGGCGGTGTTCTCCATCGAGCCGTCCAGTTCGGTGTACTGGGTAATCTCGGGGCCGACCTGGAGGTCGCGCGGCTTCTCCATCGTCTTGACGACGAACCCGGAGTCGTCGAGGAACTCCGCAACCGCCTGCGCGAACGTCGATTTCCCCGCGCCTGGTGCGCCCGAGATGAGGACGCCGCGCTGGCGTTCGGTGAACCGCTCGCGAAGCGCGTCCGCGTCCTCGTAGTCGTCGAGATCGGTCTTGACGATCGGCCGGACGACGGTCACCTCGATCCCGTCGGCGAAGGGCGGCTCGGCGACCGCGATCCGCATGTCGCGTATCTGGACGATCGTCATGCCCTTCCCGGAGAGTTCGACGAACCCCTCGCTGGAGGAGCGGGCGGTGTTGATCACGTCGTCGGCGACGGCGCGCATCTCCGCTTCGGTCAACGACTCGTCGGCGATCGGTTCGTAGGCCATCTCGCCGATCGTGCCGCGTTTGGCCATCGGGCGAACGCCGGTCTTGAGATGTACCGACATCGTCTCGGGGTCGAGGTACTCCTCGACCGACAGCGACGCGTCCTCGTCGACCCGCGGCTCGATGTACTCGACGGCGACGCCTTTCGCCTTCGCGACCTCGCTTTGGACGACGTCGCTCGTCAGAAGCGTCGCGCCGTGTTTCTCCGCCAAATCGCGGATGAGCGCGTCGATCTCGCCCTCGCCGGCGTCGCGTTTCTCGATCGCGTCCGGGCGGCGGCCGACGTATTCGAGGGCGATCTCGCTGTCGTCGTCGCGCGCCGCGAGCCGCTGTAACTCCTCCAATCCGGTCCACCCGCTGTCGCGGCCGTCGTTGGCCTGGGCCTCCAACTCGCCGACGACCGCTTCCGGGACGTAGACGGTCTCGACGCCGTCGGCGTCGATTCGCTCCGACACGCGGCCGTCGATCACCGCGCTCGTGTCCGGTAGAATATTCATATCCGAAATCGGATCCGAGCGCGTATAAATACCGTGATGCTCGGGTTTCGGACGGGTGCCCGTCGGGTGTTCACTCCCAAACGATGTCGTATCCGGCGTCGCCAATCGAGCCGTCAGTCGTGATGATTCCATCCGTCTGCCGAGCACGGTGACTGGCAACGATCAGCGCGTCGTGGATCGTGAACTCGTCGACAACCTGTGCGTACTCGGCCAATTCCTCGTCGCCGACCGGAGCGACCGTGATCGGGCCGTTCTCGATCAACGCCTGTTTGGCCTCCTTCGGCGTTCCTGAGAGGTCGATCCCGCGAACGTTCTTGTCGTGAGACACCGCGTACAGCACCTCGGCAAGCGCCGTACTGGGTGCCTGAAGCACTGTCTCTCCGGCTTCCGCTTCGGCGAACAACCGATTCGCCCGCTCGGGGAGTGCATCGACGAGATACACCAGGAGCGAAACGGCGTCGGCTGTGTACATCGCCATCTCAGACTTCCTCGTAGTTGCGGTCGCGGCGCTGACGGACGCGTTCGCTCAGCGCGTCAGCAACTTCTTTCCGCTTTTCGTCCGACAGGTCATCAGGGACGAGCATCCCGCGCCCCCCGGTGCGTGTCCGTTTCCTGACCACGATCCCATCCTCGGTATCCATCCAGATCACCTCGTCTCCGGGCTTGAGATCGTATTTCTCACGGAGCTCTTTCGGGATCGTCGCCTGCCCCTTCTCCGTGATGTGCGTTGATTTGCTCATACTCAGTAATACCATCCGTAATACTTTAATTTGAGCTACGGTGCGTTCTCCGACCTACTCGCTGCCCCGAAATCGCCCGTTCCGTGCCTTCTTTGTCCGCCGCGACCGCACCGCCCGTATGGCCACGACTGACGACTCCGTCCCGGCGGCGTACGAGGACCTCCTGGACCGATACGGGCGGGCGACGTATCTGGGCGACGCGAACGGCATTCTGAGCTGGGATCAGGAGGTGATGATGCCCGAGGGCGGAACGCCGGCGCGGTCGAAACAGCGCGGCGCGGTCTCGGCGGTCGCCCACGACATCCTCGTCGACGACGAGGTGGCCGACCTGCTCGACGAACTGGACGGAGCCGACCTCTCCGACGAACGGCGTGCCGTGGTCCGCGAGATTCGACGCGAGCACGAACGCAAGGTACGCGTGCCGACCGACCTCGTCGAGGAGATCTCGACGGCGACCGCCGAGGCCCACCCCGTCTGGGCCGACGCCCGGGAGGCGGACGAGTTCGACGCCTTCGCGCCGACGCTCGAACGATTGCTCGATCTCAAGCGCCGCTACGCCGAGCACGTCGATCCCGACGCCGACCACTACGCGACTCTTTTCGCGGACTACGAGCCTTACCTCGACCTCTCGACGGCCGAGCGCGTCCTCGAAGAGCTCCGCGAGGGGCTCGTCCCGCTCATCGAGGCGATCGCCGACTCCGACACCGAACCGTACGCGATCTCTGGGACGTTCCCGGAGTCGGACCAGCTCGAACTGACCCACGAGGCGCTCTCGACGCTCGGCTACGACTTCGAGCGTGGCCGCCTCGACACTGCGCCGCACCCGTTCTCGATGGGAACGCAGTTCGACGCCCGCGTGACGACGCGCTTCGATCAGTCCGAACCGCTCGACTCGCTCGCTTCGACGATCCACGAGTTCGGCCACGCGAACTACACGCTCGGGCTGCCGCAGGACGCCTACGGCTCGCCGCTGGGCGAACACCGCGGCCTGACGGTCCACGAGTCCCAATCGCGGCTCTTCGAGAACCACGTGGGTCGCTCGGAAGCGTTCTGGCGGCTGTTCGTCGACCGGTTCAACGCCCAGTACGACACCGATCTTACCGCTCGACAGGCCTACGAGGCGGCCAATCGGGTGTACGACGACAACTGCATCCGGGTCGAGGCCGACGAGCTGACCTACCACCTCCACATCGTGTTGCGCTTCGAGATCGAGCGCGAACTCGTCGTGGGCGACCTCGCCGTCGAGGACGTGCCGACCGTCTGGAACGATCGGATGGACGCGTACCTCGGCGTCCGTCCCGACGGCGACGACGAGGGCTGTCTGCAGGACATTCACTGGAGCCACGGTTCGTTCGGCTACTTCCCGACGTACTCGCTCGGGAGCGTCCTCGCCGCCCAGCTGTACGCGGCCGCCGCCGCGGAGATCGACGACCTCGACTCGAAGATCGAAGCCGGCGAGTTCGACGCCTTGCAGGCGTGGCTGCGCGAGAACGTCCACGAACACGGCCGCCGCTACCGCACCGACGAACTGATCGAGCGAGCGACGGGCGAACCGCTCACCGCCGAATACTTCCTCGAGTACGCGGAGGAGAAGTTCGGCGAGCTGTACGACCTCGATCGGTGAGCGTCGGCCACCGCCTTCTTCCCCCGCGACGACCTCACGCCGACGCGTGCTCCGCCTCGTGATCGAGCATGCGCCGCTTCACCGCCACGCCGCCGGAGGCGGAGAACCCGCCCAGCCCGCCGTCGCTCTTGACGACGCGGTGACACGGTACGACCACCGTAACCGGGTTTCGCCCGCAGGCACCGCCGACCGCGATCGGCGACGTATCGAGCGCATCGGCGATCCCGCCGTAGGTTCGCGTTTCGCCGTACGGGATTTCGATCATCTGCCCCATCACCCTCCCAGTGAACGTGTCCGGCGCGTCGATGGCGAGGTCGAACGTCCGCCGCTCGCCGCGCTCGTACTCTTCGATCTGCTCGCGGATCTCCGCGGGCGATTCCTCGACGTACGTCTCGTCGACCGCGAACGTGGACCCGAATAGCTCGACTTCCATGGTGTGTTCTTGTTGGTTCGACGGCCGGGGTGAGCATAGGCGTCACTCCTGCAGCTACGATTACGGGTGTTTTGTTGGTCCGCATCGTTTCAGCGAAATACCTATTGGTAAGACTATAGTAATACCATGGTATGTCAGAAGCAACCACCAACGGCGGCGATGAGGAAGAGGTCGTCACGGTGAATTTTAAAGCCACCAGGTCGTTCGTGGACAAAATCGACGAGACGTGGCAGGGGCGCGGATTCAACAGTCGAAGCGAGTTCATTCGGTATACGCTCCGAGACGCGGTGGAATTTCCGTCGTTCGATCGGGACGAGCTCGTCGCGCTCTTGGCCGCCGAGGAGGACATCCGCGAGGGTCGGACGATGAGTGCGGACGAAGCCCGCGAGCGGTTTAGGAGCGATGAGTGACGGCGAGTGGACGTGGGAGCTCTCGTCGAAAGCGCAGTCCGATCTCGGCCGACTTCCGTCCGATACACGAGGCCGTATCATGGAAAAACTGGACGACATCGTCGACTCTCCGTGGCGCGATCCACCGGACTACGGCGAACCGCTGCAGAACAGCCCCTACCGGAAGGTGCGTATTGGCGAGTTTCGACTCTCGGTGACGTTCCGACGGGAGGAAAAACGAATGATCGTTGCACGAATCAAACGACGCAGCGGGGCGTACACCGCTGACGACGATTGATGACCGAGATGTTGGTGTTCGCTTCCCTCTCCAACTTATATTTTTGTCACCGCACGGAGAACCGCCGCCCATGCCAACTGATAGGTCGGACGAACGCGCCGATATCCCCGCCGAGGGCGACGTCATCACCCACGAACGGACGTTCACAGTCGAGCACGTGCGCGAGTTCGGCGAGATCACCGGCGATCAGCAGTCGATTCACACCGATCCCGACGCGGACGGGCGGCTGATCGTCCAGGAGCTGCTCACCGGATCGCTCATGACGAAGATCGGGGGCCATCTACGCTACATCGCCCAGACGATGACCTACGAGTTCCGGCGGCCCGTGTTCACCGGCGAGACGGTCACCTGCGAGTGGACCGTCGAATCGGTGGCGGAGCGAGAGGACCGCTACCTGCTCGAAAACGACGTCGTCTACCGCAACGAAGACGACAAGACGGTCGTCGATGCGAGCACGTCGGGGCTGATCTGGAAGGACGAGACGTAGTGGCCGCCCGCCTCGCAAGCGCATCCCTTTTCGCCCCCGGTTTTGAACGGACGGTATGGAAGTCCGTGAGGGAGCCGTCACGATCGAGGTGCCCGAGGCGCGACACGGCGCGAGCGAGGGGTCCGGCGACGGGGTCTTTTATAACCCTGTTCAGGAGCTGAACCGCGACATCACCGAGGCCGTCCTCCGCACCGTCGCCGACGACTGCGAGACGTATCTCGACGCGATGACGGCCAGCGGGATCCGGGCGGTTCGGGCGGCCGACGCGGGCTACGCGGTCACCGGCTGCGACATCGATTCCGACGCTGTCGACCTCGCGCGCTCGAACCTCGAGCGGAACGGGCTCGCGGGCGAGATCCACCACCGGAACGTCAACGCGCACATGCACGAACACCGCCACGACGTGGTCGACCTCGACCCGTTCGGGACGCCGATCCCCTTCGCCGACGCGGCGTTTCGGAGCGGCCGCGAGTACGTCTGCGTGACGGCGACCGACACCGCACCCCTCTGTGGCGCGCACTTCGAGAGCGGCGTCCGAAGCTACGCTGCCGTCCCGCGAAACACCGAGTTCCACGCCGAGATGGGGCTTCGCGTGTTGCTTTCGGCGCTCGTCAGGACGGCCGCCCGCTACGACATCGCCGCGACGCCGGTGTTGAGCCACGTGTCCAGCCACTACGTCCGGACGTATCTCCGAGTCGACGGCGGCGCGCGAGCCGCCGACGCCCGGATCGGCGACCTCGGCTACGTCGATCACTGCCAGCGCTGTCTGTGGCGCGAGGCCGAGCGGACGCTCATCGCCGACCCGACGACGACCTGCCCGAACTGCGGGCAGTCGACGTGGACCGCCGGCCCAGTCTGGCTCGGCCCCGCTCACAACGCCGCGTTCGTCGAACGGGTCGCGGCGAACGTCACCGAATCGTTCGGCACCGCCGCGAAGGCTCGCGACCTGCTCGCGACGATCGCGGGCGAACTCGACGAGCCGACCCACTACGACCAGCATCGCCTCTACAAGCGGTGGGGCGAGCCGAACATCGCGATGGACGACTTTCTGGACCTGCTTCGCGAGGCGGGGTTCGAGACGTCGCGGACCCACTACGGCGGGACGACGTTCAAGACCGACGCCGACGTGACCGAGATCGCCGACGCGGTGCGGTGAGTTCGCCTACCCTTTGCCGACGAGATTGTCCCCCGAGGAACTGCGTTTTCGATCCATCTTCTGTCGAAAGGATGTCACGTCACGATTCGTCGCTCGATCTCGTCGATCGCCTTGATTCAGCTCCCGTGCCCCGGCCGGTACCGACGCCGAAGCGTCCAGATCGCGCCCGCGAGCACCGCACCGACAGCGGCCGGCCAGCGATCGCTGCTGAGAAACAGCCCCGGCGTCGGCGGGTGGACCGCGCTGAACGGGAAGAACACGGCGTAGGAGTAGCCGGAGGCGTTGATTAGCAGCGCGTCGAGAGAGAGATGTGAGATCGCGCCGAGGATCAGCAGGCCGAACACGCGACGGCGATGCTGGCCCGCAGTGCAGAGCGCGCCGATTGCGACGGCGACCAACGCGCCGCCGAGAGTGTGAATCGCGAACCAATCGAACGGGAGTCCGAGCCACAGTTCCACCTGCGTGCTCGGCACGAGAAGTTTGATCTTGGTGAGATCCGGAACCATCGCCCCGAGCATTGTGACCGTGACGTGCTGTGGGGTGAGCCATTGGAGCCGAAACGACACCAGCGTTCCCAGAACGTATCCGACCAGCACGTGCGTGAGGATATCCGGCATCTCAGCGCCCCCCGACCGAAATCAGCGGGGCGGTTCGCGGGACGAGGCTCATCGACTCGCGATCGAACCGCCAGCCGTTGCAGAGCCGGCCGAGCACCCACAGGCCGCCCAGAAACGAGACGAGGTACATGTACTGCATCTCCCACGGCTCCCTGTGAATCGGTTCGATGGCGCGGATACGGTTCTCCGAACGGAGCGTCCCGTAGACGGTGAGCGTGTCACCGACCTCGGGCGTTCGGGCGGTGTCCTCGACGACGAACGCGATCGGTTCGCCCGGGATCGGTTCGGCCTCGATGGTGAGCGGATCGGTTTCGATCACGGTCCCACCGACGACGACGCGGTCGCCGACGTATCGCTCCCCGTCGGCGGCGATATCCGCTTCGTTTGGGTAGTTGCGGTCGTCGGGACTGGGCTGGACGGTACCAGCGAGTACGAAGCAACCGAACAGCACTGCGACGAGGGTCGCGATCGCGAGGAGTCGGATCCCGAGTCGGTCGTCCATCTACGTGTTCACACGGCGGTGGGTCAAATGGGTGTTTTGTAGCGGTCTCTATTGGGGGGTTGCGAGCGCTCGATGGCGCTGTACAGACGCCAAGAGTCTGTCGCGGGCCGCCAACGCGGTTCCCGTGTCCTCCGGTCGGTCCCGACCCGGGGTGTCGATGCCCAGGGTAAAGATTTTAACGCTACACCCGGTTGAAACAGGTGTCAATAATCAGTGGCTACTCGGGCCTCCGAGGGGCCACGGAGTTCATACATACATGGGACACATCGGATCGAACGCCGCCATTCACCCGGACGCAACGGTCGGCTACGAATATCGCGACGACGCTGCGCCGGTTCGAATCGGGTCGAACGCGATCGTCCGCGCAGGAACGATCATCTACCGCGATGTGTCGATCGGAGACGGGTTCGCGACCGGGCACAACGGACTCGTCCGCGAGGACACGACGATCGGTGACAACGTGTTGCTCGGGACTAACGCCGTCATCGATGGGACGTGTAAAATCGGCTCTAACGTGAGTATGCAAACGGGCGTGTACGTCCCAACCAACACCGAGATCGGGGACAACGTCTTTCTCGGCCCGCATGCGGTGTTGACGAACGATCCCTATCCGATTCGGCGGGACGTCGACCTCGCTGGACCGACGATCGAAGACGGCGTCTCGATCGGCGCGAACGCCACCGTCCTGCCGGGCGTGACGATCGGTGAAAACGCCTTCGTCGCAGCCGGCGCGGTCGTCACCGAGGACGTCCCGGCGGACACGCTCGCGACGGGCGTTCCGGCGGCGCACCGATCGCTGCCGACGGCGCTTTCGGGGGGGAACACGCTTGCCGAGTGAGCCGGATCCGATCCCGATCGCCAATCCGGATTTCGGTAGGGAAGAAAAACGGCGGGTTGCGGAAGTGCTCGACAGCGGGATGGTGGCCGACGGACCGATCGTGCGGGAGTTCGAGGCCGAGTTCGCCGCGTTCTGCGGGGTTGACCACGGCGTGGCGACCTCGAACGGGACCACTGCCCTGCAGACCGCCTTCGAGGCGCTCGACCTTGGAGGGGGCGATCGAATCCTGACGACGCCGTTCTCGTTCATCGCGAGCGCGAACGCGATCCAGCTGTGCGGTGCCGAGCCGGTCTTCGCCGATATCGACCCAGAGACGTACAACCTCGATCCGGACGCGGTCGTCGAGACGATCGAGACGTACGACGGGGCGATCGACGCCATCCTCGCGGTGCATCTGTACGGACTGCCGGCTGACGTCGAGCGATTGCGCGAGATCGCAGCGGAGTACGACCTCTTATTAATCGAGGACGCCGCGCAAGCCCACGGCGCGACTGTCTCGGAGACGCGCGTCGGCGCGTTC
Organism: Natronomonas salsuginis; assembly: GCF_005239135.1. Classification (NCBI taxonomy): domain Archaea; kingdom Methanobacteriati; phylum Methanobacteriota; class Halobacteria; order Halobacteriales; family Natronomonadaceae; genus Natronomonas; species Natronomonas salsuginis. The sequence goes on from NZ_QKNX01000003.1 coordinate 27,860, forward strand.
GGCGACGCCGCGTGTTTCTCGTTTTATCCGACGAAGAACATGACGACCGGCGAAGGCGGCATGGTCGTCACCGACGACGGGCACGTCGCCGACCGGGCCGCCCGATTCGTCAATCACGGTCGCTCCGACACGTACGAACACGTCGACGTCGGGCACAACTTCCGGCTGACCTCGATCGCCGCCGCGATCGGGCGGGCGCAGCTCGAAAAACTCCCCGCGTACGTCGAAGCCAGGCGTGAGAACGCTGCACGGCTAACGGCTGGATTGGCTGACACGCCCGTGGAGACGCCGATCGAGCCCGCCGATCGGAGGCACGTCTATCACCAGTACACGATCCGCACGGAACGGCGAGACGAACTTCTGGAGCATCTCGATGCGCACGATATCGGCGCGGGCATCTACTATCCGGTGGCGATCCACGAGCAGCCGGCGTACGACGCGTTCGACGTGTCCGCACCGATCGCCGAAGCCGCAACCGAAGAAGTCTTATCGATACCAGTTCACCCGTCGATCAACGAACATGACATCGACAGAATCGTCGATGCTGTGAGGGGATTTTTCTAGGATGACAGAGACACGAGTCGGCGTAATCGGGGTCGGGACGATGGGGCAACACCACACGCGGGTGTACAACGAACTGCCGACAGCGGAGCTCGTCGGCGTCGCGGACGCGGACGCGGAGCGCGCGGCGGAGATCGCGGCGGAGTACTCGACGCGGTCGTTCGCCGTCGACGAACTGATCGATCGGGTCGACGCCGTCACGATCGCGGTGCCGACGAAATTCCACTACGATCTAGCCCGGCAGTGCATCGACGCCGGGGTGGACCTGCTCATCGAGAAACCCATCGTCGAGGATCCAGAACACGGCCGTGCGCTCATCGAGGCCGCGGACCGAGCGGGCGTCACGCTACAGGTCGGCCACATCGAGCGGCACAACCCCGTCGTCAAGACGCTCGAGGAGATCGTCCCCGATCTCGACGTGATCGCCTTCGAGGCCGAACGACTCGGGCCGACGCCGGATCGGGGCATCCTCGACTCGGCGGTCATCGACCTGATGATCCACGACATCGACATCGTGCGCTCGCTGGTGGGGTCGTCCGTCGAATCGATCGACGCGGTCGGCGCGGCCGAGGGTCGGCACGCGACCGCAACATTGGCGTTCGAAGAGGGCGTCGTCGGGACGCTCACGGCGAGTCGGGTGACCCAAACAAAGACGCGGACGCTGTCGATCACCGCCGAGGACTGCTACGTCACCGCCGACTACATCGATCAGTCGGTACAGATTCACCGCCAGTCGGTCCCGGAGTTCGTCACCAACAACGGCGACGTGCGGTACCGACACGAGAGCGTCGTCGAGAACCCGGCGGTCGACAACGGCGAGCCGCTGAAGTACGAACTGCGGTCGTTCATCGAGGCGTGCGCGAACGATACCGAGCCGCCGGTAACGGGCGAGGAGGGGCTTCGCGCGCTCGAAATCGCCCGCGAGATCAACGCGGCGGCGTTCGGCGACGAACAGAAGGCCGTCCCGGTGATGCGTGAATGAGATCGGAGTCGGAGACGCCCGAGCGACTGTACGGTGGGGCGGTCTCCGATGACCGCCTCCAGGCGGCGATCCAGTCGGGCGATGTCCCGGTCGCGGTGTACGGGCTCGGCAAGATGGGGCTGCCGCTGGCGGCCGTCTTCGCCGAACTGACAGGGAACGTCATCGGCGCGGACGTCGATCCCGACGTCGTCGAGACGATCAACGATGGCTCGTGTCACGTCAAGCGCGAACCGGGGCTCGCCGAACTGGTCGGCGAGCGCGTTGAGGCGGGGGCGCTGGAAGCCACGACGGAGCCCACAGACGCCGCACGCGAGGCGAGCGTGCACGTCGTCATCGTGCCGACGCCGATCACCGACGCGAAGCAGCCGGATCTCTCGATCCTCGATTCGGTCGTCGAAGATATCGGGTCGGGGCTATCTGCGGGCGATCTCGTGCTCGTCGAGTGTACCGTGCCGCCGCGGACGACGGCGGATCGGATCGCGCCACGGTTGGCCGAGCGCTCGGGGCTCGACTCCGACGAGTTCGGCGTGGCCTTCTGTCCGGAGCGGACGTCGAGCGGCCGAGCGCTGGAGGACATCCGCGGCGCGTATCCGAAGGTCGTCGGCGGCGTCGACGCCGAGAGCACGCGCGTCGCGAAGTGCATCTACGAGGGGATCAACGACGCGGGCGTGATCGAGGTGTCGGATTCGACGACCGCCGAGTGCGTGAAGGTGTTCGAGGGGCTGTACCGCGACGTCAACATCGCGCTGGCGAACGAGCTGGCGACGTTCACCGACGAGTTCGGCATCGACGTGAACGAGGCGATCGAGGTGGCGAACACCCAACCCTTCTGCGACATTCACACGCCGGGGCCGGGCGTTGGCGGCCACTGCATCCCGTTTTATCCATACTTCGTCATCGACCCCTTCGAGACGGACGCGCCGCTTCTGGAGACCGCGCGAACGGTCAACGACTCGATGCCGGCGTTCACCGTCGGGAAGCTTCGCGAGGAGTTCGAGGCGGAGGGGCTCGACCTCTCTGACGCCTCGGTGCTCGTCCTCGGGTTGACGTATCGGCCGGGCGTCGAGGAGATCCGCGCGTCACCCGCGATTTCGATCGCCTCGGAGCTGAGCGAGGCGGGCGCGTCGGTGTACGGCGTCGATCCGATGCTCGACGATTTCGAGGAATTTGATCTGGAGCCGATCGCGCTGTCGGCGATCTACGACCGCGCGTTCGACGGCGTCGTCTCGGTGACGCCCCACGAGGAGTTCGAGGCGATCGAGTGGGATCGACTGGGGCGGGCGGGCGGATCGGTCGTCGTCGACGGCCGGCAGACGCTCGACCTCTCCGAGACGGCCCACCGGGTGTACACGATCGGGGGTGGCTACGATGTATAGGGGCCACTCGATCGGCGTGGTGATCCCCGCGTACAACGAGGAGGGGTTCGTCGGCGACGTGATCGACACCCTCCCCGAGTACGTCGACCGGGCGTACGTCATCGACGACTGCTCGACGGACGGCACGTGGGACGAGATCAGAGCGCACGCCGAACGGGCGAACCAGCGCGCCCGCCAGCACGGCCCCCTCGCGGTCGATGCGGATCTCAAACCCGTCCCCGTCGACGACGACGCACCGGCGCAGTTCATCGAAGCGGACGGCGGCGTCGCCGAGAGCGGCCTGCTCTACGATCCGCGGATCGTCCCGATCCAACACGAGGAGAACCGGGGCGTCGGCGGCGGGATCAAGACGGGCTACACGCGCGCCCTGCGGGACGACCTCGACATCACCGCGGTGATGGGCGGGGACGGCCAGATGGATCCCGACATCCTGCACACGTTCCTCGATCCGATCGTCGACGACGAGGCCGACTACGCGAAGGGCAATCGCTTGCTGTACAAAGAGTACCGTCGGGGCATGTCGAAGTGGCGCTTCTTCGGCAACTCGATTCTGACCTTCCTGACGAAGGTCGCCTCGGGCTACTGGAAGACGATGGACCCCCAAAACGGCTACACCGCGATCTCGAAGTACGCGTTGGAGAACGTCGGCATCGAGTCGATGTACGAGTACTACGGCTACTGCAACGACCTGCTCGTGAAGCTGAACGCCAAGGGGATGCGCGTCGCGGACGTGGCGATGCCCGCGGTGTACGGCGACGAGGCGTCGAGTATTCGATATAGTACGTACATTCGGAAAGTGTCGGGAATGTTGTTGCGGAACTTCTTCTGGCGGCTGAAAGTGAAGTATTTAGTGTTGGATTTTCATCCATTGGCGCTGTTCTATCTGTTTGGGATTCTGACGACGCTGTTTGGTATGTCTGCCGTCGGATGGTCAGTGTATGGGAAAATCATAGGCAATAATCCGCTGTTCGTCCGTGCTGCGCTCAGTTTGATGATATTCACCATCGGGAGCTTGTTCCTCATGTTCGCGATGCTGTTCGACATGCAGGTGAACGAGGACAGAGAGGTCCAGATACGTGACTGATGGCAGGCTCGCAGTGTCGGTCGACGTCGAGGATTGGTATCACGTTCCCGCCGTCACTGGGTCGTCTTTCTCCGAGTTCGAGAACGTCCACGAGTTCTTCGCATACTGGGACGAGGAGTACGATTACCTCACGGAGCCAACCCACCGGACGTTGGAGATACTCGACGAACTCGGTGTCAGAGCGACGTTCTTCGTCGTCGCGGACGTCGTCGACAACTACCCCGGCCTCGTGGAAACGATCGCCGACCACGGACACGAGATCGGATGCCACGGTCTCCATCACGAGTGTGTTATCAATCCCGACACGAAGGAGCCCCGCTTCACGCCAGAGGAGTACCGGGAGATCCTTCGGACGGCGAAAGCGAAACTCGAAGATGCGTCCGGCCAAGAGGTAGTCGGATTCCGAGCGCCGGGTGCGTACATCGGCGGGTGGGTCATCGACGTGCTCGACGACGTAGGTTTCGAGTACGATTCTTCCGTCGCCAGGAACTCGCTTTACAACAAGACCGACCAAGATCTCGACGCGGTCGGGACCACACCGTATACTCCGAAAGAGAACGCGCTCGATCCCGGCGGTGATCGCGATATTATTGAACTCCCCTGGCCGTATTGGGACACACCCTTCGGGAAGATCCCCGCCGGCGGCGGGCCGCTGATTCGCCTATTCGGCCGCAGAATTGTCCAGCGGGGCATTGAGCAGAGTCTCGCACGCGGTGATTCAGTCTTCTATTTCCATCCAATCGACATCGCCCGGGCGGACTTTCCAAACGTGGGCAATATGACACGTCGCCCTGCCTATTGGCTGTTCAAAGGCGAGCGAACTGAAAAAAGGGTACGGACGCTCTTATCTAGCATGGGAGATAACGTACTAACTGACTGCCAGACAATATGCAAATAACCGAGCTCGATTCGATTACGTGTGACCTCCATATGCACTCGAAGTATTCCTTTGATAGTTTTATGAGCCCAAATCGGATTATTTATACAGCAAAAATTCGTGATCTGTCCGTTATTTCAGTAACTGACCACGGAAATATGGATATTTACGCGAATGAGTTTTCTCGAGAAAATCGAGAACGGATACTCGAAAAGCACGGCGTCTTTGTTATCCCAGGTATGGAAATAGAAACTAATCGCGGCGATATCATTGGGTTATTTCTCGATAAGGAAGTTTCTGGAAACGGCTTTGAAAGTGTCGTCGAACAGATCAGAGAAATGGATGGGATTGTCGTACTACCCCATCCGTATCATCGGGATTGCGATCCTGCTGATCTCCTCTCACACATCGACCTGATCGAGGTGGTTAATGGAAGATGTAAATCGGTACAGAACGAGCGAGCAGGCGAACTCGGAGACGAAAATGACGTTCCAATTATTGGCGGTAGTGACGCACATATGTACTGGGAGGTAGGACAGATCCGAACGGTCCTTTCGAACGAGGCCAGCGACTCGAATTACGACAAAACTGCACTGCTTCTCGATGCAGAACGAGAGGTGAGCGGCTCACCTCTCCCATATCTCTTAACCCACGGAATAAGCTTCGTTAGCGGAAGACTAAAGAATCTAGTGGAAGGGACGAGATCATGACGATTCTGGTCCTCGACGGAAGCCAGCGAGCGTCCTTGGCGATGGTTCGATCTTTGGGGCATCACGGCTTGTCGGTCCATGTAGGTGAGACACACACTCCGTCGCTCTGTTCGTTCTCGAAATATGCCAACAAAAGCGTCACCTATGCAGATCCTCAAGAGAGTCGAGAGTTGTTCATTCAAGATCTCAAACGAATCCTGCAACAATCTGACTACGAGATGGTGTTCGCTTCGAGAGAGGTGACTACTATACCGCTTTCGTATTTTAAATCTGAACTAAAAAAAGAAACAATCATCCCGTTTCCCGACCGGGAGACAATGGAATTGACAGTAGACAAATCCAGAACGTTCACGATTGCAGACAATATCGGTATTCCCACCCCAACAACGTACACTCTCTGTGAGCCGGACGAGCTCACAGAGATCGATGATCAGCTGGAATATCCACTGGTCGTCAAACCACAATCGAAGACGACCTGGGTCGGCGACCAGCCTAGGATGTTGAAAGTCACTGAAGAAAATTACGTTGACGACTTCGATGAGTTACAATCTGTCTCTGAGAAAATTTACGACGCCGTCAACATGATGCCGTTGATTCAGGAGTACATCCCTGGGGAGGGATATGGTGTCGAACTACTGTGCGATCGCGGGAGTTCACGGGCACTGTTTATGCATCACCGGCTGCGTGAATATCCTATCACAGGTGGAGCCAGTACGTACCGGGAAAGCATTTACAAATCTAAATTGGAAGAGCCGGCCGTTGACCTACTTGAAGCAATGGACTGGCACGGCGTCGCGATGGTTGAGTTTAGGCTTGACGAGCGGGACGGGTTACCAAAATTAATGGAAGTAAATGGGCGGTTCTGGGGGTCGCTCCCGCTCGCCATCGCGGCTGGAATCGATTTCCCATACCTCCTCTATCGGCTATATCGTGGCGAATCTATTCCGGATGTCGACTACGATACCGACGTCACAAGCAGATGGCTCTTCCCGGGAGATATTCTTTGGTTCGCGTCGTCACTCAAAAACAGGTCGAATCGACTTGGAACTCTCCGCACATTCACTTCTGTCCGCAATCAGCATTATGATATTCTCTCGCCCTCGGATCCGCTTCCGGTCGTCGGTGCGCTACAAAATATGCTCCATCAGGGATTCAACGTTTTGAAGGGAAAGCGGAACCTCTCGGGCGAGGTGACTAAAAAAAGCTAGTCTAAAGATAGCCGAGGTCGGATAGTTGTTTGATTGACTCATCGGAAAGGTCGATATCGTCTCGCACGATTTCCTCACCGGCGCTGTGGGTCTCGAAAATGTCTCTCGCTTCTGACGCCGAAAAGGCAGGAGAACCGTACTTTTGCTCCGTATCGACAATTGCCTGATAGCTCGCCTGGAACTGCCTATTATATCTCGTATATTTCCCGTTCGGGAGGGCGAAGGTACGAAAGAGGTAGACGAGGAGTCTTATCTGATAGCCAGACTGTACAAAGCTTCGACCGCCACTCCGGTCGTACACAGCTTCTACCTCGTAATGCATTGTCGGCATCGTATTAGCGACGGTCGGGTTCACCCGACGTAAGTAATCGTTCACACTTCGGTTGTAATAGCAGATACCAATATCGGCGAGATCTTTATTGAGAAGATTTTTTCCAGGAAGGTCGGGCCACGGATCGTATCCCAAAATATCCAGTAGCGTCGGCATTAGATCGACGTGTCGGAATAAACCGCTTGTGTCGAGATCCGGGTCAATATCTGGATGAATGAACGTTGTCGGAACGTACACCAACTCTGGGCCTGCCGGGTAGTCGTGTCCGATTTGACCGTATTCACCAAGATATTCTCCGTGATCGGACATGGCGATGACGAGCGTGTCGTCTTCGATTCCACGCTCCCGGAGAATTTCTAAACGGCGGTCAAGTCTATTAAACCAGTCGTCTATCGCGTCATCATAATCCGTTTGCAAGGTGTCGATATCGTGGCCAGTACGCTTGAAATAACGGCTTCCTTCCTTTGGGTCTTCCAGCTCTGGCGGATACGGCGCGTGGCCACCTATATCACGGTCAACCGCAACAAACGGTTCATCGATCTCCGCTAACGGTTTCTGTTGTTGGTAACCGAATAATTGTTGTTCGATACGTAGCCATTCGTGAAAGTCAGTTCCGCTTTCATCGAATACTACATTATGATTTTCGAGGTCAAAAAGATGTGGCGTATCTCCGAGCTGCTGAAAAAATCCGTGAATTCCATGTGTCGTTGGTTGCTTGCCGGAAAAAATTGACGCAAATGATGTTGGAGTATGGGTTGATGCTGCAATTGTCTTCAATGTCTTCCCACGTTCGGCTAATTTTTCCTTGGTTTTGTCATATCGAACCGCATCTCCAACGAATATATATACGTTTTTAATATCTAAATCGCTTAGTGTCACTACCAGAAGTAGTGAGTCCAGCCAATATAAATATGAAGATTCAACAGCAGGTATTTAGAAAAAGTTGTATGCACCAGACAGCAGCACAATGTACCGACACCCAGAGCGATAGATGAACTCAGATATTGTAATTGGAATTGGACATCCAGCCCACGTTCACTTCTACAAGAACGCTATCAAGGAACTCAGCGAGTCTGGATACAAAGTTCATGTCGTTAGCAAACGACGGCCATTAGCAATAGATTTGTTACAGAACTATGGCATTGAACACAAAGTTGCAGGTCGGTTAAGAATTCAGCATGATAGTCTTCTGAAGACGGCTTTATCTTTTGCTTCGTTTGAACTGGACATGATCAACGAAGCCAGAAAGCATAATCCTTCAGTCGTTACTGGTGTCGGGAATATTCCGTTATCACATGCTTCCGCTATCTTTGATTGCGAATCCCTGATCTTTACGGATACAGAACATGCTGAATTAGCGAATAGAATCACGTTTCCGTTTGCCGATCGTATTTATACACCAGATTGTTATATCGGAGACATTGGCATAAAACAAGTTCGTTACCCAAGTTATCACGAGTTGGCATATCTGCACCCTAAACGATTCGAACCAGATCCAACAGTTTTAGACGATGTTAACGTTAATCCTGATGATTCGTTTGTCATTCTGCGACTTGTTGCATGGAATGCGATTCATGACATGGGTGACAGTGGTTTCGAAAATCTTCACGATATCGTTACTGCTCTAGAAGAGACTGGAGTAGAGGTGTTTATCACCTCCGAAGCGCCGCTTCCTGAATCAGTTTCCGATCGGCGTCTCACAATTGAACCCCATCGTATTCATGACCTGATGTACTACGCAGATCTCTTTATTGGGGAGAGCGCTACGATGGCTACTGAAAGTGCTGTCCTCGGTACGCCTGCGATTTTCGTATCATCCAGTCGGCGTGGGTACACTAACGAACTGGAGGACGAATATGGACTGGTTTTCAATTATTCTGGGCCGAATCGACAAATAAATGGACTCAATCAAGCGATATCGATTCTCGACGAGTACGACGAGACTGTGTGGCGGAAGCGGAGGGAACAGCTGCTCAAGGAAAAAATCGATACGACTGATTTTATCATTGATCAGATTACCTCGAGGCAGTCATAAATAACCTGGGTCTTCGAGGTGCTCAAAAAACTACTCTTCGTTGCCTCGATTGGTCGTAGGTCGTAAGTTTGTATTAAAACCGGCTCATTACCTTTTATCCACCAGGTTTCCAAACATATTGGAACACTATTGATGAAATAAACTATCATTCCTGTCAAAAATATACGATTGCCTAATAACATGATTACACATTTTCTGAGGAGAATTATTTATCTTCCAATGAGATTTCAATATCCCAATCCGAGAGCCTCGCTGCTTCGTACAATCGAGCTGTGAGTGTTTCTGGATCGGGATTGTTTCGTGCGAACGTCTCTTTTTCGTTATCCCAGCACTTTTTGAACTGTCGGGATAACCACTGCTCTTGATCGAGTTTTGTTCCCCGATCGAACTCGTCAAGCGCATACGCAAGCTCTATGCCAGACACGTTGTACGGATACCCATAAATAGTATCTTCTAATTCATCGACAAAAGTATCCGATTCTATGGCCGTGAAGATCCGGTCAATCCAGGATGTTGACCATAGTTTATGGTCCGGATATACCTTCTTTAGTAAGGCAAACCCGTATAGGTGGAAAGATTGATAACCGATTTTTTTTTCTCGAGCGACCTTAGAAGTTGCGGGGAGTCGAGAGAATGGAGTCAATTTAATAAATAATTCTCTGAATAGATCTGAATCCCTCATCGGTATTCGAACAGCCAGTAATACTAGTGTCATGCGGGCTCGTTGATCTGCAATCGCGATGTAAGGCCACATTTTTTTTGGTGGCTGAGCCCCGAGTTCTATTAAACCTCTATTATCAATATTGATCTGTGATTCAATCTTATCGAGAAAATGACTTATCCGTTTGTTAATTTCCGGATCTACATCATTGGATGTTGATAACAATGCCCCGGCAGATGCAAACCAGAGTTGATGATTAAATGTTGAATCGAAACAGAGGACTTTTCCATTAATTTCGACCCGTTTCCAGAGTCCGAGACGATCATCAAATGGATGTTGAAGGAATACCTCTTCAGCGGTTTTAATAAGTTCTGGACAATCTACGATATTACTGTATTTAGCAATCGCTTCGATAGTCCAAGCTTGTCCTATGAGCCCGTTGCAATGGTCCTTAACATTCGAGTCACGATGATGAAAAGTATACCCATAGGGCCTAGCTTCTTTAGATGATAAATAGGCAGCTGCAGAATTTGCGCTATTTAAATATGCCTCATCTTCAGTCTGTAAATAAAGTTCGCAAAGAAGTACTAAATAGTGGGATGTATTACGCACTGGAGTTTCTGAGTCCTGATGAGGGCCATTACATCCTGGGGGAAAGGAACCATCTGAACGCTGCTGGCTGACAGCATTATCTGCGACAACACGTATATAATCACATAGCTTCATTGTTAACTATTGAATACCTATCAAAATATAATATTCATCTCTTCTGATGCCTGGCAGAACATTCTATAATCATTTCACTAAAAGTCAATTATGACTAACGTAGATTAGGTAATGACTGCTGATATATGTTTTCAAATTCATCAATATTCTCTCTCCAGGAGAAAGTCTCGGCAAATGATTGGATCTTTCTTTTATCCCATGATCTTGACAGGGCATCATCAATTGTTTCCGAAAGTATTTGAGGGTTTTTGGGTGGTACTCTATAACCAACTTCATTAGATGGTATTACCTCTTCAGGAACATTTGTTGTACCAATTACAGGAATACCGTTTATCATCGCCTCAATAAAAACTAACCCAAACGATTCACCCTCACTTGGCAAAACCATTAAATCAGAATGACTGTAATATTTTGATATATTTTCAACATAACCATGCAGGTGTATTTGATCAAGTCCCCTTTGATCTATTTGATTTTCTACTTGTTTTCTCTCCCCACCATCGCCAAAAATATGGACACCCATCTGCGGATATTGTTTTATTAATTGTTCAACTGCATCAATCAATACATACACTCCTTTTCTTTTAATTAAATCCCCTACAAACATAATATTATAATCATAATCACGATATGCATCGGGAGCCACACCATCTGACGATATATAACCGACATCCACTGGGTTAAGTATAACTCTAGAATTTTCTGGAAGGCAATCGAAATAAATCTCCGCATCATTTCGGAGTTTCTCGCTGATGAATATCAGATGATCTGCTTCATATATATTATTCCTAATAAGGTCATACATCATTTGACTAACTTCATCATCCGTAGCCTCAATACTGGTAAAACTATGTACGGATGTTATAAGTGGTGTCTGTTCTGCTATGCATCTAGCTATCGGGAAGCGTTGTTGTATATGGTGGACATGAACTATATGTGGATTCCATCCTATCGTGGACTGCTTTGCGTTTAAAAAATACAGTATATATTTCAACTTGTCAGTAATAGAAAATTGATCAAACTTACGCGTAAGGTATTTTATATTAGTCAAATTTTCATCTAAAAATAAAGATCTGAATAAAGATTCCGGGTTCATTCCAAAAATAGAAACACCATCAATTATTTTCGGCTTAGACGTTTTAGTAATAATATTTTCAGCAAAGACAGCAACATCATGCCCTTGCTCTACCAATTTCTTTGATAGCTGCCAAACGTGCGTATGAACCCCACCGCTTGTTTTACCCCCGACAGACGGTGGTAAAGGGCCTATTTGTAGTACTTTCATTACCAAATTATCTCCTGTCCTGTTGGTAAGGATTTCGCATTACAACATATTGCCCCACTATAATAGATCATATTTATAAATGATTATATGAAGTGATTTATCAATAGAGCATAGAGCGCCAAAATAGATCAACCAATCAGAATCATTCTCCTTGAGCATCAAGGAAATCCAGAAGAGATATAATCGAATAAAAAGCAATAGCAAGAAGTAGTTATCAATAATTGAACCCAAGCAAGTAATCAAATCGGAACAGTTACTAAACGTCATAATAAATCCAAAGGAATCCAGAACTAGCTCAATATAGTCGAAAAAGTTCAGGACCAGATGGAGGTAGTACTCAGATCTTGCCAATAATCAGATGGTCAAAAATACTTAAACAGATAGTGGTTGAGGAGTATAGAGGTATCTATTGTCCATGTGTATGAACCAGTATAATCATGAATAATTTAGAGCCGAACAAATGGATAGAACAGCTTATCCGCCCTCAAATTCTTGGCCCGTTGCTAATCATCATCGGGTTCATCGGATTATACTTCTCAACCATCGTTCGAAATCCGTATACAATACTCTATCCGTTAGTTCTCATCGGTGCAGTAAGCGCTTTCTACCTGCTCCGTCCTCATACAGAGATCAAGATGGTCATACTGGAAACTACCTATTTGAAAGCGATTTTAGTAGTCATCTTTGTACTTTGTTCCCTACTCATACTCCAGTACCGTGCTTCGGGATTTCATCGAACTAATATCGTGTTCTATTTTACGTTCGCAGCCTACGTCTTCTCAGCACTTTTCATCCTTAGTAGCTCTCATGAGACGATCGGACTCTTGACGATTCTGCTTATAGGGATTACAAACAGGCTGACTTCATATTATAACAGCGCCCTGTATAGCGGTGTCGATATATATTCCCATAGTCACTTTGTACAAACTACCGCGCAGGAAGGATCACTAATAGTTTTCTCAACGAATAAGTATTTTTATTCCCCTTTTTACCACATCTTGGTAGCCGTTGGTGAACTCACCTATAGCGTTCCAACTCGAGATGCAATCGCACTTACTGTACTTCTCGCCGTTACCGTTTTACCTGTAATTATCGTCTATTCAATCACGTCTGCGTTCTGGAATCGACAGGTCGGATTGATCGCCGGATGGCTGTACGTCACGGCTGATTTTGCGATCAATTGGGGAATTCAAGTAATTCCAACTTCGCTCGGCGTTGTATTCTTCGCACTCCTTTTGTTCTCGTTAGTGAAGTACACCAATCTAAAAGAGAAACGTCAGTACGGGCTCGTTATTTCCTTTATTGTTTCACTGATGTTTACTCACCAAGTCAGCCTGTTTATTGGAATCACTGCGATAGGGGTCCTAACCCTCGTTATACTTATCTACCGAATGGAACTCTCCGAGACCGCGTTAAATCTCGGGCTAGTAGCTGGCTTTTCAATGTTCGTGGACTTTATTGTCACGAAATATAGCGGACCAAGTGGAGAAGCAAGCTTCTTTGATGTAGTTCTCGGTAATTTACTGGCTGCGCTACTATCTATGGGTGCTTTAACCCGTTCAGAAATTAAGTTGCCACAGGATCCGACGATTAGTCCAAGTGGGGCGGCGGCTCTCACTCTTTTACAGGTAACCGGATCAGCACTCCTTCTCCTGCTCGCCGTTTTCGGCGCACTGTATTGGTTGTCTATGCAACGAACAAACCGTGAATTCTTTACAGGCGTTCTTTTGAGTGGAATTGTTACAGCGCTACTCGCGGTGACACTCGCCGGTCCTGCTATCGGACTCCGCAACCTCTTACCGAATAGATGGTGGGCATTTTTGTATCTCCCGTTAACTATACTAGCCGGCCCCGGATTATTGGTTTTGGTTCAAGAGATGCGATATAAATGGACTGGAAGATCAGAAATGGTGATTGGGTTTGTAGTTCTACTCCTGTTTATATCCCCATATACTGTCTTGATGGTAGGAAACCATGCGGGTGCGCCCGATCAGCCATTCCTTGATGATGCTCCGGGAGCTGAGAGTCTGAGCATATCTGATCAGGACCAAGAACTGATTGAGCACTCTGAACGTTATCAAGGCGATCTTGATATTATAACTGATCGCCGACTATCTGCGATATTTTCTCGATATTACGATGTATCTTCACGTACCCTATACATTGATTATAATGAACCAGCGTCTCTATATCAGCCATCAATAATTGTCAATCGTAAATACATTCATACTAAGCATGCACAATATGAAGTTGAGTATAATGATCAGCGGATGGTAGTTCATGGGGCATTCCCGCTTAAGCATTTGCCGGTTGATAATAAAAGCCAACTTTACAATAGTGGGGATAACTCATTAACGTATTATCGGGTATGACTAACTCATCGATGTATAATATTACTTCTTAAACATTATGAGTTGATCAATATTCAGAGATACCCCAGATCTTCAAGCCGCCGTTGAACGCCATCATACGACGACACTTCATCAGAAACGAACTGTGGTGTATATTCATCTACGGAAATGAACTCCGGTTCTTCAGTAGGATATTCAGGTAGTATCTCACCATCTGTATCGATCGGTATTGGGATTTCGTATTTAATTAAAAGAGTGGGTGCAATATCAAGTAGTGATGCCGCAATTGGACCGTCATCACTAGAGGGTACACCGACAGCAACAAACATCCCATTAGAACTATGATGGTCTTTCAGAGATTCACGCCAGATCTGTCCGACGGGTCCTCGCCAAATTTTACACGTCTCCGAAGCGAGTATTATTTCACCGGCTTCATCCGTGAACTTTCCCTCATAGACATCCTCACGTCGGTACGCGCGAACTCCAGATACGTCTTGAAGATCACAAACTAGGTTGTCAATGAGCCGTTTTTTTTCAGTCTCTGCTACCGCTGGGGAGAGACGGATTGCAGCCTCATCTTTTGATCGGCAGTAAGCTGACGATTGTTCGGTATCGATACCAGCCTCGAAGGAGACATCAATGTCCAAAGAACTAGTTGCGAAATTTCGGATTGGTCGGAGGACGGGATGAAGCCACTCTTGCTGGAAGAGGAAGCGTCCAAGCCCACCGATATTAATTGAACCTCCGATTTCGTTCTTGGAACCGATGTGAGTCTCACCAAACTCTAGATACCCATTCGCTTCAAGCCAATCGTTGATGTAGAACTGTCGATCGAATACTTGGAACCCATGGTCACTCATCAAAAGTAGCGTGTCGTCATCATCCAGTGTTGAGTCGAGTGTTCGAACGTATTCATCAACTACACGCAGGAGTTCTCGGGCTTTCTCGGCGGTCTTCTTTTCGGGATGTCTCACGAGATCCAGATACGCCTGATGCTGAAGCCAGTCCGTCTCACTCACCAACTGAAAAAGGAAGTCATGATCATCTGCACGGAGCACTTTGAGGAATTGGTCCCGGTTGTGTTCGAACGAGTCTTTTAATTTTCGAATACATTCGAGAGGATTTCCCTTCAGCGTAGGGTACTCTGGCGGTTTGATCCCATATGTATCGTACAGATCTCTCGGAACTGGCGGGCGGTCGTCCGCGTCGAGCCAGGAGGGCACAATATCACCCTCAATTCGGGCCGGTAGAGAAAATGGTAGATTAAACAGACAGCAATCGAACCCATGTTCATCTAAGGATTCATAGAACGGTTTGGTACGGAGCGCAGTTCCATCCAAAAATTCAGGATCAAAGTCCTCGTTGAACGTGATAAAGTCGTACACACCGTGTTTGCCTTGATTTTTTCCCGTCTGAAAAGACGCCCAGGCAGGAGCTGTGACGGGTGGTTGGGTACTCTCCAGTTCACCGCTCAAATTTTCGTTATATAATGACTCGATGTAGGGAGTGAATTCAAGGAGATCTGTGTGAAAAGCATCAAGCCCAATAACGACCGTCTTGCCCATATGTGGGCCTACTTATGAATACACAAGTAGTTTTACACTCTTCTTGGAATCAGTATCTCGAATAATCGCCTGTCAATATTGAGTGTGCAGATCTTACTTGATCAGGGAAACAATTCTTCTAACGTCGAGTAGTCCGAATATTACTGATAATATTGCCCAAACTAATGCACCAACTGAGACGACCAAGCCCAGAGTTAGGATGCCCTCTACATAATCCATGAGAACCCAAACAATACCGGACATCACCCCAGTAATCGCGAAGATACTCACGAGCCGACGGAACAACCAATTGACCCTCAATTCGAGTTCGGATAACATAAGATAGACCGTGGCGAAAGTGTAAGCTGAATACGTTACGACAGTTGCGATAGCTGCACCTTCGACGCCGAACCGGGGAATCAGGATAATGTTCAGAACAACGTTTGCCACAGCACTTACTGTTCGGATAATCGCTCGCGCACGGGCACGTCCGAGGTAATCGAGAGCACCACTCGAGAGAGAAGATATCACCAACAGCAGCGCATAAGCCGCCATGATGCGCAGAACCGGCACTGCGCCGAGATACTCACCCCCGAATATCAGTTGAATTAATCGTTCCGCGATTAGTGCTATTCCTGCTGCGATCGGTGTATACATGAGAAGTCCATGCGAGAGTGCTTCCTCATACATCCTCGCAGCAGTCCCCGTATTCCCTTTCGCCTGTTGCGATTTGTATGTCGGTTCAAGAGTGTAACCAAGTGCGTCAACAGGCATCCTAACGAAGTTTACTATCTGCTTGCTGACGACATAATACGCGACACCAACTGGCCCGACAAAGAACCCGACCAAAATTGAGTCAACCCGTCGATCAATCGCGTTACCTGTGTTGGTCGCTGTTAGCGGAAGAGCATACTCGAGAATCTGTTTTGGTATGATACTCTCCATCTGACTACGCTCGATGTCGCGATAAAACTTGAAATAAATATAGAGCAATCCAACACTACTCGAAACCATGAACGCGAGAGCGTACCCGAAAAGAGCACCAAGAGCCCCGTACCCAAGTATTACAAATATAATAACTACACCGAATCGAAGTATGCGGTCGATAGAGTGAAGAATAGCACCCGCTTGGATCTTCTCGAACCCATGAAGAATGGTTCGAGCGTAGCGGTTCAACGTTTCGAATACGACGATGAGTACCCCTGCCAGCAACAGAGGGGCGAGATCAGGTTCATTGAGAAGACTAGCGAAGTACCGATGGCCGATGACAAACACTATGCAAACCAGTAAAATCGAAACGATAGTATACAAAAAAGAATATTTTAATATATGTGGGATTTGTCCAGCGTTGATTTCCTTGTATTCGGCGATGTATCGGGCAGCAGATTTGGATATCCCCAGCCGACTGAAAATTTGAGCGATCGCTAAAATGGAAATAGTTAGCGAAAAAAGCCCATAGCTATCGGAACCCAATAGTCGTGCCAGCACAACAGTCAAGACTGCGCCAGAAACAACCGCAATGAAACGCCCGACAAACTCAATTTTGAAACGAGTTCCCAACTTAGACGACAAACTCATTCGTTTCTCACCGAGGGCATTGGCTGGTTTAGTGTTGTCCAAATTGACTTGAGCGATTAACTGGCGAGGCAGAAGTATCAGAAAGGCGTTGTAGATCCATTAAATTCGTACAAATCAGCCACCATAGCAGATCTTGCTGGATGTCATTCCCCCACGCTAATTGAGTTCCCATGCATAACGTCCCGCTCTGAAACCTCAACACGCTCTCCATTAATCTCGTAAGTTCCTGGATACGGAACTGTCATGTTTGCGACGCCATCGTCAGTGACTGCGACTTCTCGCGAATAAGTAAATGTTCGATCTTGAACGGAGACCTCGGCTTCGGCAACAGTAATATCTCGTTCAACGCCGTTAAGTTCAATATGAGCACCTGGAACGACAGAGAAGAGCGCGATATTGGCATCAGCATTGAGATAGATCAATCGGTATCGTTCGAGGGATTCGAAACGATCATCGGGTACTCCAAGTTGGTCTGTCAATCGGGGCTGAGCGCGCTTTTCGGGAATACTCACTGGTGGGTCTGCCAAAACGAGATACCCAATCCGGTCATCGAGCCATTCTAACCTCTCATCGATACTCTCATCAACAAACAATGGTGTATATACATATCGTCCAAGACTTTCATCTGCTGATTCTCCACTTACGTAGTAATTGTACATCCGATACTCCGCCCAGGGTGCAAGCACGTGGTTCTCGGGATATTCCCGATCCAGCGACTCGGCGTGCTCGGAGATCTCCATCGCCGTTTCGACGTGCGCTCGATCATGAGTGATCTGTCCCATCATCGTCGGGAGGTACAACAGACTGGCGCTGGACACCAACAATACCACCCCAAAAATCAAGCCGGCTCGACGGAGCTCCAGCGATCTAACTGCCGACCCAACTTTTTCCCCCATCTGTCGTCCCCCCATTCGCTCGAACAGCACGGGCTCTCGGGCCAAATCAACGACCGACAGCAGATATACGACTCCGAGACTACTTAGCACCGAAATAACAATCACTAACCGACCCGCAAACCGCGCCAGTATCCCGGCGACGATCACGTAGTGTACCGTGAGTACCGAAATCAACAACCAGGCAGGGTCGTACTCTCGATACACGTAATAGAGACACCACGCGAGCATCGCCAATCCGATGTAGAATTCGATGCCGATGTGCGCGACCGGGCCGTACAGGTAGAATAGATCCGCCGAGTACAGCGACTGGCTTTGCGTGCTCACCTGCCAGCTCGGGGCCGAACTCGGTCCGATACTTCGGAGAACTCTGTCTACGACCGCCTGTATCTCTCCGACGGCGAGCAGCGCCCCCACGACACCGACCACCGCAATCACCGGCTGCACGACGAGCAACGACCGAGCCGACCACCCCTGCTTCGCCCACAGCTCCCCCAACCCGACGACTCCGACGACGCCAAGAAACGTCACCACGGCCAGCGCCGGTGCGGGAATCCCATGCCATCCCAGACCGAGATGCAGCGCCATCGCCAACGCTGCCCCGACACCGAATCCAAATACAAGCGGCAAATTAACACGCCCCGGCGACACGCCGTCTCGAACGTCCATAGAGACCCGAAGCCCGACGAACGCTCCCAGCCCGACGAACAGCTCCAGCGACCCGCCCCACGAGTGCGTCCACGCGGCGAAGACCAGCCCGAAGGCGAACGCGACGAGCCACGTCTTCCGAGCGTTCAGATGTCCAGAGATCGCTTCATCCGTCCCGACCATCTCTCGACGCCGCGTGAAATCGACCCCGAGCCACGCGAGTGTCACCAGAATCAGTCCGAACCACAGATACTGATTGTATCGGTGGTGCAGCAATCCCAGGCCGGTGTAGTTGGCGTGTACCGGCGCGAGCGCCAGCACCAACACCGACGCGACGCCGACGCGATAATCCCGCGTCAACAGCAACGCCAGATAGTACAGCGCGATTGCCAGAATGATTGTAAACACCAACGGCAAAAACGCCGCCACCATGTCCGCCGCCCACTGATCGCCGCCCAGCAGTTCGGTGAACCACCAGTTCGTCGCATGCGTGAGCGGCCGTTGATTGAAACTGCCGTCGTCCCAGGGTGGGTTCACCAGCACGCCGAAATCGAACGGTCCCGACGACTGTGCGATCAGCTGTTCCTGCCAGTAGCGGAAAAAGTACGGATCGTTCCCCGGCGACACCACGCGGCCTTCGACGAACACCGACTTGTAGTGAAACGTTCGCGCCGCCACCAACACGACGAGCGCGCCCACGAGCCCCGCGACGGTGGGCCACTCGACGTCGAAATCGACGGTGAACCCGGCGTCGCCCTCGTTCGCGTCCACGAACGCCTCACCCTCCAGTGCCGCCCGGACGGCCTCCCGATCTACAATGTGATACGCGCCGTCGACCTTCTCGACGATATCCGATGACACGACCTCCCCGAACGTTCCCGAATCAAGCTCGACATCGTCGAACTCCCACGTCTCCGCCCCGTCGCCGACCGCCAACAGCGCCTCGACGACGCGCTCGCCATCGTCGCGCTCGTCGAGAAACGCTGCCGTGTCTTCGTACACCCCCGTGCGGTCGTCGGTCACTTTCCCCATGGTAGCGCGCTCTCCGGAAAGTCAGTTTCGCTTTTCCGGGCCGGCGTGTGCGACGGTGCTTCGATATCTTCTCTCACCCCGGCACTGATCGCGATCGCTGTGCGGTTTCGGCGCGCGTCTTCAGTATCGCACTGTACGGAACATTCGAGGCAGCGGCGCGAATTAGCGCGGCGAGGCTGTCACACACGACAGCGGCGATTCGGTGGAAACGTTTACTTAGAAGAGGATACTACCAACTGCATGGCCACGTCGGTGAAAATGGACGACGAAACCAAAGAACGACTTGAGCGGCTCCAAGCCGAGATTAAACTCCGGACGGGCAACCGCGTGACCCAACAGGAGATACTGACGCGGCTCGTCGAGGATGCGATCGAATCGAAGGCTCGACTCATCGATTCGTTTCGTGACGAGCGCGTGCCGGTCTCCGAATCTGAACGCGAGGCGTTCCACGCGGGGACGATCTCCTCCGGCGTGGTGACTCGCGAAGCGGATATCGACGACATCCTGTACGGATGAGCGTGTTCGTCGATACGGGCGTGTTCTACGCTCACCACGACGTGGACGCCGACCGTCACGAGGATGCGGTCCGGGTCTTCGACGAGATCTTGGACGGCCGGTACGGACAGCCCTACACCAGCGACTACGTTCTCGACGAGGCGATCACACTCACTCGTGCTCGAACGGGATCGTTCGAGGCGGCGAATTCACTCGCCAAGCGGGTTTGCGGGACGGGTCCGTATCCAGCCGTCGTCGAGCTCTGTCACACGGTCCCAGATGATGTCACCGAGACGCTCGATATATACCGCCGATACGCCGACCACGATCTCAGTTTCACCGACGCGATGACGATTCGCCTCTGCGAATCGCGCGGATTCGACGTCGTTTGCAGCTTCGATTCGGACTTCGACGGTCTCGTCGAACGAGTCGATCCCTACGGTTGAGCGAAGTCTCCACGTGCGGTTTCACCGATCTCATTCGATGACGGACGTCTCATGTTCACGCCTGCGATACGTTTGAACCACAGGCGGGTGTCACGTAACATCTTCTCGCAACCAATAGGTTAATTGGCTGAAACACCAACCGTCGCTCAATATGTGGCGAGACGTCCAGCTGGCGGCGGGGACCGAGGAGTTCAGTTCGACGTTGGAGGCGGCGATCAACGCGTGCGGCCTCACTGTCAAGGAGTTTGCCAAGCGGCACGACCTCTCGGAGAGCACGCTGTACAAGATCACGAGCGGGGATCGGACGAACGTCCGGGTCGAAACGCTGCAGTCGATCACGGCCGCGCTGCGCGAGGAGGAAGGGTACGGCGGGCGGACGATCGGCCTGATCACGACGAGGGGTGCCTGCGATCGGGCCCCGTCGAGCATCGAGGCGGGCGGCGAGACGTACACGATCAAACCGCTGCCAGCACAGACCATCGAAGACGAGATCATCAAGGGCGTGCAGGCGGATCGAGACGGGATCGACGGGATCGTCTGCGGGCCGATCGCGGCTGTAACGCTCGAGCAGGTCGTCGACGTTCCCGTCGGCGGACTGCAGTTCACCCAGGATCTCATACGGGAGTCGATGACGGACTTCGCGGGACGACTCGACTAATATGTGGGAAATATATGTTCCGATAATTTCCTTATGAGGACACTATTGTCCTGTAAGAGGAAAATTTATATCACGTCGGCGAAACGGCTCACGTAGTCACACCGAGGGACGGGACATACACAATGAGCACGAACGAAACACACGACCGTCCGACTCGCCGACGCCTGCTGCAGTCCGTCGGTATCGTCGGGTTGACGGGCCTCGCCGGTTGTCAGGACATCGCCGGATCCGGATCCGACGGGAGCTATCCGGACGGCCGGATCGAGGTCATCGTCCCCTGGTCACAGGGGGGCGGCACGGACCGCGCGACGAGAGCGACGACGCCCACGTGGGCCGAGACGCTTGGCGCCGACTTCGTCGTCCAGAACTACTCCGGCGGGTCGACGCAAGTCGGCGGGGAGCGACTGTACAACGCCGATCCGGACGGTTACACCGTCGCGATGTGGAACATGCCGCAGATGCAGGCGACGTGGCTCTTTCAGGACGCCCCCTACGGGATGGACGACTTCGACTACGTCGGCACCCACCACCTCGATCCGACGATGTGGTTCGCGCCGCCGGGGAGTCCCTACGAGGACATGGCCGAGTTCATCGAGTACGCCCGTGAGAACGAGGTCACCGTCGGGACCACCGCCGCCATCGGCAACACGGCGCTGTCCGCGCTGCTCGTCGAGGACACCTACGACGATCTCGAGTTCAACCTCGTTAACCTGGAAGGCGGGACGCCCACCCGACAGGCGACGCTCGCCGGGGACGTCGACGCCGCGGTCAATCAGCCGTGGGCGTTCAACCCCGATCACGTCGGCGACGTGATCGCCCTCGGCACGCACGACTCCGGAGGACAAGAGCTGTGGCCGGCACCCGCCTTTGGCGAGCTGGGACTCGACGAAATCCCACTCGTCGAGGAGGGATTCGGCCAGTGGAAACTGATCGTGGCCCCCGGGGGGCTCGAAGATGAGTACCCGGATCGCTACGAGGCGCTCGTGGATTCGTACGCCGAGGTGTTCGAGCGGGATGCGTTCCACGCCAGAGCGGAAGAACAAGGTGGCCTCGACGAGATTCTCGAGTACAACGATCCGGAATCGACGGCGACGGAAGTCGAAAGCTACTCCGAGTTCATGGAAGAGTTCGAACCGCTGTTCGATCGGTTCTGACCCGTCGATTCCGGAGATCGAGACGCACAATGACAGCCGACGACGCACACGTCACGCTCCCGACGATCACGCTCCGAAACCGCCGGTTCGATCTCCACATCGACACCGGCGAGTTGCTGTTTCCGCTGCTCGTACTCCTCTTTTGCTCGGCGTATTTCCTCGAGACGCGTGGATTGCCGAACGAATCCCTGCTGTACGCCGACCCGCTCCTATACGCGACTGCGGTGGTAGCGGTGGTCACGATAGGTGGACACGCGGTGTCGATCGACACCGGTGCCGACGGTGAGCCGACGCGATCACGATCCGAGTCGAGGCGATCGGTCGTCTGGGGGGTCGAAAGCGCCGTCGCCGAGCGGGAACACCCACAGGGCCGAACCGATGCTCCGGCGGAGAAACACGGCGACAGTGATGCGTCGCCGGCCTCAAAAGAAGCGACCGAGAAGTCACACTTCAACGTCCGATCGTCGATCGGATTGTTGCTCCTCTCCACCGGATACGTGCTCGCGTTGTACGTCGTCCCGTTCGCGCTCGCGACGGCCCCGTTTCTCGCGGCGGCCGTGATCCTCTTCGGCGAACGTAACCGACTCCGGGTCATCGCCTACTCGGTCGGCTGTACGCTCCTGCTGTGGCTCGTATTCATCTTCTGGCTCAGGGTGCCGCTTCCATGATCGGGGTCGTCGCACCGGCGTCTATCCTGGGCGGCCTCTCCGTGTTAGCAGATCCGGCAGTGATACTCGCGATCTGTCTCGGCGTCGCGCTGGGAATCGTGTTCGGGGCGATCCCGGGGTTTTCGGCGACGATGACGATCATCCTGTTCACGCCCGTCACGATCCCGTTCGATCCCGCGCCGGCGCTGATCTTCTTGGTCTCGGCGTACGGCGGGGCCGTCTACGGGGGATCGATTCCGTCGATTCTCATCAACACGCCCGGAGCACCGGGATCGGTCGTCACGTGCTGGGACGGCTACGAGTTCACGAAGCGCGGGCAGGCGGTCTACGCGCTCGCAGTCTCGGCGATCGTCTCCGGGCTCGCCGGCGTGATCGCGGCGATGTTTCTCCTCGTCGTCGGGCCGGCGATGGCGTCGTTCGCGCTCGATTTCGGTCCGCCGCAGATGTTCCTCTTGGCGGTGTTCGCACTCACGATCATTCCGGCCGCGAAGGGCTCCTCGCTTCAGAAGGCGCTGCTCGGCGGGGCGTTCGGGTTACTCGTCGCGACCATCGGAAGCGATCCGCAGCGGGCCCAACCCCGTGCGACCTTCGGAGTAACCATCCTTCGGGACGGCGTGGATTTCGTCGTCGTCCTCATCGGCCTGTTCGTCCTGGCGGAGATGTTACAGTTGGCCCTCCGCGGGACCGTCAAACGGGACGCAGTCGGGATCGAGGGAGGCGTCGACCAGATCAAAATGGCCGCACGGGCGGTGATCGATCGGCCTGTCGCCTTCCTTCGGGGGACGCTCATCGGGACATTCATCGGTTCGCTTCCAGGGGCGGGCGCGGACGTGGCCAACTTCGTCTCGTACAACGAGGCGCGTCGATGGGCGAGTGCTGACCGCAAAGACGAGTTCGGGACGGGAATCATCGAGGGCGTCATTGCCGCGGATTCGAGCAACAACGCGACCCAAGGCGGGGCGCTCATTCCGACGCTCACGCTCGGTATCCCCGGCAGCGGCTCGACGGCCGCGCTGTTAGGGGCGATCGCGATTCACGGGTTACAGCCGGGGCCGGGGCTGTTCGATCGATCCGGAGCCATCGTCTACGCGATGATCCTCTCGCTTTTCGTCGGGAACGTACTCATACTCGTCTACGGGATCCCCGGCTCGCGGTATTTCGGAAAACTCGCGTACACGCCGCCGAAGTATATCATCCCCGCTGTGGTCGTGTTGGCCGTCGTCGGCGGATTTGCCGTTCGAAACTCCCTGTTTGATCTGTGGTTCGTGCTACTGTTCGGCTTGCTCGGCGTCCTCTTCGTCAAGTACGACTATCCACTCGTGAGCCCGGTTCTCGGTGTGATATTGGGCGAAATCGCGGAATCTGGCTTTGTCACGGGGTGGCTCCTCCACGGAGGCGATCCGATGAGTTTCCTCTTCAGCAGTTCTGTATCCCTGCTGTTGCTCGGACTGATACTCGCATCGGTTCTCGTTACAGCGTTACAAAACTGACGAGACTCGTCTTTATACACGTTCGATATGCGGTTTCGGAGCTGTTTCTGAGAGAATACTGCTACAATGTCCTCGATTCAGGAGTCACTGGCTCAGTTCATGACGAGACGGATAACTTCGAACCCCTCGGCGAACTGCGATCCGATCTGGACCCCCCGAGTCCGAACAAGCCCTCGAAGGTAGTCCTCCTCGAAGTAATCTCGACGATCGATCTGCGATTCGTACTTTCGGAGCATCTCGAGTTTTATCTCGAGATCGATATCCTCGAGCTCGACGAAGCAGTTCTGGTCGAAGTGGATGTTGTTCCACGGAAGCTCGTAGCCGAAGATGGTCGAGCTTTTGAAAGCCCGCATCGCCTCCTCAGTCACGACCTGATGATCCTGATGTAAGTCGTTCGTGGACGGCGTCAACACGAGGTCCGGTTTGTACTCTTGATCGTAGTCGTACAGCAACTGAAGGAGATCCTGCCTACTCGAGGGGAATCGTCGGGTCTCGAAATCAAATATTTCGATCTCGTCGACTCCCAAGACATCGGTCGACGCTTTGAACTCTGTTCGATTCACGTCTCTGGGTGCCGAAAACCCGAATACCGTGATATTGGCCCCGCTCCGTTTTAGTTTCGAGAGCGTTCCGCCGGCCCCCAACTCGGCGTCGTCGGTGTGTGGGGATAGCGCCAAAACGTTATCGTACGACAGTGTACTCATAGTAGTCGGTTACCGTCCGTATGAAAGACTTGATCCATATACCTGACCATCCGTCGTCCGTAGTCGATATCGTCTCGATAGCTTCGGACGTCCTCATTTGAGACCTCGTCCAGCGCGAGTTGTATCGCGAGATATGCCTGTAGGAAATCCCGTTGATAAATGAATGTCGACACCCGAGGATTAATCTCTATCAACTTTCCGTCGATGAACTGTAAATTGACGCAGTAGCTGAGTGGAATCGCGTCCAGAATTTTTTGCGTCATCGTCAGCAGCTCCGGTCGTTCGACCAGCTCGCCACGGACGATGACGCCCCAGCGTGCGTCCTCGACGGTTTTGAACGATGTCAGGAGTTCGTCGCCCCGCAGACAGAGGGAGTCGGCTGTCTCCTCTTCGCCGCCGACGTACTCCATGACGAGCAGTTCGGGGAATGGTTTGTCGGCGAAGATTTGCTCAACCTCTTCCATGTCGATATAGAGACTGTTAGGTTTCTCTTCTAACAGGAGTTCGCGACGGTCGACTTCGGGATCGATAATTCGGACGCCCCGGCTCCCCTTCCCAACGGGCGGTTTGAACACGATCGGTTCGTCGGGATAGCCCAGTTCATCGGCGGCCGCGCGGAATTCCTCGTGGCTCTGGACTAGAGAGTACTCTGGCAGATCTACGTCGGTCTGTTCGGAGATCGCCTGGTACATCTCGAATTTGTTGTTGGCCGTCTGGATTGCCTCCGGATCGGAGACGACGACTTCGGTCCCGAGAGACTCAAACTTCTCCCGGTGTTCCGCGAGTGGATGGACTTCGAACGTCGACTCCGGAAAAAGCACGTCCGGTTCCTCGGTCTCGACGATGGACAACATCGCGGGGATGTATTCGTCGGATTGGCCGTGAGGAACCTGATAGAAATCGTCGACCAGAAATCGACCCACCGCTTCCTCGTCGGTATCGGTCCCGATGATCGTTATGTCTCTATCCGGAACCTCCTTCAGCATCCGAATCAACGTGGATGCGCCGGGGCATCCACAGGCGGTCAGGATGATTTTCAGATTATCCGTCATGTAAATAGATCCTTGATCGAGATGTCTCTCTCGAGACCAAAAAAGTATGCCGGGATCGGATGTGCATCTTTTGGGTTCGCACGAAAACGAGAGCTGTCGTTTTTCACGGGAGACCAACTACGGCATGTCATTGATAAATGTAACGGCGTGACGATCTGTATTGGCACGACAGTACACTTTAGTCACACTTCGGATACGTCGACCCACAGGTGGTTGTCTCGGTAGGCGTTCTCGACGGTCGGCGTCCCCGGAACCGAGTCGCGATATAGCAGGTACTGCACCCGAAGGTCCTCTCCTGTCATCGTCGGCGTGATATCGTGCTCGGTTTGCCACGTTTCGTTGTCCGCGATCGACGGCGAGTCGAACCGATCGAGTTCCCGTCGCTCGACGACGGTCGTCTCGTTTCCGGATATCTCGACCTCCTGCAGTTGCACGACGATCGTATAGTCCATCGGCTGGTTTTCGTGATTGCCGATCCCGACGACCACCGACTGTGACTCGCCAACGACGAACTCCTCTGGATAGTTGTCGATCACCAACTCGCCGTCGTCGTCTTCGCCCAGCAAATAAAACTCCGTGAACGATTCGCCATCGGGCGGTACCATGATCGCGAATCCCACGACACCAACGGCCAACACGATGCTGCAGGCGAGCGCGACGTTCAACAGCCCATCGAGGCGCGTCTCCGGCTCGAATATCTCCGCCCGCCCGGCTTCGAGCCACTCTTCGTAGGGCACCCGAAAGCGCTCGGCTTCCGGGAGCGCCTTCCGTCTCGCTGCCGCCAGCGCAACGAACCCGACCGTAATCGCGCTCACGCCGACCAAAACCGGCACCAATCGGATTCCGAAGGGCGTGAAATTCAACACCAGTCCGACCGACGGCACGATCGCGATCGAAAGCCCCATCGATAGCGCGACGCGCTCGACGCCGTCGATGCCGCGCCCACCCAGGTTCGCGGCGCGTTCGGTATCCTCGCCGCTGTGACCCGGTGCTGACCCCTGTTCCGGAAACAGCGCCGCGATGAACGCGTAGCCGGGTAAAAACAGCAGAAACGGCAGTCCGAACGCGATGCGAAGCGGCGTCCGATTCACGAACGGCAGCAATACGGCCAGATTCGTCGCCAAAACGAGAATGAGCACCGCCGCCAAATCCGCCGGCAGCGTACGGATCTGACTGGGCAACAACAGTCGAAGCGACCGATCTCGCCCAGTATCGTCACCCATCGTGTCCGTTCTTTCGCAGTCGCGAAAATAAGCCCCTCGATACCTCGATCACTCGTCAGCGCCGATCATCGACCCCACGACTCGCTCGGTGCGATCGAGCATCGGTTTCACCGTCTCCGCAGATATCGGTTCGGAGGCGAAGACGACGCGCTCATACAGTTCGGTTACGTTCCGAAGCGTCGTGACGATCTCCTCGTCTGCGGATGCTTCGCACGCCCTGTAGAACTCCCAGTGGGTCTGGGCCGATTGACCGCCGTATTCGGCTTCGAGACACGTTCGCAACGCGGCATACCCCAACTGTGCGGCGATGACCGGTCTGTCAGCCAGGGTGTCGTAGGCGCTCTCGAGTAACGACTCGCTGGATCGACCGTCTTCCACGAGCGCGTCGCTCCAGCCAGCCGGTTCCTCGAACGTCTCGAACGAGTCGGATTGCCCCCGTCGCCACGACAACACGGTGACGCCGACACCTCCCGCGATCAACACGAACAGACCGACTCCGGCGAGTACACCCCAGAGCGTCTCCGTGGTGAGTATAACCGCCGTCTCAGCGTTCGAAGCGCCGAGATTGGCCCTTTCGTCCTGGTATGCGGCGCCGACCGATAGCGTCGCAGCGCTATCGGAGGCGCCGCTACCGATCTCCGATTCTGGGACGACGAGACTCGTCTCGAACGTTCCGTTCACGCCGGTCGTGGTCGTTCCGAGATTCGACCCGTTGACCAGTAGCTCGATGGACCGACCGGGAACCCCGGGCCCATCCGGCACGACCAATTCCCCGGCGAGCTGAATCGTCCGCTCGTCCGTCTGGTTCGCCTCAATCGATAACTCGGTCGGGCGCTCTCGAACTGTGACCGTTGTAGTCTCGTTGGTCGGCGTCAATGCCCGATTGGAGTCCCCGACCGCCAGCCGAAGCTGTTGGTCGCCCGCGGGAACATCGGCCGGTAGCGGCAGCTCCTCGTCGATATGCCCAGTTTCGTTCGTCCGTCCCTCGACGAGGGCGTTTCCGGCAGTCAACACCCGATACGAAACGTTAGCCGCACCGCCTGCGTCCCCTCCGACGTGTCCGGTCACGGTCAACGTCTCGTTGAACCCAACATCTCTCGGAGGCGTCGAAACTGCCACCGTCGGCGTGGACCGCTCGATGTCGACCGGGACGTTCGGACGAGTGAGTCCGATGACCATCGAGTCGGGTGTGGGGACTATCTCGACCGGAACTTCGGTTGCATTCGTTCGTATCGTCGCCGGACGGTACCCAACGGTGTAGTGTCCCGTAGCGTTCGTCTCGGTGACGTACCGTTGATCGTTGATTCGCAACTGCATCGTTCCGTTTCCGTACGGCGTCCCGTCCGCGTGGGCAACCCGGCCCGAGACCTCGATTGGATCGAGAAACGACCCCTTCGGGTCGCTCGTCGCGGCGGTGAGCTGAAGTCGAACGAACCACTCATCGCGGACGCGTTCGTGTCGCCTGCTCACGTTCTCTCGGCTTTGCTCAACAGTTTCGATCCCCTCTGCGTACGATTCGTTGTCGATCTCTTCGAGGGTTCGATATGAGTCGATGAGCCGGTCCGCCGTTCTGTTGACACGGTACCACCGCGTTTCGAGCGTCCGTGCTAAGGCCCGTTCTTGGCTTTCGTTCAGCTTGAACCGGGTCGTTCCGCCGGTCGTTTCATTCGAGCGTACGTCATCCTCGGTGATGAACTCAAACTCCTCTACGACCGTCTCCGTTTCTGCATCGCTGTAGTTGGCGGTTCCGTTGTACACCCGATAGGCGCGCTGATAATCGGCTATCGCCGCAGCGTAAGCTTGCCGATCGGACCGGATCTGGAGAAATGCAGCTGCACGGTTTTCCGAGCCAGTTTCCTCGGAAATTTCCGCGTACCGCTCGACAAGCGCGTTAAACTCTGACTCACCCAGCGACTCTCGAATGTTCCCGACGTCATCGCCGCTGAGGTCGATCTCGCCGCTTTGAATCCGCTCGGCGGCCCGTTCTGCGAGTTGTCGCTCGATCGCGCTCAGATCTCGCTGTGACTCGATATCCTGTGGGTTTTGTTGGCTTGTGTCGACCGCCTCACTGCTGGGGGTTCCGATCCCGCCGCCGGCGCCGCTGATGACGCTTCCAACGAGCACACCGCCAGCTAGAAGCAGAAAGCCAACGATGGCGAGTGCGATCACGGCGCGGTTCAAACGACCGTCACGGGCAACCACATTCCCAAAGAGACGGACGACCGGGTAAAACCCTTCTCTTGTCGACGACCGAACCGACATGTTGAATTGTCGGAGGACGCTTGCCTGGAGCAATGGACTTGACGCGTCGATCCTGGGTGCTCGCCGCCACCGGCTTGACACTCGCGGCGCTGGCGGTACTCTTCGCTCGGTCGCAATTGCTCTACGGTGCGGCTGCAGTCGGCGCGTTCTTGATGTATCGACAGCTCCGGTATCTCGATGCCGTTCGGATGGTCGGTGACACACTTGCCGTCGAGCAATCGGTCACGAGCAATCACGTTGACACGGACGGTGAAACTGTCGTCACCCTCTCCGCCCGACTCTCACGGCCGACTCCACTTGGGGTTACTGTGACTGCAATCCCACCGCTGTTCGCGGATGGGCCAGCCATGGAGGAACGAACGATCCACATCGAAGCGGGAGATCGATCGACCGAGACGACGTTCGACGTTAATTGGCCAGTCGTCGGCCGAGGGACGTTTTCTGCACCGCAGGTCACGACTGAGGACCGCTTTGGACTGTTCCGATCGGCGTTCGAACGTGGCACGGAACCGACCGTCACCGTCGATCCACGGATCCCACGGAACGTACATATCGGCGAAGGTGGAACGCAGGTCACAGCGGCGTTCGGCGGCCATCGATCTGACAGGCATGGGAGGGGAATCGATCCAGCCGAACTCCGCCAGTACGTCCCGGGCGACTCAGTCAGTAATATCGATTGGAAAGCCACAGCTCGGCTCGATTACCCGCACGTCCGCGAATACGAGGTCGAAACCGACCAGCAGACGATCCTGTTCGTCGATCAGCGCGGATCGATGGGTGTCGGATCTGAAGGACGAACGAAGCTCGATTATCTCCGCGAAGTGGCGCTGACCGTCGTCGGCAACGCACAGAGACTTTCAGACCCGCTTGGGGTCGCCGGGATCGGCCCCGAAGGCACGACGCGTTGGAACTCACCGAGTACGGACCCTGCAGCCTATGACGCTGCTCGAACGACTCTCCACGACCTCGAAGCGATTGGTACGCCAGATGGTGATCCATCGGATGAACACACCCACAGCGTTAGTGCGAGTCGTCGGAAGGCGACACTACTGGCCGGCGACGGCTCACAGTTCAGCTCACGGATCCGCCCGTTTTTGGATGATGCGAGCGGCTACGTCCAGCAGTTGGCTGCCGAGCCGTTGTTCGAGACTGTCCGAACGCGTTTGACACAGCTTTCGAGCGGCTCCTGGATTCTGCTTTTCGCCGATGACACCGCTCGTGCAGAGCTTCGTGAAGCCGCCAAACTCGGGGCCAACGAAGGGGCCGGTGTCGTCGTCTTCATGACTCCCTCCGTGCTTTTCGAGCGGGATGGGCTCGTCGATCTCGATACTGCCTACGACGAGTACGTCGACTTCGAGGAGTTCCGTCGGGAGCTTTCGCGCATCGACGGAGTTTCGGCGTTCGAAGTCGCTCCCAGTGACCGAATCGAAGCGGTACTCACCGCCGGCCGCCGCCGTCGGTGATCGTGATGTATCAACACACTTAATTTTGATCGCCGTCGCAGATAAGCCGATGGGAGCGTCCGGACTTACCGATCGAACGCATGAGTGGGCGGCTGTGGGTGCTGTCGCGGCGATCGTGTTTGTCCATCTTGGTCTGTTGATCGCCGCTCCGGGCGGACTGGATCTGACATCTCTCGTCGTTCTCGAAGCGGCGCTGCTAGCACTTTTGCTCGGGCTCGAACTCCTGTCGGGCGCGTCGGCCACCGACGCTGTTCCACTGGTCGCGACGTTCGTTTGTTTTTTTGCGATGACGTGGGGGCTCGTACTAGTTGTTGATTCACTCGCGATCGCGTCGATCCTGCTGAGTGGGATGAGTATTCTCCTCATGTACGGCCTACACCGATACGAACTGGTGTTCCTCGGGATGGTGAACGCATGAGCGACTCCACCACTGAGCTGTCCAAGATGGACACCGAATCATCTACCGAGATCAGCTCAGAACCGTCGGATGAGACCGCACTCACCGCCGAACTCGATGTCATCCGGGAGGAAAATGAGCGATTGCGAGACGAGTACGTCCGCGCCAGAAAGTCACAGTATCGTGCGACCGCCCTCACGCTAGGTATCATCGGGGGTGTGACCGTCCTTGCGAGCGCGTTTTTTCCGGACGTTCGGACCGTGCTCCTCGCGCTCGGTGGAACCGGTGTGTTTCTCGGGATACTGACGTACTATCTGACGCCCGAGCGGTTTATTTCCGCGTCGGTCGGTCGCGATGTGTACACGGCGCTCGCTCGTAACGAGGCGGCGCTCGTTTCGGAGCTCGGTCTCCACGACGATCGGGTGTACGTACCGCGCACCGGGGCCGAGACGGCTCGGCTGTTCGTTCCGCACCACTCGGCGTACGATCTGCCAGACGATGCCGAATTGGACGATCTCCTTGTCGTCACCGACCGCAACAGCGAACGTGGCGTTTCGTTACGTCCCACCGGGTCTGCGCTCGTCTCCGACTTCGAGTTTGCAGGTGACGGCGATACCGAAACGACGAACTCTCCCTCGATGCTCGCCGCACAACTGACAGACGCCCTCGTCGAGCAGTTCGAGTTGGTCGAGACGGCCGCCGTCGAGACGGCAACCGAGAGCGGTCGTCTAACGGTTGCGCTCACCGACAGCAGCTATGGGCCGATCGATACGTTCGATCACCCCGTTGGGTCGTTTCTTGCTGTCGGACTTGCCGTCGGGCTTGACGAGCCAGTTTCCCTCTCAGTTGAAACACCCGAAGCGGACGATCGCGTGGACTATCTCGTCACCTGTCGGTGGCCTCCATCAGAGTAGCCTCGACTCGAGGTTCACGAACGATTTATGCCGAGTCTGAGTCGGCTTCGGGCTTCGTCTCGGTGTCCCTGTCTACGCCCGTTTCTGCTGTCTCTCCACCGTCACCCACAGCCGGCCGTGCAGCGTTTTCGACGACCTCTCGACCAGGTGGCTCGACTGTCTCAACGATGGTGGTCACCACATCATTAGCAGACATATCGCTGAGTTCGGCGTCCGTGCTCAATACAAGCCGATGTGCGAGAATCGGCTCGGCGAGCGATTTGACATCGTCTGGAATCACGTACTCGCGACCGTGAATCGCCGCTCTCGCCTTGGCGGTGTTGAGAAACGCGATCGTCGCCCGTGGTGAGGCACCGTATTCGAGATCTGGACTCTCGCGGGTTTCGTGGACGATATCGAGTATGTACATGCGGACGGTTTCGTCGACGTACACGTCCTCGACCGCTGCTCGGGCGTCAAGCAGCTCGTCGGTGGTGATGACTTGTTCGACTGCCTCTGGACCGAGGTCGGGTTCCTCATCGAAGCGATCGAGCAGTTCGCGCTCTTCGTTACGGGTCGGAACATCGACGGTGAGTTTCAACTGGAAGCGGTCGCGTTGTGCTTCGGGTAACTCGAACGTCCCCTCCATCTCGATCGGGTTCTGTGTGGCGATGACCATGAACGGTTCGTGCAGTTCGAGTGTCTCGCCTTCGACCGTCACCGTCCGCTCTTGCATCGCCTCCAAGAGCGCACTCTGTGTTTTGGGTGTCGCACGGTTGATCTCGTCGGCGACGACAACGTTGGCGAAGATTGGTCCCTTTCTGAGTTCGAACTCGCCGGTTTGTTCCCGGTAGATGTACGTCCCGGTGATATCTGCTGGAAGAATGTCCGGCGTCATCTGAACTCGATTGTATTCGAGCCCCGTGGCGCGGGCAAACAGGTTCGCGACGGTCGTTTTGGCGACGCCTGGGACGCCCTCAAGGAGGATATGTCCACGCGTCAAAAGCGACACCGTGAGACGCTCTATGACGTCTTCTTTTCCGATGAGAACCGTCCCAACCTCCGCCTCGACGGTTTCATACAGGACAGCGGGGTCAGTCATTGTCCGCCGATTGCTCCCGCCGACGTATAATCGCTTCTGTCACGCGACGGAGGCGCTTTTCCTCCCACTCGGGATGTTCCGTTGTCAAATATTCGATCAGCTCCTCCTTCGACAGCCGCCCGGGGTGCTTTGGCGATGTCTTCCGTCCACGGATTCTAGCCGGAAGCCATCGTCGTGATGGGGGCCCCCACACCCATATGACCACACCACCAATCGCCGTAAGACTGAGGAAGAATTGGATGAACGGACTCGAGCGGAGCACGAGCAGCGCGTACATCAACGGTGGCAACGAGGGGCCGTGTGAGTAATCGAGAAGCACCCGATCGTGATCGGTGACGATGTTTTCGATGAGTCGTCGGTTGCCGTCCCGTTCACCCATCGCGTTCGTGAACACGCTAGCATCGCTGACGACGACAACCGTCCCTGCACCAACCGACTCTTCGGTCACGACCGGGCGCGCTTCGAGCACTTCATCGTCGTCAAGCCGTTCGTTTCGGTTCCGATCGAGATACGCAAACTGAGAGGAGTTGACGAGGTGCTGACCTTGCCATTCCGTCCCCCGCTGAGCCGGAACAACTGAGGTGTTGATCGCACTTCCGTAGTTGAGCGTCACGCCCTCGACGGCCTCTGTGTAGCGATGTTCGGAGACTTCTGTAGCAACCGGTAACGATGCGTTTCGGTAGTTATTCTGTTCATCGCGCATGAGTGCGCCGTCGATGCGTGCATTCACACCGATCTCCGAAAGGAACTGGTTTGTTCGGTCGTCTTCCGAGGCGACGATCAGCGTTCCACCCCGTTGGACGAACTGAGCCACCTGTGCCCGATCGGTTGGTCCGTACGATTCTTGGGGAGCGACGATGATCGCGACGCCATCCGCTGAGGCTGTCTCATACCTCCCAGCTTCGTGTACAACTGTCATGTCGGATTCATCGTCGGCAATCGTTCGCAGTTCGGAGGTCCCATCCCAACCGCTGTTGTACGGTCCGTATGCGGTTCCCGAAGTCGCGATGGCGCTGATCACCGTGAAATTAATCACGATCAGTAAGACCAGCAATACTGCACGTGGATAGTCTATGTCCACAAGGTCTGTGTTGAACGGATCCACTTAGATCAGCCCCGACGGGATAATTTCAATGATACGTCGAAAGACGATCCCCGCGAACAGAATCAACCCCACAAAGATGATCCATTTCAACCGCTCACGCCATGCTGGCGTGACGGCAAACGGGGCGCTGAGTTCGACGAGTACCAGAAATCCGATCAACGAGAGGACGAAGTACAGATCCAACGTGAGAGCATCGAGCGCCGTAAGCAGTATTAGTGCCATCCCCATCCACAGGGCTTGGCCGTGAACAAACTGCTGTCGCCGGCGGGTGGCCATTCGTATTACCGATTGCCGACTGTCCCCTTAGAAGCTGTCGGGATCGGTTTTGGGGTATTCTCGATCATTTCATCACACACGGTGAATCGAGGCGAAATGATCATATTGATTCGCTGTCCCTCACTAGGGTGACGTGCCCGTCGCCCTCGACTACTACCGCATCACGCCCGACGCCACGGATGCGGAGTTTCTCGCCGCGTCGAAACTGTACGCGAGAGCCGTCGTCGATGACCGCGACCTATCGGTGTCCGTCTCCGAACTGGAGTGGGAGATCAGCAAGCGCGCGAAGCGACGCGCCGGGGCGGTGAAACACCGAGACGGTGTCCCGAAGACCGTCTCTCTCACGTGGGGATACTTCGAGACGCACGGCTGGTCGGGCGTCGCCGAGATCATCCGCCACGAGCTGATCCACGTCCACTTACTCAACACGGCAGGCGACGGCTCACACGGGGCGGCGTTCGAAGCGCTCGCCGACCAACTCGACACGCGCGTTACCTGCGACCGATTCAGCGACCCGAAGTGGTGGATTGTCTGCGAGGGGTGTGGACACAAGTTCGGTCGGTATCGACGCTCAGAGGTCGTCAAATCGCCAGAGTCGTATCGGTGTGGTGAGTGTGGCGGGTCGCTTCGGGTCGAAGCGGGTCCGGACAACGGCTGATTGGAATTCGACGGGATACATTCAAACGGCCAATCGATAATACATACGTATGAGCGGGATCGAGCTACGAGACGGAACACTCGTCGTTGATCGTGAGCCGAATCGACTCGACGACCTCGCGATCCGGTTTTCGACGATCCTCGATCGACTGGACATCGAGCACGTGTATATCTCGGGATACGTGTCTATTCTTGCGGGACGTGCGCGATCGACCGAGAATGTCGATGTCCTCATCGAGACGATCGATGAAGCGAATGCGGACGAACTCGCAGCGACGCTCAAAGAGGAGGGATTTTGGGGGGCAGCGATGCCGCTCGACTCGCTGTACGAGGTGCTTTCGAACGGCGACAACATCTGGGTTGCGACCGACGATCAGGTCACCCCACACCTCGAAGTGAAGTTCGCCCGTGACGAGTTCGATCGGGCGTCGCTGACGAACGCGATCACCGCGAGAATCGGCGAGGAGACGATCCCGATCGGCCCACTCGAACTCCAAATCGCGTACAAACTGTATCTCGGCGCGCAGAAGGATCTCGAGGATGCGGTTCACCTGTACGCGCTTTTCGAACAAAGCCTTAGTATTGATCGACTCGAAACGTGGGTATCGAAGCTCGACGTCGAAGCCGAATATGACCGACTCAAACGTGCGTGAGGATCTCGACGCGAAACACGAGCGGAACCGCGAGCAACGCATCGAGGCCGTCAAACGCTGGGTCGAATACATCCAATCCGAGCCGCCGGAGGTCTGGGGCCCCCAACAGAACGCGATCGTCGACGACCAACTCGACGCGGCTCGACACGTCGGTACGTCGGCAACGCACCAACGAAACGTGAGAGATATCGCGGCCGATATTGCGGACGCAAAAGACGGCGAATTGTAACGAATTGGCCCACGATCGAAGCTATCACTTCCAGCCGTTGGAACGCGTCTGTGACCGCAGTTCCCCTTTGGCCTGTCGTTGCCACGGCCAGAACGTGAACAGGAGCGCCACTCCATACGCGCCACCGACGGCCAAGAGCACCGCCTCGCCCGGTATACCACCGACGGCCGCGGTGCGAACGACGCCGGCCGATGTCGGTGCGAACACGGTCAGGCGGATCAGCCACGCACCACCCAAGACGGAGAGCAGCGGGAAGTGAATCGCCTCGGGGTCAAGCCTCGAGGCACTCGGCCTGCTCAGCCTGTAGACGTGACTGAATTAGCCTTCGGGGTGAACGCTCACTTTCGAGGAACGGGACAAAATTTAACTCTGTATGAAAATAAATTATCCTATGGGGAGTTCAATCTGTGATACAGTTGATGCCTTGTTAGCCTCCGTGCAAGAAGAGATCAACGACCCTGATCTTATTTTCAAACTCCGTACGGCCCGACAACTGAGTCTTGCGTGCAAAGACGAGATGGATGCGTTTCAACAGACGTTAGGAAACGCAGAGATCGACGAAGAAACCGAAGCACGACTCCAGGATTTGGGATACCTATAATCGAAGCAAGAGCTGTGAAGTTTGAATCCATACATCATCTATGACATCCTCCCCACCGCGAACGGCGGGGTTTCCTCCGTGGGAGTCTCAGCCGGTCTAAGATTCCCCGGAAGCAACATTCCCGTCACGGTGGACGGTACTTGGGTCTGTGCGCTGTTCTTTGGGACGGTGAGAGTGTGATACCTCCAGCCAATCGTGGCTGTCCCACTCGAACCGCACGGGCCGTGCCATCGGCCTGGTTGCCTGTTCTGTGTGCCGTCTCAGGAACGTTTCTGAAGCTGTAAGGTCGGCGTGGCCCTCGAACCCACAGGGACAGGTGAGCGTGTCCTGATGCCGTGTCGTTCGGTCTGTCCCGCCACACTGGGGGCACTCTTGACTGGTCCACGCTTCCGACCGAACCTCGACTGAAATACCGTATTCCTCGGCGGTACAGACCAGTCGGTCGGTGAATTGGTTGAACGCCCAGAAGTTGTGGGTCTTGGCGTTGGTTTCGACCGACCAGTGCGTGTCCAGCACGCCAGTCAACCCACCGACATAGACGGTATCGACACCTTCGGCGTACAGTCGGTCCAGCAGGTCACGACACAGTGCCTCTTGTGCGTGGTCGCGGCGACGAGTCCGTTTCCGGTACAGCCGCCGAATACGTTTGCTACTGTATCGGCCTTCTCGTAGCTTGGACTGCAACCGGGCAATTTCTCGTGTTGTGTCACGGAATCGCTGGAACAACTCGCGGCCTTCGTACAGATATTGCTCGCCGGTCGTGGTGGTACAGGCAACGAGATTGTTTGCACCAATATCCAGAGCGGCCTTTTCGTCGGCCAGTGGAGTATCCCGTGCATCGTCAGAAACAGTCACGGGTTGCGAAGCTCGGAAGGTGCTGTCAGTCTCGTCGTACCACAGGTCCAACCGACCCTGTTTCTCGTAGTCGGGCCACGTCGGGTCGCCAGCGATTTCCAGCCGGAGCCGTCCGGTGTGGTTGTATCGGTCTTTCAACTCGCTCCCGACCAGTATCTCAAGCCGGGACCGCTCGCCCCATTCGACGGTGTACGATGTGTTGCGAATGACGCCTTTGAGTTGCCGCCCATCGTCCTCGTTGCCACGGAAGCCCGGCGGTTCCGGGTGTTCCGTAACCGATGTGTTCGACTCGTCGTCGTACTTGTTCTTCGTATCGAAGAACCCGCGCCATGCTTCGCTGTTTTTGCGTATCACTTGTTGGGCGGTGGACGCGCCAAGCACGCCTTTGTACTTGCCTTCGAGACGCCCTGTATCGGCGTCCCATACCTCGCCCTCGAAGCCGTCCTCGTCGTTATACCGCATGAGGCGTTCGTAGTTGACTTCGTTCCAGAGAGCGGCGGAAGCGTCCAACAGGTCCCGTAGCAGTTGCTCTCCGGTATCGGAAAGCGGTCGCACTGCGAACGTGTTGGTACGCTTCATGCCACAATTGTTTTCACGTCTCTGTGTCAAATAAGTCTTGTGAGACAATGCGACCAGCAATAGATATTTCGCATGGCCTACACGGACGGGTGAAAGACTACGCCGAAGCAAACGACCAATCGCTCGATGAAGCATATATCGAGGTACTGGAAACGGGACTCGAAACATTGGAGACTCAAGACCAGCAGTAACGCGGCGGTTTCTCACCAGAGCTTACGCGATTCACGCCCGCCCTGTTCGGCGCTCGGTTCCGACAGCAGAGTGTCGGAACACTCTCGCCTCACGGGAAGGGCAGGACTCTCTCGCTGTTACAGGTAGCTGGTAGGACTATCAGAAGTCAATTCGCGGTTCTCACCGACCGACTGTTTCAGGCAAGAGTGTGTCTGAGAAATAGGATTGCACCAGAGCCACTGAGAGAGGGTTCCAAAGCCGCTATCCCGTAAACACGAACACGAGCAGACTCAGCGCCATCGCCGCGCCGACGGTGACGAGCAACAGCGCCCCGCCCATGCTGACCATCGCGTTCGCCGTGGCGGCGAGCGACTCGGTCCGGTCGGTACCGAAGACGGTCACCTCGGCGCGTTCGGTCGCCATGCCGGCCTCGACGGGGTCGAGGTCGTCGACGGCATCGTCGACCAGCCCGGTGACGACCTCGACAAGTTGGTCGCCCTCGATCGCGTCCCCGACCTGATTCGCCGCATCGACTGTGTTGACGACGTGCGTGTCCGTCGTCATGATCTCAGCGGCGTCGGCGTCGATCGCGGAGAGGAGCGCCCCTCTGAGGCCCGGCTCCATGTTATTCCCGTCGATCAACACGTAGGCGGTCCGGTGGCCGTCGACCTCAAAGACGGCGACGCGGATGCCGAGCGGGCCGATTCCGTCGGTTTGGCCCCACTCGGTTTCGTCCCACGCGACGCCGACCGAAAGTGCATCCCGATCGGCCGCGGCGAGCCGATCGGCGAGCCGGCCGGCGGCGTCGAGCATGTCGAAGGAGCGTTTCGATCCCGGCCCGATGCGGCCCGACCGCTCCGAGAGCCCGTCGCTGCAGTTGTGCGCGTCGACGAGTAGGACGGTGTCGGCGTCTGCGCGCCCGGCCTCGGCGGCGATCGAGAGGCCGACGCCGAAATCCACGTCGTCGGCCGATTCGGGGGCGTGCGTGCCGACGAGGATGAGGTCAGAGTCGATCGCCTGCCCCAGGAACGTCGACTCGGCCTCGGTTTCGCGGCGACTTGGGGTGGCTTCGCGCGTGTACGTGACCCGGTCTGCCGCCCCCCTCGCGGCTGCGAGGAGGGTATCGATCTCGCGTTCGGTGACGAGGTTGAAGTCGTGGCCGGCGGTCGCGTGTGGGACGAAGGCGAGCCCGTCGGTCGCCGTCGCGATCCGTTCGGGAAGGTTGCCACCGCCGATCTCACCCATGGGGCCGGGATGGACCATCGGGAGGACGAATCGGGCCTTCTCCGTGCCGTCGAGCCGCCGGACGCACAGGACCGTCACGGGAACGACAGCCTGCTCGCCGAGGTGTTCGAAGAACGCTTCGAGTTCGCTCGACCCCTCGGCGACGTGCCCGACGAAGCCGCGGACGAAATCCAACACCGAGACGTCGTGGCCCCGGCGCCACGGACGGTCGATGGCGAAGACGAAGACGGAGACTGCGGCCGCGTAGATGACACAGAGGAGAGACAAGAGCGCGTAGTTCGCGGTCCCGTCGTAGGCGGCGACGAAGGCGACCGCGACGACCGTCTGGACGCTCGCCGGGACCACGGCGACGGCGATAGAGCGGCGCGAGACGGCGACGATCACGAACAGGCGGAGCGCGAAGATCGACGCGAGCGCGACGAGCAGCGCGTCGACGACGAACGGCTGGCCGAACGACGAGACCGACGCGACGACGGCCGCGACGAGCAGAACCGCGACCGCGAGCAGTTCGCAGACGAACGCCAGAAGCGCCGAGCGGTTGTAGGTGAACTGCCCGCCGAGACGTCGGTCGAGCGGCGCGGTGAGAAACGCGGCGACGACCGTCGGCACGCCGACGTAGAGCATCCCGAAGTAGGCGTCGTCGAGAGCGAATCCGGTATCGAAGGCGGCGACGCCGACGGCCGCGGCGACGAGAAGCGTGCCGAACAGGCTCACGGACCAATCCGGCGCCCGGAAGACGAACCGCGACAACGCCGCCAGGTCGCGCTGGGTCCGGGTCATTGTCGCATGGGAGGGTTGTGCGTCGGTTAATTGGCTCGGTCCGGGACCGTCCCCGAGACGGGGCGTTGACGGGAGCGATCCGCACCTCTATTCGACTACTAAGAAATATATAGACCCGACACAGTCCGGGGTAGAAACCCGTTATGCGACGCGAAAGACCGGATCGGAACCTCGCGGATCCGATATACCATTGACACACATACACGCGAAAGATCGTGGCCGTACGTGCAAAAACGCTACTTCATGCGGGTCGCACAGCAGATAACGATCGACCGCTCGACCGATACTATAGGAGTATAGTTGAATATATAGATATCATAGCATCGTTCTTATGATCCCCTCCACTTTCCACGGGTGATGCCCGAAAGGACACCCGATCGTAATGAAGCCTCGAACCGAAACAGCCGCCGGCAGTTTCTCCTCGCCAGCGCGGCTCTCGGTGGCGCGGCCATCGCGGGCTGTACAGAAACCGAAGGGAACGGTAACGGAAACGGCGGCGGCAACGGTAACGGAAACGACGGCGGCAACGGTAACGGAAACGGCGGCGGAACCCTCTCGGGCGATATCAACATCGCCGGATCCAGCACCGTCTTCCCGCTGATGTCCGCGATCGCGGAGGACTTCGCGGAGGACAACCCCGAAGTGCGCATCGATATCAGTTCGACCGGGTCCGGCGGCGGCTTCGCGAACTACTTCTGCGTCGGCGAGACGGACTTCAACAACGCGAGTCGACCGATCAAGCCCGAAGAGGAGGATCTCTGTGCGGAAAACGGCGTCGAGTACGTCGAACTCATCGCCGCGACCGACGCGCTCACCGTCGTCATCAATAACGAGAACGACTTCGCAACAGAAATGACGGTGGAGGAACTGGCCCAGATATGGGAGGCCGACGCGGCAGAGACGTGGGACGAGATCCGCGACGAGTGGCCGAACGAGGAGATCGAGCGTTACGGTGCCGCCGACACGTCCGGCACCTACGATTACTTCCTCGAGAACGTCATGGGCGAGCGCGGCCACACCGACGACTACCAGGCGACCGAACAGGACAACACGATCGCCCAGGGTGTCGAGGGCAGCGAGTACGCGATCGGCTACTTCGGCTTCGCCTACTGGTACCAGAACCAAGACCAGATCACGCCCGTCGCGATCGACAACGGCGACGGCCCCGTCGAACCGAGCCTCGAAACGGCCGCCTCCGGCGAGTACGCCCCGCTTTCGCGTCCGCTCTTCACCTACCCCTCCATGGAGTCGCTCGGCAAGGAACACGTCGCCGAGTTCGCCCGCTACTTCGTCAGCCAGACGGACAACGAGGAGATCGTCGCCGGCGACGTCGGGTACGTGCCGGCCACACAGGAGACGAAGGAGGCGCAGATGCAGAAACTCGAGGACGCGATCGAAGAGGCGCAGGGCTAACGCGACCGATGTACCGGCGACACCCCTGTCGATCGAGTCGACGACGCGCCTCGGTCGCCGTGATCCGGTGGCGAACAGCCACGTCCGGAGTCGGAAGGGTGATCGCCGATGAGTGAACGCTCCGGAGCCCCGGACCTTCAGCGACCGAGCGGCGTCCAGCAGCTCAAAGAGACGGGCTACGGCGGCGTCTTCGTCGCCTGCGCCGCGATCACGCTCCTGACGACGATCGCGATCTTCGCGACGCTGCTCTCGGACACGCTCGTGTTTTTTTTCGAGGTACCGGTCACTGACTTCCTGTTCGGCACCGAATGGAGTCCGAACCCGCGCGGCGGCGGCTTGTCGTTCGGGATCATCCCCCTCCTGATCGGGACGATCACCGTGACGATCACGGCGGCGTTCATCGCCCTCCCGATCGGAACGCTCACCGCGATCTACCTCAGCGAGTACGCGACGGCGCGCGTGCGATCGATTCTGAAACCGATGCTCGAAGTGCTTGCCGGCGTTCCCACAGTCGTCTACGGCTACTTCGCGCTCGTGTACGTCACGCCGGCATTGAAAGCGACGCTGTTCCCGGAGATGAGCACGTTCAACGCGCTGTCGGCATCGATCATGGTCGGCATCATGACGATCCCGATGGTCTCCTCGATCAGCGAGGACGCGATGAGCGCCGTTCCGGACTCGCTCCGGCAGGCGGGCTACGGGCTCGGCGCGACGAAGTTCGAGGTCTCGACTGGGGTCGTCGTCCCCGCCTCGCTGTCGGGGATCGCCTCCTCGTACATCCTCGCCATCTCCCGCGCGATCGGCGAGACGATGATCGTCGTCGTTGCCATGGGCGCACAGGCGAACATGCCGGCGATCCGGGAGGCGCTGTTCGGCATCCCCTACATCCACCCCGGCGACGTGCTCTTCGACTCCGGCATGACGATCACCGTCTCGATGGTCCAGATCGCCGGCAGCGACCTCACCGGCGGCACGTTGCCCTACGACTCGATGTTCGCGCTCGGATTGGCGCTGTTCGTCATCACCCTCGTGATGAACGTCCTCAGCGATCTCATCGCGGAACGATATCGGGAGGCGTACTGAATGGCGGTCGAACAGGACGCGAGCGAGATGGCGTTCGGGCAGGTCAGTCGGACGAAGGGGGTCGTCTTCCGGTATCTCTCCTTCGGCGCGTCGGTCGTCGGCCTCGTCGCGCTCGCGGCGCTTTTGATCTACGTGTTCATCGACGCGTTCGACCTCTCGAACGCCAGCCCCCAGTGGCTCCTCGTGTACTTCGTCACGCTCGTGCTCCCGCTCATCGGATTCAACCTCTACAGCGCCGGCGACCGCGCGCTCGTCCAGCGGGTCGTGCTCGTCCTCGGTGGTGGGCTCGTGGCGACCGCCGTGGTCTTCGAGGCGATCGAACTGCTGATCAGGCCGATTCCGCGGCTCTCGTGGCAGCTCGCGTATCTGTTCGTCGTCGCCGTCCCGGTGGTCACGTACGTGGTCTTCGTCGGCAGTCAGCGTCCGGTAGGTCGAAACGGCGTCGGCCTGCTCGGTCGGATCGTTGGCGGGGCCGCCCTCGGGTTGGCCGTCGCGATGGTGTTCAGTATCCTCGACGTGCGGCTGTGGTTTCTGGTGTACACGCTCGGCGTCCTCCCGGCGGGGATCATCCGCGCGTACGGGTACGTTCGTGACCGGAAGCGCGCGATCACGCTGTCCGTTCCGATCGGCGTCGTCGGGATCGTCGCGGCGGTCGTCCTCCGGACGATCATCCAGACGTACCTGACGCCGCCGTTCATCTTCGCGTGGGCGATCGGCGTTCCGGTCGCGCTCACGGCCGGCGCGCTCGTCCTCTCGCGGGGCGGGAGCGAGCTGTCGGCCGGCGTGGTCGGCGGCCTGTCGCTCGCGGCGGCTGGCCTCGGCACGGTCGTCGGCGCGTCGCCGCTCCCCGAGGGCTCGGCCGTCATCGTGTTCGTCGCCGCCGTCGCACCGACCACA
The DNA here is from genome assembly GCF_005239135.1 of Natronomonas salsuginis. Lineage (NCBI taxonomy): Archaea > Methanobacteriati > Methanobacteriota > Halobacteria > Halobacteriales > Natronomonadaceae > Natronomonas > Natronomonas salsuginis. The sequence continues at coordinate 72,293 of NZ_QKNX01000003.1, forward strand.
GTGTACCTCCACGGCGCGCTCGACGCCGGCGAGGCGCGGATCGGCCTGCTCCTCCCGGTGTTGGTGGGCGGCGGGGCGTTACTCGGCGCGTTCCTCGTCCAGACGTTCGGCATCGCCGCGCCCGATCCGTGGCTCGACCCGAGCTACGTCACCGAGGCTCCGTCGCGAAACGCCGTCGAAGCGGGGCTGTATCCGGCGATCGTCGGCTCGGTCATCATCATCGCGTTAGTCGCGGTGCTGTCGTTCGTGCTCGGCGTCGGCGCGGCGGTCTTCCTCGAGGAGTACACCGCCGGAACGGGCGTCGTCGGGACGATCACCCGGATCATCCAGATCAACATCGCGAACCTGGCCGCCGTCCCGTCGGTCGTCTACGGCCTGCTCGGGCTCGGGCTGTTCGCGAATCTGCTTGGATTCGGCTTCGGGACAGCCGTGACAGCCTCGCTGACGCTGTCGCTGCTCATCCTCCCGATCACGGTGATCTCCGCACAGGAGGCCATCCGTTCGGTGCCGGACGAACTCAGACAGGGGTCGTACGCGATGGGCGCGACGCGGTGGCAGACGACGAAAAAGGTCGTACTCCCCGAGGCGACGCCGGGGATCCTGACGGGGACGATCCTCGCGCTCGGGCGAGCGATCGGGGAGACCGCGCCGCTGATCATGATCGGCGGGGCGACGACCGTCTTCAGCGCGCCGGCGGACATCTGGAGTCGGCTCAGCGCGATGCCGCTGCAGATCTACGCGTGGGCGAACTATCCGCAGGCGGAGTTCCGATACGGCGTGGTCGCCGCGGGCGTCGTGACACTTTTGATCGTGCTGCTCGCGATGAACGCCACGGCGATCGTCGTTCGGAACAAAATGGAGCGAGGAAGCTAATATGGCAAACAACGAACTCACTGCGACCGGTTCGGAGACGGACACGGACGCAGAGACGGACGCGAACCGACTGATAACGACGGCGGTCGAAGCCGAGACCACCGAACGCACTGGGGTGTCCGAGACGGTCATCGAGACCCGTGATCTCGACGTGTACTACGGGGACGAGCAGGCGCTCGATAGCGTCTCGATCGAGATTCCGGAGCACGGCGTGACGGCGCTGATCGGCCCCTCCGGCTGCGGCAAGTCGACGTTCCTGCGGTGTATCAACCGGATGAACGATCTGATCGACGCCTGTCGCGTCGAAGGCGAGGTCGTCTTCAAGCGCAAGAACGTCTACGACGACGACGTCGATCCGGTCGCCCTGCGGCGGACGATCGGCCAGGTGTTCCAGAAGCCGAACCCGTTTCCGAAGTCGATTCGCGAGAACGTCACGTACGGCCTCGAAGTGCAGGGCAAATCAGCCACCGACGAGGATGTCGAGCGCGCGCTCAAGGGCGCGGCGCTGTGGGACGAGGTCAAAGACCAACTCGATTCGTCGGGGCTCGACCTCTCCGGGGGTCAACAACAGCGACTCTGTATCGCCCGCGCGATCGCCCCCGACCCGGAGGTCATCCTCATGGACGAGCCCACGTCGGCGCTCGACCCGGTGGCCGCCTCGAAGATCGAGGATCTGATCGACGACCTCGCCGAGGAGTACACCGTCGTCATCGTCACCCACAACATGCAGCAGGCAGCGCGAATCTCGGATAAGACCGCCGTCTTTCTCACCGGCGGCGAACTCGTCGAGTTCGACGAGACCGCCACGATCTTCGAGAACCCGAGCGACAGCCGCGTCGAGGACTACATCACCGGCAAGTTCGGATAGCGCGGCTCGGTCGGTGAGTCGGCGCTTCGACCTCGTTCGACCGGATCGGCTTTCGGATGTTTTCGCGGTAGAATCGTTCACGACCGCTCGAAGCACCGTTTTTCCAGCGGCGTACCCCGACGGTTCGGTGTCAGTACTCGCGGCAGGAGAACGCGGAGAAAACGTCGGATCGCCCGGAAGCCGCGGTAGCGGCGGCGAACACGTCGCGTCGATCCTCAGATGACGCGGTTCTGCAGGTAGTCGAGGTGTTTCGCGTTGTAGACGATCTGAACCTCGTCGGCGGCGGGGCTGCCGATGCAGGTCAGTCGGACCATCTTCTCTTCGACTTCCTCGTCGGAGAGGATCTGCTGCATGTCCATGTCGATCTCACCCTCTTTGACGATGGCGGCGCAGTTCGCACACGCGCCGGCGCGGCACGAAAACGGCCAGTCGAAGCCCTGGGCTTCGGCGGCTTCGAGGATGTACTCGCCCTCGGCGACCTCAAGCGAGCCGTGGTCCTCGTCGCTGAGACCGGCGTCGGCCGCGTTGTCGAAGAGGTCGTCGTCGTCCATGTCCCAGCCGTTGTCGTCCAGCACTTCGTAATTGAGGTATTCTACAGTGGGCATCACTACGGAGTTTAACGCTCGGGTATGTTGAACCTTGCTGTTATTTCCGGCCTGCGGACCGACCCCAACGATTGTCCGATTCGTACCGGCACGCGGCGGGACGCCGAAACGGGCCGAAGCCGACGCGACCGACGGATACGCTTTTGTCCCCTCGGCGCGCCCGCGTAGCTGTGTTCCCCTCTTTCGAAGTCGTCCCAGCCGTCGACATGCAGGACGGACAGGTGGTCCAGCTCGTCGGCGGCGAGCGCGGGACGGGCAAGCGGTACGGCGATCCGGTCGAGGCGGCCGAGCGGTGGGTCGACGCCGGCGCGAACACCCTCCACCTCGTCGACCTCGACGGGGCCTTCGAGGGCGAACGGGCGAACGCCGCCGCCGTCGAGGCGATCGTCGAGTCGGTCGACGTGGCTCTCCAACTCGGCGGCGGCATTCGAACCGCTGGGGACGCGGTCGGGCTCCTCGAGGCGGGCGTCGACCGTGTCATCCTCGGGACGGCGGCCGTCGAGAACCCCGAGATCGTCGCCGAGATCAGCGAGACGCATCCGGGGACGGTGATGGTGAGCCTCGACGCGAAGGACGGCGAGGTCGTCGTCTCCGGATGGACCGAGGGGACCGGGCTCGATCCCGCCGAGGCCGCCGCGCGCTACGAGGCAGCGGGGGCGGGCGCGATCCTCTTTACCGACGTCGACGTGGAGGGGCAACTCGAGGGCGTCCGCCGCGAGCCAGTCGAGCGCGTCGTCGAGGCGGTCGACATCCCGGTCGTCGCGAGCGGGGGCGTCTCGACGCTCGACGACGTGCGGGCGCTCAGAGAGGTCGGGGCCGCCGCGGTCGTCGTCGGAACGGCGCTGTACGAGGGGCGGTTCACGCTCGACGCGGCGATGCGGGCGTGAGAAGGGAGAGATCCTGACGGCGGCGGTTCGTGCGAATCGTCGGCGACGGGATCACTCCGCGACTACGTCGGGATCGAGGGGCCTGGCGTCGGCGCGATACCGCTCGTGGAGCGATTCGACCCACTCGCGGGCCGCCAGGGAGTCGGGATCGATCAGCGCGTTGACCGTCCCACGTTCTCGCTTCTAAAAGAATCGCAGGAGGTGACCGATCGGTCGACGTGCGGATCGTCACCCACGCGGCGGCGAGATCACGCGGCCGTCTCCACGGCGCTACCGAGCTTCGGGTAGCGTTCGTTTAAATAGTCGCGCAGGAGGACGAACCCCACGACGGCGACCGCAGCGAACAGCAGCCCGCCGACCGGGCCGAATCGCTTCGCGCTGAGTTTCCAGGCCGACCAGGCGACGCCGAGCAGTTCGAGCATGCCGCGGCGTTCGGGACGACGACGTAAAAGGAGCGGCGACAGCGACGCTGACAGTCTGTCCGTCCGACACGTTGGGGTTTATAAGCTGATTTCGGCGGTTTCGACGCTATTTATAAGGACGAAACGCCACCGTCCCGGACCATTTATAAACGGTCGACGAACCGGTCGAACGCGCCCGAGTCGGCGTGGACGTGCGCGTAGGTGCCGAGCGTCCGGTACTCGGAGAGCCCCTCCTTCCCGTCGGCGATCCCGTCGCCGCGCTCGACGTCGAAGGCGAAGGTCGCGTCGGCGGCCACGTCGGCCGCCGAGTAGTGGAACTCGTGGCCGCGGATCGTCTCGCCCGCCTCGGCGGTGAGCGCGTCGTCGCGGGCGCGCAGTTCGACGTGGTCGAGCGCCTGGTAGCGGTCGCACATCCGCACGTCGGCGGGGAGGACGCCGGCCATCCGATGCGTCTCGCCGTCGGCGTCGGTCAGCGTCTCGGCGAGCGCCATCAGCCCACCGCACTCGCCCAGGATGGGAAGGCCGTCGGCGGCGCGCTCGCCCAGTTCGTCGAGGGTGCCGCCCGATTCCAGCGCCGAGCCGTGGAGTTCGGGATAGCCGCCGGGGAGGTAGACGCCGTCGCAGTCCGGCAGCGGATCGCCGGCGACAGGCGAGAACGTGAGGACCGAGGCGCGCTCCGCGAGCCGTTCGACGGTCGCGGGATATTTAAAACAGAACGCGCTGTCGTCGGCCACGGCGACCGTCGCGTCCGTTTTTGCTCCCGAGGGTTCGGGCTCGGGGCGTGGCGGCTCTCGGGCGAGGTCGACCAGCCGTTCGATCTCGAGGTGCTCGCTCGCCTCCCGGAGCGTCTCGGGCTCGATCGGGGCCTCCCCGCCCATGTGGAGGCCGAGGTGTCGGTCGGGGATTTCGAGCCCCGACAACGGCGGGATGCGGCCGAGATACGCGAGACCCTCAGGCAACGCATCGCGGATCCCCTCGGCGTGACGGCCGCCGTGGGCGCGCTGGGCGATGACGCCGACGACGTCGATCTCCCGTCCGGCCACCGCGGCGTACTCCCGGAAACCGAGCGCCGAGGCGGCGACGCTCTCCATACCCGCCTTCGCGTCGACAACGAGCACCACGGGGAGGTCGAGCGTCTCGGCGATGTACGCCGTCGAGTTCGTCCCGTCGTACAGCCCCATCATCCCCTCGACGACGCAGACGTCGCCCGACCCGCGCCAGTAGTTGCGCAGACAGCCGTCCTCGCCGGAGAGCCACGGATCGAGGCTCCGGGAGGGGCGGTCGCAGACGGCGGCGTGGTGGCTGGGATCGATGAAGTCCGGGCCGCCCTTGGCGGGCTGTGGTTCGTAGCCTGCCGTCTTCAGTCCCTCGAAGAGGGCGATCGAGGCGACCGTCTTGCCGACGCCGGAGGACGTGCCCGCGAGGACGACACCCCTCACGGCGCGGGCACCTCGCGGTCGGCCTCGGCGAGGAGGCGATCGTACACCTCGCGGATCCCCTCGCGGATCTCGGCCATCGGCACCGCGGCCCGGTCGGCGAGCGCGAGCGCGCCGCCCATCCCGACCCCTTCCTTCGCCTCGCCCGCGTTGTAGGCGGCCATCGCGGGGTGGTCGTCGGTGAAGCCGGGATCGGTGACGGTGAGGTCGAGATCGAGCTCGGAGGCGGCCCGGTCGAGGTCGATCGAGGAGTCTTCGGCAACGAAGGAGGTCGTCGCGAGCGACAGCGAGCCCCCGTACCCGCCGTGGCGGAGGCAGGCGGCGGCGGCGACGAGTTGGGTCCCGCCCGCGAGCGTCACCGCGGTGTCGGTTTCGAGCGCGCCCGCGGCGAGGCCGGCGACGACGGCGAGGGCGGGGTCGCCGGCCCGACGCAACGCGACAGTCGGTTCGCCGGCCGCGTCGCCGGGCGAGAGCGCCGACGAGCCGAGCGCCTCGGCGACGACCTCCCGTTTCAGTTCGAGGGGGTTCTCCGGGAGCGACGAGGAGACCGCGCCGTCGACGACCTCGTCGTCGGGACCCAACACGTCGGCCTCTCCAAGCGCGGTCAGCACGCCGAGGGCCGTCGTCGTCCCACCGGGGACCGTTTCGGCCAGAAACAGCTCGTCGTCGGGGAGCTGTCGGCCGAACTGCCGCGCCGCGGCGAACGCACCGGGTGCGGAGGGGACTGGGTCGCGCTCTCTGATGTCGCCACCGGAGTGTGCGCCGACGGTGACCGTCGGCGCGCCGGTCGGTTCGGCTAAGCCGGCGTCAACGACCGTCGTGTCGAGGCCGAGCCGTTCGACGACGGCGCGCGTGACGACAGCTGGCGTCGGACAGCCGGTCGGCGAGACGGGGACGACCGGCGACCGGACCGGCCGGCCGTAGGTCAGGATCTCGCTGTCGGCGCTGGGCGTGTGAACCATCAGTTCGGGATCGGCACCGGCCGCGCTAATTTCGTCGATCTGGGCGGTCCGGGTCGTCCCGGCGCAGAGCACGAATCGAGTCATTGGGATTGCTTTCGTACAAGCAGACTTGAATCCCCGGAATCTCCCGAAAGCTATTTGTCGGATGGGCCCACACGGTCGAACAAGCATAGTTGGGCTAAATAAAGTTTAGTTTAATTAAAGGTCAATGACAGACACACTCGTGCTCGTCGGCAGACGCCACACAGAGCGTGCGTCGAGACGGCACGCCGAGCGGCTTCGGGATCGGGCGGTCGCCGACCGCGTGGTCGTCGCGACCTACGAAAACGAGCCGACGGAGCTCGCGGAGAGCGCGGCGATTCGGACGTCGAGAGTCGATGCCGGAGACGACACGTACGTCGTGCCGATGGCACCCGCGCCCGACCACGACACGACGCGGGCGATCCCCGGGGCGCTCCCCAGAGCTCACCACTGCGAGCCGGTCGGGACGAGCCCAGCTATCGTTCGGGGCCTCGCCGACAGGGCCGAAGCGGTGGTCACCCCCGGCGAGGAGGCGTCGCTGGCGCTCGTCGCCTTCGGCGAGACGGCCGGGTCGAAATCGCACGCGACGACCGAAGAACAGGCGACCAGGCTCCGCGAGACGACCACCTACGGCGAGGTCGCGACGGCGTATCTGGTGCAGAACCCCGCCGTCGAGTGCCTTCGGTACAATCTCTCGGGCGACCGCACCGTCGTCGTTCCTTTCTTCCTCGCCGCCTGCGAGGAGAGCGAGCGCGCGATCCCCGAGAAGCTCGAACTCGATCGTGGCGGCCTCGCGTACGCCGATCCGCTCGGCACCCACGAAGCCGTCACCGACGCCATCGAAGCAGAGTTCGCGAAGGCGCGCGCGCTCGGCTCCGGAACCGCCACGGTCCGTCCCGTCGCGACCGACGGTCGCGGGCACTGACGCTCAGCCGCCGCCGAGCGTCACCGAGACGCGTCTTCCCTCGTGACCGATGTAGTATCCCGGCGGGTTGCCGGCGTAATACCGTTGGACGTCCTCGGTGAGCGCCTCGAACGCTGCCGCGTCCGCCGCCGAGATCGACCGGTAGACGACCTCGAAGGACTCCGTGACCTCGACGACCACCGCGACGAGTGCATCGAGCTCCGCCACGGCCGGCTCGTCCGTCGAGAGGACCGGTTCGAGATCGTCGACCTCGACCGGCGCGGCCCGAAAGTGGTAGCTCGCCGGAGAGGAATCGGTCGGCGTCGGCTGGTCCTCCGGATCGGTTCCGCCAGTCCCGCCCTCCCGGTCTCCCGGCGGGTCGGTCGGCGCACCTTCGTCACCGAGCCCGACGCAGCCGGCGCTCGCGGCGAGCGCGCTCGTCGCTCCGAGTACGAGTGTCCGTCTGGTTACCATGCGCGTTCGAGCGACGGTTAGACAGCAAAAGGCTTGACAGTGCCGTTCGCGCGATCGGCACATCCCTCCCCGCCCCGACATGCCGATCAGGATCCGCGAGCGTATAGTGACACCCGCTGGCAGCCACGACACGGCGTGTCGAGTGTAAAAGCCATTAGCACTTGGTGATCGGGGTCGCCCCGGCCCGATACTCGTCGAGGCGGGAGTCGACCCACTCGCGGAACTCGGGGCGTGTACTCTCGACGAGCGCGTACGGGCGGTCGTCGACCTGGACGCCGACGACGGCCGTTCCGTCCATAACGCCGAGCACGAACGAGAACGACGCCGAGGAGACGTAGAGATCGACCGCCCCGGACGCCTGGATCGTCCGCTGAGCCTCGGCGTACTCCGGGTGTGATGCGGCGTCGTCGAGCGCCGGGGCCGGGAGAACGGCCTCGAATTCGAACCCCTCCTCAGCCTCGACCCGCTCGGCGAGTTGGCCGAGACTCTTGGCCCCGACCGTCGGGGCCAGTTCTCGGACCCGCGTCGCCTCCGCCCGCAGTTGGAGCATCCGATCGAGGATGGCGTACGGACTGGACTCGGTCGCGACGATCAGCTCCGCACCCCTGAGCAGTTCGGGGTCGAGTGCGAGCCGATCGGCGTCGAGATGTCGGAGGAGCAGTCGGTACCGGTCGGCGAGCCCGGCGGTCTCTCGGTAGCCGTTGTATGCACGCGCGATCGCGATCCCGAACGCCGAGAGCGCGTATCCCGAGTCGCGCTCGCGGAGGTACCCGCGCTCGGAGAGGGTCCCCACGATACGGGTGATCGTCCGCCTCGACGCGCCGAGGCGGCCCTCAAGTTCGTATCGGTCGAGCGGGGCCGCGTCGTCGAGCGCCGAAAGCACCTCGATCCGGTTGTCGGATCGCAGTAGAAAGGCGAGTTCCTCGTCGATCCCGTCCATACCGTTCGTATATGATAGCGGGGAGAAAATTGTTGCGGACCGACAACTTTCGCGGACGGCGGCTACCGCCGAACGGCGAGCACGGACAGATCGGAGAAGGCGGTGCCCTCCTCCGAGTCGACATCGGCGGCCAGCTCCGACAGCGACGCGCGTGTGATCGCCTCGTCGTCGTGGGTCAGTCGCTCGCAGACGAGGGCCTCGCAGTCAGGCGCGCCCGATTCGAGCAGCCGGTGGGCGATCCGCTCGGGCATCCAATCGAACGGGCGCGGCAACACGAGCAGGTGTCTGTCGCCGGCGTCGCGTTCGAGGCGTTCGAGATCGGCCTCGATCGGCCCGCTCTTGTGGAGGGTGACGAACGTCGTCTCCTCCATCGGCGTCCGGGCGCGCGAGGCGGCAATCTGCAGCGAGGAGATCCCCGGGATCACCCGTACTGGCGCGTCGACCGCCGATTCGACCTTACCGACGAACTGGTAGCCCGAGTGGTTCGGATCGCCCATCAGGACGGCCGTCCCGCGCGCGCCCTCGGCGACCCGGTCGGCGAACTCAGCGAGTACCTCGGGTTCGTCCCTGTAGCCGCAGGTCAGCGCCTCGCCTGTGATTTCGTCCTGGACGAAGTCGACGACCGTCTCGAAGCCGACGACCACGTCCGCCTCGCGGATCGCGCGCGCACCGCGCGGGGTGAGGTATTCGAGGTTGCCGGGGCCGATCCCGACGGCGTGGACGGGCGCGTCGTCGGTCGGATCGGGTTCGGGGCGACGCGCAGCGAACGCACCCGGGTCGTCGGGGAAGTCGACGGCGTCGGTCATTCGTCCAGCACCACGTCACCGTTTCGGGCGTCGCTCGCGACGTGGATCAGCTCGTTCGTCAGCCCCGCGGCGAGCCCGCTCCCGCCGCGGCGGCCGACGTTGGTGATCGCCGGGACGCCGTGGTCGGCACACACCTCGCGGATCCGCTCGCGGCTCTCGGCGGCCTTGACGAAGCCGACCGGGGTGGCGACGACGACCGCCGGCCGGGTGCCCTGTTCGATGCAGTCGGCGAGCGCCAGGGCGGCGGTCGGGGCGTTGCCGATCGTCGCGATCGCGTCGTCGTAGACGCCCTCGCGGTCGAGTTCGAGCACCGCGGCCGCCGTCCGCGTCATCCCCGTCTCGGCGGCCAACTCGGCACCGTTGCCGATCGCCTTGCGAACGGGGCAGTCGTGGCCCCGGCCCGTGATCCCCGCCTGCACCATCGTGATGTCGGTGACGATCGGGCGCTCGTTCGACACGGCGCGCGCGCCAGCCCGAACCGGCTCGGAGTCGTCGGTTCCGGTGAAGCGCACGAGATGCTGGAACTCCGAGTCGCCGGTCGCGTGGACGGATTTGGCCCGGATCCGATCTGCGAGCGTCTCCTGAGGCACCAGTTCGTGGACCCGGTCCATGCTCGTCTCGGCGATCTCCATCGCGTCGGCGGTCGTCGCGCCGAGGTCGGCGTACGCCTCGAACTCGTCGTCGGTCGCGTCAGTCATCGCTCGTCACCTCCCCGACGACGCCGGGGTTCGACGTTCGCTCTTCGAGGTCGCCGTCTACCGAGAGGTTCAGATCGGCCAGCCGTTCCTCGGTCCCCTCGTCGGCATCCCAGAGGCCGCGATCGATCGCCTCCAACAGCGTGTCGGTGATCGACTCGAACGCCCACGGATTCACCTCGCGCATCCACGCCTGTCTGTCCTCGTCGAAGGCGTACTTCTCGGCCACGTCAGCCCACAGCGCGTCGCTCACGACGCCGGTCGTCGCGTCCCAGCCGAGCGTCACGTCGACCGTCGTCGAGAGGTCCCCCGCGCCCTTGTAGCCGTGTTCTTCCATCGAGTCGAGCCACTCGGGGTTGAGCACGCGGGCGCGCATCGCCTTGCGGACCTTCTCCTCGTTGGTGTAGACGGAGACGTTGTCAGGGTCAGAGGAGTCGCCGACGTAGGAGGCCGGCTCCTCGCCGGCCACCTCCGCGACGGCGGTGATGAAGCCGCCGTGGAAGGCGTACCAGTCCGAGGAGTCGAACTCGTCCTGCTCCATCGTGTCCTCGATCTTGACCGTCGCCTCGACGCTCCCGAGCCGTCGCCGGAAGGCCTCGTGGTCCGCCGAGACGCGACCCCGCGAGCCGAGCGCGTAGCCGCCCCACTGGACGTACACGTCGGCGAGGTCCGAGCGATCCTCCCAGTTGCCCTCGTCGACGGCCTTGTTGGTGCCCGCGCCGTAGCCGCCGGGGCGGGTGGTGAACACGCGGGGGAGGGCGGCCTCGCGGGCGTCGTCGGGGTCGAGTCCGTCTGCCTCCAGCGCCTCGGCCTCCTCGTCGACGTGTTTTTTCACATAGTTCATCTCGTGGGATTCGTCGAGGTCGACGACGGCCTCGACGGCGTCGTGGATCACACCCGCCGCCTGCGGGAAGGCGTCCCGGAAGAGCCCCGAAACGCGCGTCGTCGCGTCGACGCGGGGGCGACCGAGTTTCTCCAGCGGGATCGGTTCGACGTCGTCGATCCGGCCCGCGTCGGTCCAGACCGGCTCGACGCCCATCAGCGCGAGTACCTGCGCGATCGTCTCCCCGCGGGTTCGGACCGTCGGCGTGCCCCACGCGACGACGCCGACCTCCTCGGGATACTCGCCCTCGGCGTCGTGGTGGCGTTCGAGCGTCCCCTCGGCGACTTCCCGGCCGACCGCCCACGCCGACCGCGCCGGCACCTTCCGGGGGTCGAGCGTGTAGAAGTTCCGCCCGGTCGGCAGCAGGTCCACGCCCCCGCGCGTGGGCGCGCCGGAACCGCCCGGCGGGACGTACTCCCCGGCGAGCGCGTCGGCGGTTCGTGGGACCTCGACCTCGGCGTCGAGGACGCGGGGGGCGGCCTCCTCGCAGATGTACGCGAGCGCCTTCCGGAGGTCGTCGTGCGCGCCGCCGCGCACGCGAGCGTCGCCGAGTGGCTCGATATCGACGACGAGGAGGTTCATCGTCGTCTCGTCGTCCGGCCCGGCGTCGGGTTCGGCCTCGGGCACGTCGAAGCCGTGGTCGGCGAGCGTCCCAATCAGTTCGACGCTCAGTTCGTGTACCTCGTCGGCGGCCTGCGAATAGGTCATCCCGAGCGTCTCGTCGTACTCGCCGGGCGCGTCGAGCATGCGCTGGTAATCGACGCCCAACACGCCGGCAACCGACTCGCGCAGCGACGGCCCGCCGGGGTTTTTGAGCCGCGTGAGCGCGACGAGGTACTCGACGAGGCGATCGCCCGCGGGCGGTTCGCCCATCGTGTGCAGCCCCATCCGGATCTGGGTGGTCTTCACGTCGGTCAGATACGCGTGGACGCGCTCGACCAGTTCGTCGATCGCCACGCGGTCGCCCGCCACCTCGCCCTCCGCGAGCGTCGTCCCGGCCTCGTCGGGGCCGCGAACGTCCGCTCGTTCCGAGATCTCGCCCGCGATCCCCAACTCGACGGCGAGGTCCAACTCGTCGATCGTCTCCCGGAGGAGCCGTTCGACCGTCTCGCCGGCCTCGCCGCCGGCCTCGCGGTAGCGATCGGCGAGTTCTTCGAGCTCGGCGAGGTCGTCGTAGGTGCCCGCGTTGGCCATCGGCGGCGTGAGGTAGTCGACGACGGCGGCGTACGAGCGCCGTTTGGCCTGCGTCCCCTCGCCGGGGTTGTTGACGATGTAGGGGTAGACGTTCGGCAGGTCAGCCACGAGCGCGTCGGGGGCGCTCTCGGCGTCCAGCCCGACGGTCTTGCCCGGCAGCCACTCCAGGGAGCCGTGGGTGCCGAGGTGGACGACGGCGTCCGCGTCGAAGTCGTTTCGCAGCCACGCGTAGAAGGCGTAGTAGTCGTGCGGCGGCTGGAGGTCCGAGTCGTGGTACACTTTCGAGGGGTCCATCCCGAACCCGCGGGGCGGCTGGACCGTGACGAGGACGTTGCCGAACTCGACGCCAGGAATCGCGAAGGGTCGCTCGGGCGGGTCGCCCCACTCCTCGGTGACGTTTTCGCGGAAGCCCGCGTCAGCGTCGGCCCACCACTCGGCGTACTGCTCGGTCGACACGACGTCGACCGAGAGGTCACGAACGTCCTCCGGGGCGACCCACCGGTCGTCCAGCGTCAGCTGGGAGGTGAGCGCGTCGATCAGTTCCGCGCCGGAGTCGGGAAACCGGCCGTCAAAGCTGTACCCCCGCGTTCGCAACTCATCGAGCAGATTCACCGTCGACTCGGGCGAGTCGAGCCCGAAGGCGGTGCCGATCCCGTCGTCGCTCGGCGGGTAGTTGTGCAGGACGACGGCCACCCGCTTGTCGGCGTTCGGCGTGTGTCGAAGCGTCGCCCAGTTGACCGCGAGCGAGGCGGCGTGGCCGACGCGGTCGGCGATCGGGAAGTGCTGTTTCGGCGCGGAGCCGATCCCGGCCTCGTCGTCAGTGCGCTCCTTCCCGGAGATCGGGTGAGTGATGACGTTGCCGTCGAACTCCGGCAGGGCGACCGAGAGCGCGAGTTCGAAGCCCATCACGCCCGTGTCGCTCGACTCGTAGCGCGAGCGAGAGCGCATCGTCGTCACCGTCTGGATCACGGGCACGCCGAGGCGCTTCAAGAACACCTCCTCGGCGTCGCTGCCCTCGTCCGCGGCCTCGCGGCCGCGCTCGGCCATCGACAGCGAGAACATGAACGACGAGCAGACCGCGTCGACGATGGGGTCGCCGGCGTCGTCGGTGAGCCAGGTGTCGACGACCCACTCCGCGTCCTGCTGTTCCTCCGAGTCGGTGACCGGATTGCAGAAGACGGGCAGGGCGTTCGCACCCTCGCGTTCGATCGCTCGCACCAGCGCGTCGACGTAGCGGGTGTTCTCGTGGGTCCAGTGGGACTCGTAGAACCAGACGGCGACGGTCGGCTTGGCGTCGTCGAGCGTCGCGTACAGTTCCTCGACGGACGCCCCCGGGTGATCGGGGTGATACACCCCCTCCGTCGGCAGTGTCACGGGATCGTCGTACGCCGGGTCGGCGGGCGTGAAGCGATCCGTGAGGTACCGCACGCAGTTGGCGAGGTTCGCGCTCCCGCCGCGGTCGAGGTACTCGGAGACGGTTTCGCGAACGGTCGAGGGGACGGTCGTGTCCTCGACGGCGAAGGCGTCGCCGGTCGCCTTCACGACGACGGGGACGCCCGCTTCGTAGCAGCTATCGATCGCCCGGTCGTAGCCGGGCATGCTGTCCTCCGCGCCGTGGAGCCACAGCACGACGACGTCGCAGTCGGTCAGTTCCTCGCAGAACGCCTCGACAGACTCCGGTTCGTCGAGGTCGCTCTCGGAGCGGACGACGAGGTCTGCGTCGACCTCGCCGGCGGCACGGGCGAGCGCGCCCAGTTCGTTCTCGGTCGCGGTGTAGAGTCCGACGGTTGGCATAAGGTTCATAAACTCTGTTTGTGTTAATTCAATTGTGTTTGATTTCGCCGACGACAAAAGCGTTTCCACGCCGTTCGGCGCGGTCGTCGGACAGGAGCGGCTGAAGGAGGCGCTCCTGTGCGTCGCGACCGACGACGGCCTCGACGGGCTGCTCGTGACCGGCGAGAAGGGGACCGCCAAGTCGACGCTCGTCCGGGGGCTCGCCGATCTGCTCTCAGAACAGCGCGCGGTGGCCGACTGCCCGTACGGGTGCCCGCCGGCCGATCGCCAGCGGCAGTGCGACGAGTGCCGCGAGCGGGCGACGGTCCCCGTGGAGACGCGGGCTGTCCCGCTCGTGACGCTTCCCCTCGGGGCGACCCGGGAACGCGTCGTCGGCACGCTCTCGGTGTCGGACGCGCTCGCGGGCGAAGCGACGTTCGACCCCGGGCTGCTCGCGCGGGCGAACCGGGGGATCCTCTACGTCGACGAGGTGAACTTGCTCGACGACCACCTCGTCGACGCGCTGCTCGACGCGGCCGCCTCGGGAACCAACCGCGTCGAGCGCGACGGCGTCAGCCGTACCCATCCCGCCGAGTTCACGCTCGTCGGAACGATGAACCCCGAGGAGGGCGACCTCCGCCCCCAACTGCGGGACCGTTTCGCGCTCTCGGTCGACGTCGAGGGCGAGCGCGATGTCGAGGATCGCGTCGCCATCATCGACGGCGATCTCGGCGACGCCGAACCGGACGACGACACCGAGGCGCACCGAGAGCGGCTGCGACGCGCGCGCAACCTGCTCGACGCCGTCGAACTGACCGACGCGCACAAACGCGAGATCGCCGAGCTCTGCCTCGAAGCAGGCGTCGACGGCCACCGCGCCGACATTGCGACCGCGAGGGCGGCCCGCACGCTCGCTGCGCTCGAGGGGCGGCCGACCGTCACCGACGGCGACGTTCGGCGGGCGGCCTCGTTCGCGCTCGGTCACCGGATGCGCTCGACGCCGTTCGAGGACGCCCCCGACGCCGAGGCCGTGATCGACGACCACTTCGGGGAGCCGGACTCCGGAGACGGGTCGGAAACCGGGACGGACGACGGCGGCGAGGGGCCGACCGACGCGGAGGGTTCGGACACTGAAACTGGCCCGGACGACGAGCAGGATCGAGCGCGAGAAGAACGCGAGGGGGGCGGATCGGCGGACGAATCGGCCGAAACGTCGAATGGGGACGAAGGTCGGAAGACGGATACGACGGACAGCGAGCCAGCACCGACACCGGAAGCGGGGAGCGGGAGCGACCCCGCCGAGGCGGACGACGGAGCGTCCGAGGCTGACGATGCCGAACCGGCAACCCCCCTCGTTCCGGGGCAATCGAGGCAGCCGATCGACGGCGCGACCGCACCGGACCTCGAGACGCCATCGGTCGGAGACGGAAGCGATGGCGGGCGGGCGAAATCGAAGCGCTCCACCCGAAACGGCGGCGTTCGCGTCCGGACCGAACCGGCCGACCCGAGCGGGAGCGTCGACGCTGCCGCCTCGGTTCGCGCCGCCGCAGCCCGGGGGCGCGACCGCGTCGAGACCCGCGACCTCCGGCGGTCGGTTCGGTCCGGATCCGGGGAGGCGCTCGTCGTCTTCGCCGTCGACGCCTCGGCGTCGATGCGCCCCGCGATGGCGGCGGCGAAGGGCGTCGTCCTCGAGCTGCTGGAGGGGTCTTACACCGAGCGCGACAGCGTCGCGGTCGTCGCCTTCGCCGGGGAGGACGCGGAGGTGCTGTTGCCGCCGACCGACTCCGTCGCGCTCGCGGCGCGCCATCTCAAGACGCTACCGACGGGCGATCGGACGCCCCTCCCGGCGGGCCTGCGGACGACCGCGCGGGTGATCGACCGCGCCGAACCCGACTCGGCCGTCGCCGTGGTGGTCTCGGACGGCCGCGCCAACGCCGGGGCGAACCCGACCGCGGAGACACGCGACGCCGCCGCCGCGCTCGCCTCGACCGGCGCTCGGGTCGTCTGCGTCGAGGCCGGGGAGGGACGCGGCCTCCTCGCCGACGTCGCGAACGCGGCGGACGGATCGGTCGTCCCACTGGAGGCGCTGACTGCCGAGCGCGTCGAGCGCGAACTCGGCGGGTCGCAGTAGCCGCCGGGCGATCGAACCCGAAGTTTTACAATCTAGCTTTCAGAAGAACAAGTAGAATTTATGAACGCGAACGAAACCGTCGGGGATCGACTCGAACTCGCCCGACACGGACTGACGCCGACGCAGATCGCCACCGGCCTCGCGCTCGGGGCCGCCATCGTCTTCTTGCTCCTGTTCGTACAGGAGCCGCTCGCCCACGACTCGATGCACAACTTCCGGCACGCCGCCGGCATCACCTGCCACTGATCGATGTTCGCACGCTACCTCCGGCGGGGCGTCGCGGCCGGCGTCGCCGCTGGGATCGCCTACGCGGCGTACATGGTGTTCGTCGGGAACCCCCTCAGCGAGTACGTTCACGAGGCGGGATCCGAGGCCGGCCACGACCACGGTCACGCACACGCGCACGAAGCGGGTGGGCACGCTCACGAGGCCGGGACCGTCGTCTCGGAGACGACGGTCGCCGCCGTCAGCGCGGGCAGCGGCCTGCTGTGGGCGATACTCCTCGGCGGCGTCTTCGCCGTCGCGCTGTACTTCCTCGAACCGGCCGTTCCGGGGCCGAGCGCAGCGAAACCGTACCTGCTCGCCGCCGCCGGCTTCTTGACCGTCTCCGGCGTGCCGTGGCTCGTCCTGCCGCCGGCCGCGCCGGGGGCCGAGCACGCCTACGGGATCGACGCCCGACTCGGGATTTACGTCGGCCTCGTCGCGCTCGGTGCGATCACGGTCGCGGCCGCTGCCGCGGCGTACGAACGCGGTCGCTCCCACGGCGTCGGCGCGGGCCTCGCGGCCGGTGCGCTCCCGTTCGCGGTCGTCGTCGCCCTCTCGCTCGCGGCCCCGACGGTGACGACGCACCCGGGGCTGCCGACCGATCTCGTCTCGGCGTATCGGGCGCTCGCCGTCCTGAGCCAGGCGGCGCTGTGGCTGCTCGTCGCGGCGGCGTTCGACGCGCTCGGACGCCGGGGGACCGCGCCGACGACCGAACCGACAGGTCCAAGCGACGACGCGCTCGTTGGATGAACCGTCCGTGAAACGACGCACCGACCAGCAGACGACCCGACTCGCCGCCCACGTCTTCGTCTGCGTCAACGACCGCGACGCCGAGTACGCCTGCTGTGCGGACGCCGGCGGCGAGGAGACGACGGCGGCGGTGAAGAGGTGGCTCCGCGAGCGAGACGCCTTCTGGTCACCCGTCGGCGTCTCGACGACCGACTGCCTCGGGCTCTGTAGCGAGGCCGGTACCGCGATCACGATCCAGCCACAGAACGAGTGGTACGCCGAGGTTCGCCCCGAGGACGTGCCCGGGCTCCTGGCCGAGGCGTTCGGCCCCGACGCGGAACGGGTGCGCTAGATACCGCTCGTCGCCAGCGCGATACCGGCCACGAGCAGCAGTGCGGCTCCGAGTCCGGCGCGGCGAAACACCGCACCGCGGAGCGCGGCCAGTCTCGACTCGGGCTCGCCGAACACGAGCACGAGCGGTGACTCGTCGGTCCCCCGAACGACCGCCTCCTCTCCGGTCTCGTCGAGGTCGCCGTAGACCGCGATCTCGTCTCCTTCCTGGATGACGGTCGCCTGATACCGGTCCGGCGTCATCGAGCCGCGGTCGGGACGGCTGAACCCGAGCTCGTTCAGAATGCCGTCCTCGCCGTCGATCGCCCACCGCTCCAACCGCCGCGTCATCGGGTCGAGTCTACCGAGCGGGAGGCTCGCGTCCGGCTTGCCGACGCAGAGATACGGGGTTTCGAACGGATCGACCAGCCCGTCGAGCGTGCCGCCCTCGTCGGTGAGCCACGCGTGATCGATCCCGACGCTGTCGCCGTTCCGACGAATCGAGATCTCGCCGACTGCGAGGCCGCCGTCGGCGGTGGTCCACTGGGGTCGCGACTGGCCGACGGCGCTTACCTTCCGGCGGATGCGCCACGCCCAGAGCCCCGGCGATCCGTTTTCGTCGAACTCCGGCGGCGGCGACTGCTCGGGCGTCGCGGGCGCGTCGACGTCGAGCCGACCGCTGACGGTCGGCTCACGTCCGCGAGGGACCGCCGAAGCGGCGAGAGCGTCCCGAAACGCTACATATCGGAGATAGCGCTCGCGCGCGGCGAGTATCGCGGCGAATCCGGCGACGCCGATGACCGCCGCGAACGCGAGTGCTGCTTCTTGCATCGTACGCTACGTCGCCGGCGGGTCGTCAAATATCCCGCGGGAGCGCCGCGCGTCACTCGATGACGAGCGCGTACGCGCCGAGCGCCGCCCCGTCGCCGTCGTGGTATCGGACCGGCTCCTCGACGACGGCCGTTCGATCGCCACCGAGGGCGGCAGCCGTACAGACGCCCTCGGTATCGCGGGCGTGGCGGAGCCCGTCGGCCGCGTCGAACAGCCGAACGCCGTGGACGGCTCGGTTGCGATCCCGGAAGTGCTGGGCGACGGGCGCGAGCACCCGATCGCCATCGGTCGCGATCTCGTGACAGAAGCCGCCGACGGGGGCGCGCCAGCGTCGCTCGCCCCCGGCGGTGTAGCCGAACGCGGACTGCTCGTTCGGGTGGCGCTCGTCGGTCTCGCGGCCCGATCTCGGGAAGGAGTTGCTGGTCACGAAGACGACCCCGGATTCGCCGGCTGCGACGTGGTTCGGATACGTGTAGACCTCGTCTCCCTCGGGTTCTGGCCGCCCGAGGTCGACGCGCCAGACCGCCTCGCCGTCAAGGAGTCGGTAGCCGCGGTAGTCGGCGTGGCTCGCGACGACGAGACCGTCACCGAACGCCGCCACGTCGCCGACGCGCCGGGTCGCCGACCGGTCGGGGTCCCACGTCCACCGCGCCGCGCCCTCCGCATCGAGGACGACGAGCCCGTCGTCGTGATCGCTCGGACAGCGGTTGTACGCGACGGCGACGCCGCCGTCGAACGGGGTGACGGAGACCGGCGACGCGTCGGCGTCGTACCGCCACCGCAGTTCGCCGTCGGGGGCGAGCGCGTACACCGCGCTCTCGAAGTACCGTTCGTCGCGGCACTCGTAGCGTCTGGCGGCGACGTACGCGGTTCCGTCCGAAACGGCCGCGTCGACGACCATCGGCAGAAAAAATCGGGTGTCCTTCGCCGGCGCGCCAACGTCATCCACCGCCTCGTATCGCCAGCATTCCTCGCCATCGACGAGGAACCGAATCGCACCGCGTGTGGAGCGCTCGCCGACGAGGACGCCATCCGCGAACGGGGCGAGTGTGATCGCGCTGCCCTCGCCGTCGACGCGCCAGCGTTCCTCGCCAGCGTCGTCGAACGCCCGGACGGAACCGTCGGCGAGGCCGACGACCGGACCGCCGTCGATCAGCGCGAGGCCCGACCGCCGGCCCGCCTGTCGGGAGCCACAGGGGTCGAGGTCGCCGAGGTCGACCCGACGTTCGGGAGCGGGGACGGCGTCATCCATCGGCGGGGAAGATCTCGTGGAGCCCGTGGTGGGTCTCGCCGAGGTCGTCAAGGATCCCCTCGCCGTGGTCGAGGAGGCGGTCGAGCGCCGCCTCGGCGTCGCGAACCGCGACCAGTCGCCCCCGGAGATAATCGAAGTCGGGTGCGTCGGCGTCGGTGGCGGCGACCTCGGATTCGAGTTCGACGACGGCGGTGTCGAGGTGGCGCTTGCACGCGGCGAGCGTCTCCGCCGTCGCGAGCGCCTCGATGTGGGGGGTGGGGTCGTCCCCCAGTTCGTCGCGGGCGTGTTTCTTCGTGGCGTCGTCGCCGACGCCGAGGCTGTTCATCAGTCCGAGTCGCAGCGCTTCGATTTCGTGGCAGGTCATGGTGAGTGGGTTACAGCGTTTGATCGACCAGTCGGGAGACGATTCGGTCCTCGGCCAGCGAGGCCGCCAGCGAGTCGGCCTCGTCGGGAGCGACGCCGCCGTACCAGACGCCGTCGGGGTAGACCGCGACGTTCGGCCCCTCTCCGCAGCGGTCGAGACACGACGAGCGGGTGATCGTCACGTCGACGTCGCGGCGGTTCGCGGCCTGTCGGAGCCGCTCTAACAGCTCCGTCGCCCCCTGTCCGGCGCAGGTCCGGTTCGTGCAGACGGAGACGTGTTTGTCGGGCGCGTCGTGGACGTGCGGCTCCGCGTCGATGTCCGAGCGGTCCTCGTGGGCCGCCCGGTGCGTCATCGCGCGCAGCATGGCCCGCGCGCCGCCCGCCTCGCCCTCAAACCCCTCGAGGTCGACCTTGTACTTGCAGGTGTCACAAGACATCGACACGTCGCCGGTTCGGGCCTCTTCGAACCGATCGGCGAGCACCTCGAGGAGCCGGTCGTCGGTGCCGAGCGGCTCGCCGCAGCCGGCGACGGCGTAGGGGTAGTCCGCGTCGAACTCGGCGGTTCGCTCGCGGATCCGGTCGGTCAACACCCCGTCGCCGAGCATGTACGGGACGACGACGACCGCGTCGGGGCGGCGCTTCGAGACGGTGTGCAGCGCGTCTTCGAGGAGGGGTTCGGTCACGCCGATGAACGCGGCCTCGACGTCGAGGAAGTCGCGCCCCTCGTACAGCAGCCGCGCGAGTTTGTGGACGTCACCGTTGGAGTCGGGGTCCGAGGAGCCGCGGGCGCAGACGACCGCCACCACGTCGTCGTCGGCTCTGTCGACGCCGAGGTCGGCCTCGACCGCGGCCGCGCGGTCGTCGAGCAGTTCGACGATCGACGGGTGGACGCCAAGGTGGCGGCCGCTGTGGATCGCGAGGTCGTGCTCCGCGCGCGCCTCGTTGACGACGAGCGGCACGTCGGCCTTGACGTGGCTGGCGGCGAACAGCGACAGCGGGATCACCGTCACGTCCGAGACGGCGGGCGCGAGCGAGGCGATCGCCTCCTCGATCGACGGCTCGGCGAGTTCGATGAACCCGGCGTCGGCCGGGAGGCCGAGGCGGGCTTCGAGCCCAACCGCCAGCTCGCGAACCTGTTCGTTCGAGCGCTCCCTGCGGGAGCCGTGCCCCGCCAGCACGATCGCCTCGTCGTCCAACATTAGTACGCGTCGGCCTCCTCGATGCTCCGTCGCAGCTTGCGGCGACGAGTCGGCGCGAACAGCCCGGTCTCCGCGCAGTCGCGATACAGCCACGCGCCGACGTCCGGAGCCGCCTCGTCGTCGAGCCCGAACCAGTGACCACCCGAGGAGGTCTCGGAGATCTCGCCGTACGGGGCGTCCACGTCGGCCGAATCGAGCAGGCCGGCGATCCGTTCGAGCAGTTTGCGGTCGTCGGCGACGAAGGAGATCCCGACCGTTCCCGACGACGATTTGAAACAGACGGTGCCGCAGCCTTCGAGGAGTCCGCGCAGGAGCTGTCTGTCGTACTCGGCGAGCGCGTCGAGCCGGTAGCCGTCCGGCTGGCCCTCGAACGGCAAACCGAGCGCGGCCGCGGCCCGGTCGCCGACGGGGCCGTGAATCCGGACCGTGTAGGTGTCCTCGCTGCGGGTGATCGACGTGTCGTGGGCGTACTCGCGTTCGGTGCTCCGGTGGTTGACCGAATCGGCCCCAGCTACCGCCGCCAACCGTTCGGCGGCGATCTCGTCGTTCGTCCGGACCGTGACGCTCTCGGCGGTCACCTCGCCGTCGCCGACGGCGCGCCCCGAAAAGTACGCCGTCTCAGGGTGGGCGTCGAGCAGGTCGGTCGGCGCGTCGAGTTCGTGGCTCGCGGTTTTACCGCTCGCATCCATCGAGGATTCGCTTCGCTCATCCTCGCGACTCGCGTGTCGTCGCCCCGCTCCTCCCGCTCGCTCCTTCGAGGGCTCGCTTCGCTCGCCCTCGCGGCTCGCGTGTCGTCGCCCCGCTCCTCCCGCTCGCTCCTTCGAGGGCTCGCTTCGCTCGCCCTCGCGGCTCGCGTGTCGTCGCCCCGCTCCTCCCGCTCGCTCCTTCGAGGATTCGCTTCGCTCATCCTCGCGACTCACGATTCCGTCACCTCCCGAACGTCGATCGCGTCGAGCGGACACGCCGCGGCGGCGTCGCGCGCCTCGCCGAGGCGGTCGTCGTCGAACGTCACGCGCAGCTCGCCGTCCTCGCGGCGACCGTCCGGCAGCGTCACCAGCCCGTCGTCGGCCTCCTCGAAGCGCCCGTCGCGGACGAGACAGGCGAAGATCCCGTCGCAGGTCGTTAGATCGACCGTGATCTCGTAGGACATGGTCAGTAGTCGTACTTCGTCTCGTAGCCACGGGGAGTCACCATCCGATCCTCGAAGACGTAGGTGTCCTCGTTGCCGACGATGATCGTCGTCGTCATGTCGACGATCTCCTCCTCGCCCAGTTCCGGCAGCGTTTCGAGGTCGGTGATCATCGTCGCCTCGTCATCGCGGGACGCGCCGTGGACGACCCCGACGGGCGTGTCGGGGTCGCGGTGCTCCGACAGGATCTCACAGCAGGTCTGGAAGTTCTCCCGGCGCTTTCGGCTCCAGGGGTTGTAGATCGCGATGGTGAACCCCTCGGGCGCGACGGCGTGGAGCCGCGATTCGATCTCCGCCATCGGTGTGAGGTGATCCGACAGCGACACCGAGACGGTGTCGTTGACCAGCGGCGCGCCGAGCCGCGCCCCGCAGGATTGGGCCGCGGGGACGCCGGGGACGACCTCGAAGTCGACCGCGTCGGCCGACCCGCCCTTCGATTCGAGGATCTCGAGCGCCAGCCCCGACAGCGCGTACACGTTGGGGTCACCCGAGCCGATGATCGCCACGTCGTTGCCGGCGAGCGTCCGGTCGATCGCCTCCTCGGTCCGGGAGACCTCGCCGCACATCGGCGTCGAGTAGATGTCCTCGGCGTCCTCCGTGATCTCGTCGGGCAGCAGGTCAACGTAGGTCCGATAGCCGACGATGTGCTCGGCGTCGGCGAGGGCGGCCTTCGCGCGGGCTGTCATCCCTTCCGGCTTGCCGGGGCCGAGGCCGACGGTGATCAGTTTGCCCGGGTCGGCGTCGAAGTCGTCGGCCGTCGAGCCGACCTCGGGTTCGTCGTCTGTCGACGCGCCGCAAGACGACTTCGAACCGTTCGAGTCGGAGGATGCGCCACATTTGCGCTCCGTCTCGGTCTCTGCGTCGGCCGCCGTCGCGCCGCCGCAGTTGGATGTCGATACCTCGGTCTCCGTCGTGGTGGTGTCGTCGGTGCTCATGTTAGAAGTCCTCCACCTCGCGGCCGCCGCGCGGCGTCACGAGGTACGTTCCGTAGTCGTTCGCCCACTCGTGGCTGTCCGCGGTGCCAACGAGGATCGACGTACCCATCCCCCCCACTTCGTCGGCGTGTTCGTCCGTCTCGCCGAGCGTGGTGATGGTGTGCGTCTCGTTTTCGAGATTGCGGCCGGCCTCGCCGCGGCCGGCGTCGTTGAACATGGCGACCGGCACGTCGTCGGAGCGGTGCTCGCGGATTACGTCGATCGCGCGCTCGTGGTCGCGCCAGCAGTTGTACAGGACGACGACGAACCCCGAGATCGCCGCCGCCCGCAGTTTCTCCTCGATCTCCGCCCACCCGCGCCACTTGTCGGACAGCGAGATCGTACAGAAGTCGTTCGACAGCGGCGCGCCGAGGTTGGCCGCCCCGCCCAGCGCCGCCGTCACGCCGGGGACGATCTCGATCGGGACGTCCTCGGCGGCCTCCTCGTCGGCCATCAAGAAGACGAGGTCGCTCTTGCCGTAGACGTTCGGATCGCCGCCGGAGACGTGCGCAACGTCCTGCCCGGCCCGGACGCGGTCGAACGCCTCCCGCGTCAACTCGACCTGCCGGCCCATCGAGGACCGGACGATCTCCTGTTCGGTGCCGTCGGGTCTGGTGGCGACGGTGCCGTCGGTCCAGCTCTCGGGGCGGGAGGCGGCCGCCGCGCTGCCGCCGTCGGCGGCGGCCTCCGGAGGGATCGTCCCGTCCCCCCGGAGGAACTCCTGATAGAGGTTCGAGGCGATCACGCAGTCGGCGGTCTCGATCACGTCCGTCGCCCGCTGGGTCATCGCGTGCGGCAGGCCGGGGCCGATCCCGACGACGTAGAGGGTGCCGTAGTCGTCGGGGGGTATTTCACGAGAATCCCGCTCCGCTCGATCCTGACTGCTCGCGGTTCCTTCGTCACCGCTCGCTTCCTTCGAGGACTCCCTCCGGTCGTCCTCGCTCATTTTCCCACCGCCACGGTCACGGCGTCGTCGAAGCGCTCCTTCTCGCGGAGCAGTTCGTGGTCGCGTCCGCCGGCGATGGCCGACGCCTCGGCGATCCCCGGCCAGCCGATCAGTTCCTTCGCGCGCGAAGGGGTCGGTCCCTCGTGCTCCAGAAGGGTGTCCTTCTCGAAGAGAACGACGCCCAACCCGACCTCCTGGGCGGCCTCGTAGAGGCCCTCCTCACCCTCCTTTCTGGTGGCCGTAGCGACGAACTCGACGTCTGAGACGTCGAGGTCGAGATCGTCGAGGGCGGCCCGCCAGGCCTCGATCACCTGGGCTTTCCGGACGCCGCTGACGGTGCCGGTCCCGAGGACGACCCCGTCGTCGTTGCGCTTCATCACGGTCACGTCGTCGCCGACCAACACGGCGCGCGGGCCGTCCAGACGTTCGACGACATCGAGATCGTCGTTCAGGACGGCGAGGTTCGTCGCGACCGTCGAGTCGCCGTTGATCACGTGGGCGTCGAGCGCCTTCGCCTTCGACTCGATACCCTGCTTACCTGCGGCCTCGCTCGCGGTCGTCATCGCCGGCACTGCGCCGAGTTTCGAGAGGTCGTGGGCGACCTGGTTTGCGCCGTGGTGCCCGCCCGTCAGCGGGATCGCCCACGTCAGCTCCTCGTCGATCACGACGACGGCGGGGTCGTCCCACTTGTCGTCGAGCAGGCCGGCGGTTTTTCGCATCGCGATCCCCGAGGCCATGAGGCCGACGAAGCAGTCGTACTCGCCCCAGTGCTCGGCGAAGACGTCGCCGTGGTACTCGAGGATCTCGATGGATTCGTAATCGTCGGCCAGTTCGGCTCGGATCTCTTCGGCCACCGGGAGCTTCCGCTCGAAGCTCACGATCGCGATCTCCTCGGCCACCTCGCCGTCGGAGTCGGGCGTCGAACAGTGGCCGCCCGCGTCGTCTGTGTCGGTGTCGGCGTTCGTGTCAGTGCTCATAGATCAGTCATCGGATGTGCTTTCGCTCTCGGTCTCGCCTCGGTTCGCCCAGCCGCCGTACAGGTACGATCGCTCGTAGCTCGCACCCGCCGCGGCGTCGCCGATCACCACCATCGCGGAGGCGCGGTAGCCCGCGTCGTCGACCTTCTCGCCGACGTCCGCGATCGTCCCCTCGATGACGTCCTCGTCGGGCCACGAGGCGTGGTAGACGACCGTGACCGGCGTGTCAGGGGGCGCACCCGCCGCGAGCAGTCGGTCCATCGTGTCGGCGACCGCGTGGGTGCCGAGGTAGACACAGGTCGTCACGTCGCCCATCCCGACGAACTCGGCGATGTGGTCGTCCTCAGCGTCGAGCGTCCTGCCCTGCGGGCGGGTGAACGCGACGTGGTTTGCGGTCTCGTTGAGTGTCAACTGCGTCCGGAGCGTCGCGCTCGCGGCGAACGCGGAGGTGACGCCCGGGACGAGGTAGGTCGGCACGCCCTCGTGTTCGAGGGCGTCCATCTGTTCGATGGCGGCCCCGTAGATCGCCGGGTCGCCGCTGTGGAGGCGAACGACCGCGCGCCCGTCCTCGTGGGCGTCGCGCATGAGCGGGACGAGTTCTTCGAGGTCCTTGCCGACGCTGTTGACCAACTCGGCGTCGTCGCAGTAGGCGTCGAGCAGTTCGCTGTTGACGAGCGAGCCGGCGTGCACGACGAGGTCCGCGCCTTCGAGCGCTTCCTTGCCGGCGACGGTCAACAACCGGGGGTGTCCCGGCCCCGCGCCGACGAACGGGATGCCCGGCTGCTCGTCGCCCGCCGAGTGTTCGTAGACGCGCTCGTCGCGCTCGTGGGCGTGTTTTTCCCGCTGGGCGTCGATGGCGGCCTGCGGATCGGGTGCGTCGGTCATCGGTCACCCCCGCTCCGGTAGGCTTCGCCGTCGCCCGCCGATTCGGCGGCGGCGAGCTGGTCGAGGATCGGACCGGCGGAAGACGCGTTCGCGTCCAGCGAGGATCGCGGACCTGCCGTCCGGCAAGTCCGCTCACCACCATCGGCCGTCGTCTCCTCGCCGAAGGCAGCCGTGGCGGGCGTCCTGCCCGCGTCGGGTTTCTCGGCGTAGGCGACGGTGTAGTAGTCGCGTTCGGCGAGTTCCGCGGGATCGTCGGTGACGATCGATTCGTGGCCGTGCATGAACAGCCGACGGCCGTAGGTCACCTCGTAGCCGGCCTCGACCAGCGTCTCGTGGGTCGCCGGTACGTCGGTCACCTTGAACAGGACGAGCCGGTCGGGGCCGACTGGGGCCGCCCCGCGCGCTGCCTCCCGGAGGACGAGTTCGGAACCCGCCGTGATTTCGACGCCGAACGCGGTCGCGAAGGCGGTCACCGTCGAGACGCCCGGGACAGTCTCCACGTCGACGTCGGGGTGGAACCGATCGAGCGTCCGACGCAGGTGGCCGAACGTCGAGTAGACGTTCGGATCCCCCAGCGTGACGAAGGCCGCGGTGCCGTCGCGGGCGGCGGGGGCGACTTCGCCCGCGGCCGCCTTCCACGCCCGGCGGAGTTCGTCCTCGTCGCGCGTCATCGGGAAGTCGAGGTCGCCGAGCTGATCCTCGGAGACGTACTCGGTGGCGACGCCTCGCGAGAGCCGGCCGGGGGCGTACACCACGTCCGCGTTTTCGAGCGTTTCGCGACCCTGCACGGTGATCAAGCCGGCGTCGCCGGGGCCGAGGCCGACGCCGTACAGCGTCATTTCGCCCCTCCCGAGACGACGTAGACGGGGTTGTCGGAATCGAAGCTCGTCGCGCCCGCGAGTTCGTAGCCCGTCGACACCTGCACCTGCAGGACCTCATCGAAGAGGTCGCGGGCCTTGAACGCCCGGACGGCGTCGCCCGCCACTTCGAGCCGCGAGACGTTCATCACGATGCGGTCGACGCCGATCTCGGCCGCGCGGTCGAGCACCGCCTCGTAGTTCCGCGAGCCGCCCAGAAACAGGGCATCGGCGTCGTCGGGGATCCCGTCGGGGGCCTCGGCCTCGATCAGCTCGACGCCGCCGATCCCGTTGGCCGCGAGGTTCTGTCGCGTTGTTTCGAGCCGTTTGGGCTTGCGCTCGATCGCCGTCACGCGCCCGGCGCGGCGGGCGGCCTCGATCGTCACCGCGCCCGTGCAGGAGCCGACATCGACGAAGTGGTCGTCGGGGCCGAGGTCGAGCTTCCCGAGCGTGACGGACCGGACCGCCGGTTTCGTCGGCCCGGCCTTCGCGTCGTGTGGAAGCGCTGTGCGTGCCATGGGCGTACAACTGCATCGAGCTTCAAAACAATTTTGGTTGTTTTAGAACAATTTTACTTTGGTGGAGTGAAAGTCGAGAGGTGGCTGCGGCTCGCGGCTGACGAGCGATTCCGGACGAATTTTGGAGAGAGTTCGGTGTGACTCCGAACACATCCCGGACATATCTCGGAAATTCTTCATCTGCTCGACGGTCGACCGTTCGCCCGCAGATGTCGAACCACAAACGACGGACGATTCTCAAGACGGTGGGCGGTGTCGCGGTCGTCGGAACGCTCGCGGGGTGCGCCGGGAACGGCGGCGAGTCGGAATCGACGCCAGAACCCACACCGGAGCCGACCGAGGAACCGACGCCAGAACCGACCGAGGAACCGACGCCGGAAGCGAACGCGGCGCTCCGCGTGACGCATCTGTCGCCGGACGCACCGAACGTCGACGTCTACGTCGATGGGGACACCGTGCTCGAGGACGTGCCCTTCCGCGCCGTGAGCGACTACCTCGACCTCCCGTCGGGCGAGTACGACGTGATGATCACGGCCGCGGGCGACATGGACACCGTCGTCTTCGACGAGACGCTCGAGGTACCGGCCGGCGAGTTCACCGCCGCCGCGCTCGGTGAACTGGCCGAGGAGAACCAGCCGTTCGCCGTCGAGGTGTACGAGGACGACGTGTCGAATCCCGAGGGGATGGCCAGAGTTCGACTGGTCCACGCGTCGCCGGACGCGCCCAACGTCGACGTGACCGTCGACGGGGAACCGCTGTTCACGGACGTGCCCTTCGGTGCGGCCGGCACCGTCGAGGTCCCCGCTGACGAGTACGAACTGGAGATCCGGCCCGCCACCGAGAACACCGACGGCGACGTCGTCGCCACCTTCGATCTCGCGCCCGAGGCGGGCACGGTGTACACCGCGTTCGCGGTCGGCTACCTCGCGCCGGGCGACGCCCCCGCCGACGTGCCCTTCGACCTCGAAGTCGTCGTCGACGCGAGCTACGACGTCGAGGAGCCCGACCCCGAGGCGTCGCTGCGGGTTGCACACATGTCGCCGGACGCACCCAACGTCGACGTCTACGTCGACGGCGACGCCGTACTTCAGGACGTGCCCTTCCGCGCCGTGAGCGACTACCTCCAGCTTCCGGCCGGCGAGTACGGCGTGATGATCACGGCGGCAGGCGATATGGACACCGTCGTCTTCGACGAGACGCTGTCGCTGACCGGGAACGAGTTCACCGCGGCGGCGCTCGGCGAGCTGGCCGAGGAGAATCAGCCGTTCAATGTCGAAGTGTACGAGGACGACGTGTCCGACCCCGGCGATATGGCGCGGGTTCGCCTGATCCACGCGTCGCCCGACGCGCCCAACGTCGACGTGACCGTCGACGGCGAACCGCTGTTCACGGACGTGCCCTTCGGTGCGGCCGGCACGGTCGAGGTCCCCGCTGACAACTACGAACTCGAAGTGCGACCGGCGACGGAGAACACCGACGGCGACGTCGTCGCTACCTTCGACCTCGCACCCGAGGCCGGCACGGTGTACACCGCCTTCGCCGCCGGCTACCTCGCGCCGGGCGACGCCCCCGCCGACGAACCCTTCGACCTCGAAGTCGTCGTGGATTCCGGCGCGTAGCCGGGGAATCGGCCCTCCAGCAGATGCCCGACCGATCTCGGCTCGTCGCAGCGATACTTTTAGGCGAGTACGCGGAGTCTGTGCGGACATGGAGGCCGTCCTGTGGTACGTTTTGACCGGTACCCGGGGCGGCCCCAACCGCGTTCGCATCCTCCGGGCGGTCGACGATCGCCCCCGGAACGCGAACCAGTTGGCGGACCATCTGGGTCTCGACTACACGACGGTGCGACACCACCTCGACGTGCTCAGAGAGCACGACATCGTCGGCCGGACGGGCGACGACTACGGGACGGTGTACTACCCGACGGAGTACACACAACGGAACTGGGATCTCGTCGAGGAGATCGCCGAGGAGCTACCACTATGACCGACACGACGCACACGGGAGCGAACCGCGCATGACCACGATCGACTGGATAGATATTGCACGCGTCAGCGTGGCGGCGAACACGGGGATGTTGCTCGCGCTCGTGTGGATCTGGGGCCGCAACTACGCGACGTTCCGCTCGAAGCACTCGCTCGGGCTGGCGGCGTTCGGCAGCCTGCTCCTCGCACAGAACGCGCTGTCGCTGTACTTCTATCTGTTCCACCCGGTGCTCGCGGGCTGGTTCGCCACCGACATGCCGCCGCTGGCGTGGCAGGCGAACATCGTCATCCACGTGTTCCAGACGGTCGCGCTCGTGTTCTTGCTGTGGGTGACGTGGGACTGACGGGCGGTCATATTGGTCTATATCGCTCGGCTCCGAATCTCTCATTTAGACGTTCGGCGAACGCTTCTGCTCGCTCGTGAGCGTCGTCTTTCGTGTCAACCGACTCAAGCCCGATTCGACCGAGAGATAACTCCCGACCGCATCCGTTGGGTAGTAGACAGCAGTAGTGAACCTTCCAGCCCGTCGCCTCGTCTTTGAGTCCGTAATAGAGAGGTTCGGCGCAATATCGACAGCGAGCAGAGGGGTGCTTTTTGTACAACATCTCGGGAAAGCGTCCCCGCGTCATCGTTGATAAACGCCGCCATCGCGGTCGCATACTTTTATACCCCTGACGGGACAGCGCTACGTAATGGCATACGACGGGCCGACAGTCTTCCTCGCGCCGTACGGGAACGCCGCCGCGCAGGAAAACTTTCAGCGAACCGTTCTCGATGGGCTTTCGGGATCCGAAGTCGCGGCCTACTCGGATTCACATTCGTCCGGAGACACCGTTCGCATGTGGGGTACGAAGGAGACGGTTTCGGGGACGTGGCGGCAGATCGATCCCGGCGACTACCTCCTGTTTTATAAAGACGGTGGCTACGATCACGCCGCCGAAGTCATCTCGACCGAGCGAAACGAATCGCTCGGCCGAGCGGTGTGGCCGAATCACGAAGAGGGAAAACCGTGGGTCTGTATCATCTATTTAAAAGAGCCGATCGAGACAAACATCGACTCCGAAGAGATCCACGGTCTCGCCGGCCACGATATCTCCTATACGATGGGGTTCAGTTCGCTGAACGACCTCGGACTCGGTGGCATCCGCGGACGGTACGGTTCCGTCGAGAACCTCGTTCACGGACGCCCGGCCGCCAGCGATCGATCGACGGAACAGGCGACGCTCGACGGCGGCCCAGAGCCGGATATATATACGGAGCCGTCGATCGATCTGCCGGCTGAAACATTCGATTCGCTGTATTTCCACGACGAGCAACGCGAGGAACTGATCGAATCGATAACGGCCGCGTTGAACGCAGGAAAACACCTCATATTCACCGGCCCACCCGGAACGGGAAAGACCGAAATCGCCCGGCAGCTCTGTTCGTATTTAAATACTGAATATCCGCATATATATACCGGACAGCAGCTCACGACCGCGACGGCGGATTGGTCGACGTTCGAGACGGTCGGCGGGTACATGCCGGGCGAATCCGACGGGGAGAACCTCTCGTTCGAGCCCGGACAGGTCCTGCGACGGTTTAAAAAGGAACGTACGCAGCGGAACGAACTGCTCGTCATCGACGAGATCAACCGCGCCGATATCGACAAGTCGTTCGGCCAGCTGTTCACCCTCTTATCGGGGCAGGCCGTCCAGTTGCCGTACCGACGCGACGGCGAGGAAATCGAGGTCGTTCCGGCGTCCGATTTCGACGGGCAACTGGCACCCAACCGATACGTCGTCCCCGCTTCGTGGCGGATTTTCGCGACGA
Organism: Natronomonas salsuginis; assembly: GCF_005239135.1. Taxonomy (NCBI): domain Archaea; kingdom Methanobacteriati; phylum Methanobacteriota; class Halobacteria; order Halobacteriales; family Natronomonadaceae; genus Natronomonas; species Natronomonas salsuginis. Next base: position 103,279 of record NZ_QKNX01000003.1, read on the forward strand.
TGAACTCCTACGACAAGACCTCCCTCTACGAACTCTCGTACGCGTTCATGCGTCGGTTCGCGTTCATCCACGTCGACGCGCCCGAAATCCCGCCCGGACGCGAGGAAAGCAGTGAACTCGTTCGATCGTACGCAGACGTGTGGGGAATCGACGCCAACGACGACACGCTTCGGGACGTAGGGGAGATCTGGTTCGCGGTCAACGCGACGGAAAACGGACGCAATATCGGACCCGCGATAATCAAAGACATTCTGTCGCACGTCAACGGACGAGAGATCGACCGACGAGCCGCCCTCTCCGGTGCCGTCGCGAGCTACGTGTTCCCGCAGTTGGAAGGTGTGCCGAACAGAGGCCAGATCGTTTCGCGAATCGCCCATACGGACGTGGTCGATCGCGGGCGGTTGGGTCGATTGGCCGGTGACGTTCTCGGTGTGACCGTCGATGGATAGAGACGAACTCGTCGCCGGGCTCTCACAGGACATCCTTACGTACGTGATGCACGGCTCGTTTCCCGAAAACCACGTCGCGGCAGAACTCAAACCGAACGGGCTCGACGAGCGCTTCGACGATTTCGAGTCGCTCGTTCGGCTGCACTTCATACTCAAGCCGGGCGTCGTCGACTTCGTCGAAGCGCTCCCGAAGCGGCTCCGGAACATCAAGACGGGGACCGAGACGACCACGACGGTCTCTCGGGGGAGCGTTTCCGGTCGAATAGACTGGCCATCGACGGTGAAACAGCGCTACTCCACGAACCCGCACAATCGCGCGCTGTTCGTCTGCGACGACCGATCCGAGAGCTACGAGATCGCCGAGAACATCGTGTTGAAGCGGCTGCTCTCGGTCATTTATAACACGTTGGACGACTGTGAGGCGTATCTCCGGGCGGACTACGAGTGGGTGACCCATCGGTGGCGCGAAAACCTCGAACTCGTCGATGTCATGCGCCGGACGTTCGAGCGGAACGTCCACGTCAAACGAATTCGCGATCCGGAAACGTACGAGCCGACGGATCGGATGTTACAGCGAGCCGAGACGGCGCGAACGCCTTTATATACCGACGCGGCGGCGCTGCTTCGGTCGTATCGGGATAGCCTCGACGCCGATCGGGAGGCCATGACCGAACTGCTTGAACAGACGGCGATCACGCCGGACGACGAGGAGACGCTCTTGGAGCTCTACGTCCTCTTTCGATTCGTCGCCGCGATCGAATCGCTTCGCGAGGAGTCGTTCACCCTCTCGACGATCGTCTCGGACTCACAGGCGATCGCCCGGATGGTCGACGACGACGCCGAGATAACGCTGTATCACGACAACTCCGCGAGAGAACGAGGGCTCTCGTTCGTCCCGGAAAACTTCGAAAAGGAGCGGACTGACCTCACGCGAAGCGAGATGGTCCAACGCGAGACCCGTGAAGTGCTCTCTACGTATTTCGAGAACGACGAGTTCCGCCGAACGACCGGACGACCAGACGTCATCGTCCTCGAAATTGACGCCGACGGTCGGCAGGAGTACCTCATAACCGAGATCAAGAACTCGACGAACCCACAGACGATCCGGTCGGGGATCAAAGAGACGCTCGAATACCTCGCGTTCCTGCGGCAGAACGGCGAGTTCGTCTTCGAAGACGACACCGCGTACTTCGGCTCCGGCTGGAACGGGCTGCTCGTCGTGCAGGACATCGAGGAGTCCCAAACGGCGGCGCTCGACGAACAGCGTTCGATCCGGATTCTCCAAGCGTCCGAGGTCGAGTCGAAACTGCGGACGGTCCTCGAATCGGTCGTGAACTGATCGAGCGCTTATAAACGCCTTCGTCCCCCACGCCGTCGACGAGGCCGGCGGCTTCGCGGGCTTTCGGGAGACGGCGACGAAGACGAACTCGCTGGTGGATCGCCTCGAAGCGCTGACGCTGCCGCGGCTCGCGGACGTGGCGGACGGGCTGGAACGGTATATAAATGCCGTCGAGCGCGCCGAGGAGCTGGAGGCGAAGATCGAAAAGACCGATCGGTTGATCGACGAGATCGTTTATGAATTGTACGGGCTGACGGACGAGGAGATCGCGATCGTCGAGGAAGCGGTCGGGGAGTAACATCCGCGCGAGCGAAGTGAGCGCGGTTCTCCGAGCTGAACCCGATGTGGTTCGAAAGACCGCAGGGCAGTCTTTCGTCATTGCCGGACACGGTCCGGCAAGCAGCCAGAACGCAGAGCGTTCTGGCCACATCACGAGAGAGTGCATACGCTCTCTCGAACGACAAAAAGTCGGGAGGGCACTGTCTGGTTGAGCACCGCCTCAACGGGCGTTTGATTATCTGGCGCTTGATTCGGCCGATCGTGATTGTAGTAGTGGCGAAAGCGGCGTACCCAGCGTCGGGCGCTCGATTGACTGCCCCGCGAAAAGGAGTGAAAGCGGTCGATTCGCATCGATACTGTCTGGAACCACTTTTCGATGTGGTTCCGCTCTGTGTAGTTGAGCTGACCGCTCAAATCGTGTTGAAAGAGGGCAGTCAGATACCCACCAGCATCGACCAGGAATTCGGTGTCCGAAACGTCATGTTTCTCGGTTAACTGATGCAAGAACGCTGCCGCGGGACCGATCCCGCGGCGGCTGTATACGTCGATTTCAAGCAGTAACTTCGACCCCGTATCGATCGCCGCATACAGCCACTGTTTCTCACCATCAATCTCGATTTGTTTCTCGTCGACGGCAACCCGCGACGGCTCCGCCGTCGGCGGGTCGCCCTGCGATTCAGCGAGATCGTGTGTCCAATTCCAGACCGCTCCGTGAGAGCGATTAACGCCGAGTAACCCTAACACGGCGGCCACCTCCCGTACCGACAACCCCATTGAATGGAGCCGGACCCCGAACACCCTGACGGGTGTCGGGGTCGGCTCATTCTCCCAAACCTCATCACAATCCACGTCTAACGTCTCCCTGAGCAGGTTTGCGAGTGTCATGGACACCACTCACTACGACCTGCTCGCTTCTCAAACTCCCTGAACTAGACAGTGCAACGTTATCCGGCCAATCGGATTCATGTTGGTTAATTCCCCTTCGACTCCGTGAACGCTGTCAGCTCTGGCACCCGTGTCTCCGAGAGCTCCCGACGGAGGTCTGATCGGGTCCAGCCTAACGGTGAGAGAACGCTCTCGACAGCTCTGATGAGTTCCGTCTCGTAGTAGTCCGGATCGTACATCTCGACTTCCTCGTGAGCCAATGCGACCCGCTCTCGCGAGGTCTTCCGATCGTCGACGACGACGTACTCGATGTCCTGTCCCGGATGGACGGCGAGGTTCTGGTCACGAGCGCGCTTCAGCGCCGCCACGTTCTGCGTGTTTTGGGTGTAGCCCTCGAGTGGTTTGGATACACGATTCCGTTCGACGAGCTGCTCAATCGGGACCTGACCAGCGTGTAGCTGGTCGATTGCATCCTGAAGACGTCCGAGTACCGCGTCCGGTGACCGCGTGGCATCGAGCCGGTCGAGACAGTCTCGCTGGACATCCTCGGTGAACGGCGGGGTCGAACGCTGCCGGGCTTCGATACCTCTGATCTTGAAGTCGTCGTCGCCGGCGACCTTCCCGAAGTACTTCGTCAGCGCGCCGGAGTCGCTCTCACGCTGCGGGACGAACGCCACCCAGTCGTAGTGCGCCTCGTGTTCGAGTCGAATCTCGACGCGTTCCGTGATCTCCGTCGCGAGCGTCCCGAGGTCCTCGCGGTCCTCGTCGTCGACGTCAGGGTCCGGGGTCACCCAGATGGAGTCGACGATGCCGTGGACGACGCGCCAGCCGCCGGCTTCCAGCCGTTGTTTCGCCGTCAGCAGAATTTCGCGAGCGAACGCGTTGATCGCCTCGTGGCACTCGATGCGGCCGAACTTCGCGTTGCTGAACCCTTGATACCCGAAGCAGGCGACGAGGATCCACTTCAACGCTCCCGACCGCCCCTCGAGTTCCGCCAGTCGGTCCTCGTCGGGGCCGTCCCGTTCCTTCTCGCGCCGGATGGCCGCCTTGATCTCGTCGCGTGCGTCGATGATCGGCTGTAGCACGTCGACGAGGTAGCCCCGATCGTCGCAGATCGAGTACCCGAGGCCGGGGACGTCGTCGCGGTCGCTGTGGCAGTCACACCGGATGACGTCCGGCGAGACGTTCCGGGTACAGATGATGTTCGGGTACAACGAGGAGAAGTCGAGTTCGTGGACGTTCTCGTGGAGGCCGACCTCGGGGGCGAAGATGAAGCCGCCGCGGTCGGCGTCGTGGAGCGTCCCCATCGGTTTGTAGAACTCGTGGCGCCAAGAGTTCCAGGGGACGAGAACCCCGCGGTCGTGGGCCTCGCAGATCTGGATCGCCGTGAGCACGTTCCCGATCGACGCCCACGCGAGCTCCTGGACGGGCTTGTTCGAGCGCGACACGAGGTCGAGGACGCCGTCGAGGTTCGTTTCCCCGTAGAAGAACGTGTTCGACTCGTCGATGATCGCCCGACCGGGCACGTTGTACCGCGCCGGTGAGTGGCCGACGCGACCGTAGCTCGAGTAGGTCGACCGGCTCGCGAGCTGCTGGTAGTCGACGTCCGGCCACCGACTCATCGAGAAGTCGTCGACGCCGGCGTCCGTCGCCATCTCGTGGAGGGTCGGGACGATCTCGTTCGTCGAGCAGACCAGGACATCCGGATCGTGTGCGTCGAGCGCCCCTTGGACGGCGGTCAGGATATCCGTCGGCGAGCCGGTGACGGCGTCGCCGCCGACGGACAGTTTCTCGTAGACGTCGTTGCTCGTTTCGGTCACCGGAACGCTGAGCCGGAATGTCGACAGCTCGCTCGCCGGCGTCGGATCGGCGTCTGTCTCCAGACAGTATCGGAACTCTCGCGAGAAGTCGACGTTGAAACAGGCGAGATCCCCGACTGGATAGTCCGACAGCTGGCGTGCCTGCCGGGCGAGTGGGGTGACGCGGTCGATGTGGGCGACGTCGACGGCGAGAACGGCCTCCTCGTCGCGACGGAATCCGGGGCGACGCCTCACCATCTCGGTCGCGACGACGTCGGGATGTTGGTCGTAGATCGACTGGAGCGCAGTAAGATCGATATCTGCGTCAGGGTCTCGAGCAGCGACGTAGAAACGTGGCGTGTAGTCGTCGTGTTCGGTTGCGACGGCGCCGCCGCCGGTGGCATCCCACTCGATAATGCGCCCGTCGTCCAAGAAGTCGATAGTGAACGGCATCGTCAGGTGTCTGCTTCTGGCAAGCCGTCTTCCTGGTCATCGCGTGCCGCGACCGCGGCTTCGAGCTCCTCGAGGCGCTCTTCGTGGTCGTCGAGACGGGCTTCCTGTTCGAGGTCGATACTGACTAGCGCGGGGAGGAGCGGGTTCTGGTGGTTCAGAAGTCCGCTCGCGTCGGCGTGCTCACGAGCGTACTCGAACAGCTGGTCGAACCGTGGTTGGTCGCGACGCCGCAGTGCCCGCCGGAAATCCGCCCAGCGTTCCTCGATGGCCCGGAGTGCGTCCCGATACGTCGGGTTCGTACGGCCCATCGGTTATCGTCCTCCAGCGCTGGCTGTCCACGCGTCGAGCAGCGGATCTGTTCCGACTGCCACTGACTCTCCATCAACTGTGACACCGCTCCCGACGCCCTCCGGTGTTGGCGTCGACGGCGTGGTCGTCGGCTCCATGCCGACCTGCGTGGCGCGTGCCGCGAGCAGCTGCCGCCAGTACGCGAACGTCGTCTGGTAGTACGCGCCGTCGTCGACGGGATAGACGAGCGTCTCGAAGTCCTCGCCGACGACCCGTGGCCCCATTCGAGTTTGCTCACACTCCAAGTGGTGGTCGGCGACCGTCGCGACCGGTTCGGTGAATTCGTTTCGTTCGTTTCGCGTAACGAGCACCGGGATGTCGTACCCATCGGCGTAGGTCGCCAACCGGGCGAGAGTTCGAGCCTGGAGGGTTTTCGCGTGGGTCTCGCCGAGGGTATCGTCGGCGCGGTACTGGGCGTCGACGGCCGGCGCGACGATGAGTGATGGTGTGTGTGGTGATGCATCGTCACTATCCGCCGGCTGCCGATCTCGGACGGTGTCGTTGGTCGTCGATTCCCGGATGGACTGATTCACCGCCGCCGGGAGATCACAGACGGCGCCGTAGTGCTGGTAGGCGGTGAATCCGCGTGCCACGTGGATTCGGTTGAGCAACCGTTGGCTGGGTGCGATCCGGGCGAGTGTCGTCGTCGTCGCGTGCCCGTTGGCGTCGATCCAGAAGGCAGGGCCGTCGTGGAGGAGCAGATGATCGAGCGCGAGCGACTGCAGGATCGGGACGCCACGGCTTCCCTCCACGTCGAGTAGCGTGATACCGTCATCGAGCGAGGGAAGCAACATCCCGTCGGTCGCCGGATCGGTCTGGTCAGCAAGGGTTCGATTTCTCTCTGCCCCTCGAGTTGGCTGTCCCACGGCCAATCGATTCGATGTCGAATGATCTGGCATATTCGACTAGATGACGGATGTTCCCAATAAGCCGCGGCGTGGCGGTTCCGCGTTTCAGGAAAGAGAGAGGCTCCGACTCAAATCGGAGTGAGTCACCCGATTTCCATCGGTGTTCGCCCGCTTCCGAGAAGATTTCCGGAGTTGTAGCAGTCTCCTCTGACAGTATTAACCAACATCTCCGAACAAGCGCTATAGATGTTGGTCAAGCGTGATCGCTATTGACACTTTTTCCGCTCGACCACATGAGTAAAATTTCTTTTTATAGAAGGGGACGAGTTCGAGGCTCGGGTTGGCGTGGGAGCGTCACTCCCGTTTGTCGCAGTTACGCCGTGAGTGAGCGTCGGCAAACTCGACGAGATATTGGTGGATTTCTTCAGCTAAATCGTGCATTGCCATCGCAAAGTCTCGACCGGGGCGGTCGATGTGATAATAGAACCGCGAGCGGTGCTCGGAGCGGAAGGCGTCGATCCGGCTGGCGACCTCCTCGTCGGAAAAGATATTTCGCACCGCGATGTCGTCGAATACTTCTTCATGTTTCCGATAATCCGCTGACTCCGCCACTGTCATCTCGACGAGGTAAAACTGGAACGACCGCTCGATAGCGTTGAACGAGAGTTCGACGATACTCACGTAGTTGTTCGTTCCTTGCCGAAGCTGTCGACACGTCCCCAGCATAGCACACGCCTTTCCGAGCTGAATGTCGGCGTCGTCGCTAGCTCGTTGCCAGGAGAGTGAGTCCTGTGCTGGGCCGGTTTCGCCGTCCTCTAACAGCTGTTCGGCGTGTTCGAGCGCGGCGACAACCTCACTCAGCCCCACCGCCAAACACCTCCCGTTTCACCGCATCGAGTGCTGACGAGTCTCGAAGCGTCAGCCCCTCTGTAAAGATATCGTCGATTCGGTCGTGGTTCGCAGCCGTTTCCTCGGGTTCGACCACGATGTGTGCCTCATAGCGATCGCCGTCGAACTGCATATCGGCGATGTCCTGTTCGATGGTGTGGGCCTCACGCTGGGCCTTCATTCTCTCTCCGTCAATCACGACGAACAGGTCGATGTCACTCGTTCGGTCGGCGGTACCCCGTGCGACGCTGCCAAAGAGAATGATGCCAACGTCGTCGGCAATCCGCTGTTCAATGTCGGCGAGGATCGCTCTGACCGGCTCGTGATACTCCGATTGAGGGATGGTCGTTACCGGATCATCAGCTTTGATGAGCATCCCCGAATCCATCCGGACGGCGTTTGCCCGCCCGGAGCGATCAACGTCGATCACGCCAAGTGCTTCGAGCGAATCGACGGCGGCGTTGACACCACTCAATCCGTTTCCCGTCACCCGGTGGAGCTCCCGGTTTGTGAACTCCTGTTCCGGATTGTCGACGAGTATCTGCAGGATGTCGGCGGTTGCTCCATACCGGAACGCATCTGGATCACCGAGGGGAACGGGAAGTCGAACGTAGGTCCCTTCCTTTTTCCTACCGGACCGAACTGTTTCAGCAGTCATGAATGCTGAAACGGTTCAAATGAATAAGAACCTTTGGTCGTAGTGAGACCGGAGGCATGTCGCGATTAGCTGAATGCAGGCGCTAAGCCCCCGTCCTCAAGGAGCAACGCAGGCCGAAGGCCGAGTAGCGCAGTAGGGCGGGGATACAGCGCCGTCATCATCTGTCCATACACTGCTCTGTTGCAGGCTCACAGGCCCACGCAGTCGCAACGTTTTGTGCATAGAGTATATACTATACATACGATGAAGCGGACCACAATCACGCTCCGAGGGGACCAACACGAGTGGATTCAGGAACACCACCTGAATCTCTCGTCGTTCACTCCGCGAGCGACTTGACGAGTACATCGAGGAACACGAATAGCGCCATGTACTACGCCTACAAGTATCATCTTGAGCCGTCCGACGCCCACCGTGAGGAGTTGGACCGCCACCGAGACATTTGTAGGCAACTGTACAACCACGCGCTCTACCGCTTCGACCAAATCCCCGAGGATACAGGCACGCTCAATCGGCGCGTTCGCTCCATCCGAGACGAAATACCGTCCCTGAAAGACTGGTGGGATGACCTCTCGGATGTGTACTCGACAGTTCTGCAAACAGCGGTCATGCGAATCGAGCAGAACGTCAAGTCACTCGGGGGACTCAAGGAGAACGGCTACGGCGTCGGTCAGCTCAAGTGGAAGCCGCCACGGGAGTTCCGCAGTTTCACGTACAGTCAGTCTGGCTTCAAGTTCGACAAGAAGGGCGGTCAGACTGTCCTGTCCCTCTCGAAACTCGCGGAGATACCGATACGGCTCCACCGACCCATCCCCGACGACGCCACACTCAAGCAGGTCACGCTCAAGAAAGAGCCAACGGGCGAGTGGTTCGCCACCTTCGGCGTCGAGATGGAGCGTGACCCGACCGAGCCGCCTGAGAATCCCGAGGAGTGCGTCGGAATCGATGTGGGCATCCTGAAGTACGCCCACGACACCGACGGCACGGCGGTCGGGTCACTCGACCTCTCGGACGAACGCGACCGCTTGGAGCGCGAACAACGGAAGCTCTCGCGGAAGCAACACGGGTCGAATAACTACGAGACACAACGGCGACGCGTCGCGGAGTGTCACGCCGACCTCCGACGGAAGCGCCGCGACTTTCTCCACAAATTGTCGAACTACTACGCTACCGAGTACGACTTTGTGGCGGTCGAAGACCTGAACGTGAAGGGGATGATGGAAAGTCCGTCGTACAGCCGCAATACGGCGTCTGCCGCGTGGCGGACGTTCCTTCGGATGCTTGATTACAAGTGCGAACGAGCGGGGACGCACTTCGTGGCGGTCAACCCGAGAGGGACGACCAAGGAGTGCGCGTCATGTGGCGTTTCGACGGAGAAGCCGTTATGGGTCCGTGAACACTCGTGTCCCGCCTGTGGGTTTGAGGCGGACAGGGACGCGAACGCGGCGTGGAACATTCTTTTTCGCGGCCTCGAAGATGTAGGAGTGGGATACTCCGAATCAACGCCTGTGGAGACTGCGCTCGCTGTGGATACACCTGTATCTGCAAAACGCGTCGTCGAAGCAGGAAGCCCTACCCTCAAGGAGCGAACGGCGTCAGCCGTGAGCGAGTAGGGTAGGGTAGTTCACTGCATCGGCGACGCAGCGGCCGAATCGACGAGCGAGTACTCTCGATCCCGGCTCGTTCCCTCCGCCTCAAGGAGGTTGTACTGCGCCATCTTCGAGAGGTACGTTCGGACGGTCCGTTTCGTCCGTGGATCGTCGACCGCCTCGGAATAGCGCTCGTGTATCTCGCTCGGCCCGACCGGGCCATGCTCGCGAACGATGTCGTAGACGACGCGCTGGTGCGGCGTGAGCGAGTCGAGGCTCCTCTGCTTAATCTGGGCCCGAGCATCCTCGGCGGCGTCCAGGAGAATATCGTCGGTGATGCGCTCGTGGTTCTCGCGATCGGCTTTGCCGGCGGCCGTTCGGAGGATCCCGATTGCGAGGCGGGCGTCGCCGGCGGCCGCGTCGGCGATCCGATAGAGTTGGTCGTCGGTGACGACGTCCTCGTCGAGCCCCCGCTTTGCCCGCGCACTCAGGATGTCGTACAGCTGTTCGTCGTGGTACTTGTCCATCCGGACGTGTTCGCTGGAGCGCAGCCGGCTCACGAGGCGGTCGTCGACGCGGCTGAACAGCTCCTCTTCCGTGTTCGCGATGCAGATGATCGCGAACTGCGGGAGGCTGTGGAGGTCGTAGATGACGCTGGGGTCCTCCAGTTGGTCGACCTCGTCGAGGATGACGACGGTTCGCGGGCCGTCGTGCTGTTGGAGGCGGTCGACGAGTTCGTCGTGGGGCGTTGACTGCCGGTGGATGTCGATAGTCGCGCCGAGGTCGTCGAGAATCTGATAGAGCGTTCGGAATCGGGTGTAGTTGCGCCAGCAGTTGACGTAGGTGGTCTCGACGTCGAGGACCTCTTCCCGGAGTCGTTCGGTGACGAACTGCGAGATGCAGGTCTTGCCGGCGCCGCTGGGCCCGGTGACGATGGCCGTGTCGGCGGGTTCGCCGTTCGTGATGGGCTCAAGAACGCTGGAGAGATGGTTGACTTCGGCGTCGCGATGCTCAACTTCCCGAGGGACGAACCCGGCGCGGAGGACGCGAGCATCGCGGATCATCTTTCTCTGAGAGATTGATTTCGGTTCAGGTTACATAAGCCTGACCGGGTTGTTTCCGGAAACTCCTATGATAGTACCATCGTGAGTACCCAAAAACCTACGCCGTATCCCGATTTGTGTTCGTGGAAAGTCGAGGCTTCCGGAGATGGACGAAGACGATACCTACGAACGCGACGGCACGACCTACGTGACGTTGGCGCCCCGAATCCTCAATCTCGAGGAAGTGACGGACCGATTGGAGGAGCTCGAACGCGGCATCATGGACGCCGTCGACGACACGAGCGGGGACGACGAACTGATGCGGATCGATGAGGTACTGGCGCTTCTCGACGTCGATATCGACGCGCCGGTCTGACCTCGATTCGCGCGGGTCGTCATCCGAGTCGTTAGGTGTGTCGCTCCCGAAGCTCCGAACGAACGGTTTCGAGATCCAGCCCCTTCATCGACAGCAGAACGAGCAGGTGATAGACGAGATCGGCCGCCTCGTGCGTCAGTTCCTCGGCGTCGTCGTCTTTGGCCGCCAAGATGAGCTCCGTCGTCTCCTCGCCGAGCTTTTCGAGGACGGCGTTCTCGCCCTTCTCGTGGGTGAAAAGCGACGTCGTGTACGAGTCCTCGGGGAGGTTGGCCTTTCGCGATTCGATCAGCGCGGAGAGGTCGTCGAGGACGTCTTCGCGTCCGTCGTGGGCGTCGCTCATGGCCCCATCAAGGTCCGGATGTCGTCTAAGTGTTCGTATTCCGCGAGCGGTTCGCGCCCGTCGTCGAACACCGCCGTCGAGAGCTCGATGTCGGCGTTCGTCCGCGCGGCGAGGGCGAGCGAGTCGCTCGGACGGGCGTCGACGACGACACCGCCACGCGGCGTGTCGAGATACAGATCGGCGATGTAGGTGCCGTCGTCGATGTCCGAGATCGCCACGCGATCGACACGACCCCCCAGTTCCTCGACTACGTCGAGCAGGAGATCGTGGGTGAGCGGCCGCCCGATGTCGACCGCGTCGAGCCCGCGCGCGATGCTCGCCGCCTCCTCGAAGCCGACGAAGATCGGGAGGACGTCCGACTCGCCGTCGACGGCGATCGTCACGACCGCGACGACGCCCGAGGGCGACTCGGCGAACCGGACGCCCTCGATGTGTGCGTCCATGGGGGATAGAGGCGTCGAAGCGGTAAAAATCCGCGTGTTCGGCGGACTTCGCGGCCCGGGGTCGAGCGCGACCCGCGGAGGCCCGGCTACTCGAAGAACGCCAGGCCGTGGATCCGCGAGTCGTCGGTCAACTCGGGGTGAAACGACGTACCGAGGATCGCGCCCTGTCTGACCGCGACGGGCCGACCGTCGACCGTGGCGAGTACCTCGACGTCCGGGCCGACTTCGTCGATCGCGGGCGCGCGGATGAACACGGCCGGAAACGGCGAGTCGAGCCCCGTGACGTCGAGGGCCGTCTCGAAGCTGTCGGCCTGCCGGCCGAAGGCGTTACGGTCGACGGTGACATCGAGGAGGTCGAGCGTCGCGACGCGGTCGTCTTTCGCGTCCGAGCTGGCGACGATCAGACCAGCACAGGTCGCGAGCATCGGTTTTCCGGCGGCGGCGAACGCCCGTATCTCCTCGTCGATCCCCTCGTCGGCGAGGAGCCGTGAGATGGTGGTCGACTCGCCGCCGGGCAACAGGAGGAGGTCGCAGTCGGGGACGACGCCCGCGGTTCGAACGATCTCGACGGTACAGCTCTCGCCGTGTCGGTCGGCGGCGCGTCGGACGGCGTCGGCGTGTTCGGCGACATCGCCCTGAACCGCGATGACGCCCGCTTTGAGCATACTACGCGTAGGCCGGTCGATCCGAAAAAGGGCTCGGTCCACTGCGACTCCGAGCGCCGCCCGGTAAGTCGGAGGGGCTTTGCTCGCGTGCATCGTAGCGCGTGTATGCTCGTCGCGCTCTCCGACACGCACGGCCGGGAGGACGCACACCTCACGAGCCGACTCGAAGAAGTGCTCCGAACGGCCGACACGATCGTTCACGCGGGCGATTTCATGACCGCCGACGTGCTCGACGCGTTCGAAACCTACGGCCCGATCGAAGGCGTCTCCGGGAACAACGACACGCCCGTAGTGTGCGACCGCGTGTCGACGGATCGGATCGTCGAATGGGAGGGGCTCAGGATCGCCGTCGTCCACGGCCACGAACACACCGACACGGCGCTGTCGATGTTCGCCAGACAGTCGAACGCCGACCTCGTGATCGTCGGGCACTCGCACGCCCCCGAGTTCCGCCCGGGGATCGTCCCGGTGCTCAACCCCGGCAGTCACGCCGATCCGCGCTGGAACCGACCGGCGTACGCCGAACTGGAGTGGGACGACGAGGAGAGCGTGGCACGCGGGCGGCTCCTCGAACCGTCGGGGACCGTCTTCGAGCGGTTCGTGGTCGAGCCGCGAGGCGTCTAAACACGGCTACGCGGCAGGAGCGTGCGCCGAACGCGGGTGCGGGGATCGACTTGCAATGATGGAGGGCCGAAGCGTCCAGCGCGTTCGACACGTCGTACGAGTATATAAAGAGACCACCGAAGGGTAAAATCGGCGTTTGAGCTATCGTGGGCGCGACCTGAGATACGTCACCCCGACGACGATCGTGAGCACGATCGCACCGCCGAGGAAGAAGGCAAGGCCGGGCGGCATCCCGCCGCCGAACAGCACGGCGAGCCCGTCGGCGGTTTCGGTCGCGACGTCCGTAGCCTCGGAGGTCGGCGTGACGGTCGGTTCGGGGGCGGACGTCGGCTCCGGCGTTCGTTCCGCCGCACCGAACGCGCCGACATCACCATCGCCGGGCGTCGCCGAGGGCTCGGGTGTCGGTTCCGCGCGGTCGGTAGACGCGCCGCCGGGGGCGGAGGGCCCTCCAACGAGCCCCTCACCGAACAGCGATTGGACCACCGCGCCGCCGACGCCAAGCGCGAGAAAGCCCGCGAAGAGCCGCGAGACGGCGGCCCGAAGCCCCGAGGCGCGCTCTTTCTCGCCGGCGAAGATCACGAGCGGGCTGTCGGCGGGACCGTAGATCGACATCTCGCGGCCCTTCTCGGAGTAGGCGGTGCCGACGATCTCGATCGCGCCAGCGTCCTCGAGGTTCGCGAGGTGGTACTGTGCGTTCTGCAGCGAGGTGTCGACGCGGTCTGCGAGCTCGCCGGGCGGTGCGGGCTCGTCGTGGAGCGCCGCGAGGATTCGGCGAGCCGTCTGCGAGGAGAGCGCGGCCATCAGCTCGTCGGCCTCCTCGCTGTCGAGGCCGACGACCCGCGGCTCGCTGTCCGGCGAGATGTCCGGACTGGAGGGCAGGAGGCTCATCGGGGAGGCGTATCAGGTCCTTGGCCATGAACTTTTATCAACGTCGTCAGCCCGGCGTCGGACGACGGCCCCGAAACGGTTTTGTCCTGGGACCGTTACCCCCGCGTATGTCAGCATCCGCCCCGGCGTTCGTCGAGGCCGTCACCCCGTCGCCGCTCTCTCTCGGCATCGACCCCGTCCTCGTCGGCATCATTCTGGTGCTGTTGCTCATCGTCTTCGCGATCTTCCTGTTCATCCGACGAACGTTGCTCAGTTTCTCGGAGGGCATGCGCGACGGGAAACGCCGGTGACTAGATCCCGGCGATCGCCTCGACGGCCGTCTCGACGTCCTCGCGACTGACGCCGAGGTGCGTACAGAAGCGGACGCGCCCCTCGCCGAACGGGCCGCAGTTCACGCCGTGGGCCGCGCAGGCGTCGACGAACCGCTCGACGGGCGTGGCTGGCTCCGACATGACGATGTTCGTCTCCGGGTCGGCGACCGACAGGCCGTCGATCGACGCGAGCCCCGCCGCGAGCGCGCGGGCGTTCTCGTGATCGTCGGCCAATCGCGTTCGATTCTCCAGCGCGAGCAGACCAGGCGCGGCGAGGACGCCCGCCTGCCGCATGCCGCCGCCGAACAGCTTTCGGACCCGGCGGGCTTTCTCGATGAACGGCTCGGTGCCGGCGAGCATCGAGCCGACGGGCGCACCGAGCCCCTTCGAGAGACAGCACATCACCGAATCCGCCTCGCGGACCAGCCGCGCGGCTTCGACGTCGAGCGCCGCGGCGGCGTTGAACAGTCGCGCGCCGTCGACGTGGACCGGGACGTTCCGCTCGTGGGCGGCCCGCGCCGCAGCATCCATCTCGTCGGCGGAGATGGCGGTCCCGCCCTTGCTGTTGTGGGTGTTTTCGAGACAGACGAGCCCGGTCCCGGCGCGGTGGCTGTCGGCCTCGACGTATCCCTCGGCGATCGACTCGGGCGTGACGACGCCGCGCGAGCCGCCGTCGACCGTCCTGACCTGCAACCCGGCGTGTTGGGCGAGCCCGCCGAGCTCCCACTTGTAGATGTGGCTCTCGCGCTCGACGAGCACCTCGTCGCCGCGGTCGGCGTGGACGCGGGCGGCGATCTGGTTGCCCATCGTCCCCGAGGGGACGAACAGAGCGGCCTCCGTCTCGAGGAGCTCGGCGACCGTCGCTTCGAGCTCGTTCACCGTCGGATCCTCCCCGTGGACGTCGTCGCCGACCGCGGCGTCGGCCATCGCCGCGCGCATCGCCTGGGAGGGCTTGGTCACCGTGTCGCTCCGCAGATCGATCATATACGACGGAGGCGTCGGATGCATAAGAATTGCCGCGATCTGTCCTCCGGGGGAGGGGCGGGATAGACGCGTCGATGAGTGGATCGCCTACTCCTCGATGTCGATCGCCGGCCGGGAGGGCTCGGCCTTGGCCGCTGCCTCGCCGGGCGCGTCATCGGCGGCCAGCACGCGCACCTCGGCGTCGAACTCCCGTTCGATCAGCCACGCCGCGGATTCGAGCGCGGCGAGTTCGGTGTCGGGATCGAGGGTCCGCTGGAGCGCCTCCCGGGTTTCCTGCAGATCCTGTCCGTAGGACGCGGCGTCCTGTCCGTGCCGCTTGATCTCCTCGTGTTGCATCAACTCACCGATCACGTTCGGCGCGTCGCTGTCGATCGCGACGTTCAGCGCTTTGTGTTTCCAGGCGGGTGTGACGACGATGTCGATCCGTTCGGGATCGTCGATCCCCGCCACGTCGACGATCTGTCGGACGTCCTCGCGGGTGTTCTCGACGAGCCGTTGCCGTTTCTCGATCGTTTCACGGTCCGCAGCGGCAGTCGGCCACGTGGCGTCGACGACGAAGCCATCCTCGCCGAGCGTCTCCCACAGCTCCTCACAGAGGTGGGGCGCGACGGGCGCGAGCAGTCGGATCGCGACCGAGAGCGCGCGCTCGACCGTCTCGGCGTGGACAGCTGTATAGTCGCGGTACTGTCTGAGCGTCCCGACGAGCGATTGGGCCCCGCGGACGGCGGTGTTGAACACCAACTCGTCGTACTCCTCAGTCGCGACGACGACCGCGGCCTCGATCTCGCCGTCGACGTATCCGGCGATCGGCCCCGCCTCGTCGGTCGTCTCGATCTCGTCGGCGGCGTAGGCCTCGACGAGCTCTTTGAACCGCGAGAGGAACCGGTAGGCGGACCGGACACCCTGCTCGGACCAATCGAAGTCGCGCTCGGGCTGGGCGGCCTGCATCATGAACAGCCGCGCGGTGTCCGCGCCGTACTCGGAGACGATCGCCTGCGGCGAGACGACGTTGCCCTTCGATTTCGACATCTTCTCGCCTTCCAGTTGGACCATCCCCTGCGCGAGCAGGTTCGTGAACGGCTCGCGGTGTTCGAGCCCCTCGTGGTCGGCCAGCGTCTTCGTCACGAACCGCGAATACAGCAGGTGCATCACGGCGTGTTCGATGCCGCCGACGTACTGGTCGACCGGCATCCAGTCGTTGGCCCGATCGAGGTCGAAGGGCGCGTCGTCGAGGTCCGGAGAGACGTAGCGCAGGAAGTACCACGAGGAGTCGACGAAGGTGTCCATCGTGTCCGTCTCCCGCACGGCGTCGCCGCCGCACTCCGGACAGCTCGTGTGTTTCCACTCTTCGGCGGCGTCGAGGGGGTTGCCCGTCGTGTTGATGAACTCGGGGAGTTCGACCGGAAGCTCCTCCTCGGGGACCGGAATGGCCCCGCAGTCGGGGCAGTGGACGATCGGGATCGGCGTCCCCCAGTAGCGCTGTCGGGAGATACCCCAGTCGCGGAGCCGATACTGCGTGTGGTGGCTTGCCCCCTCGAGATCAGCCGTCAGCCGCTCGCGCGCCTCGGCGCTGCCGAGGCCGTCGTACTCGCCGGAGTTGACCAACACGCCGTCCTCGGTGAACGCCTCCTCGCTCACGTCGGGGGCTTCGGGGTCGTCGCCGCCCCCCGGTTCGGGCGCGATCACCGGCACGATATCGACGCCCATCTTCTCGGCGAAGGCGTGGTCGCGGTGGTCGTGGCCGGGGACGCCCATCAGCGCGCCCGTCCCCACGTCCGAGAGGACGAAGTCCGCGACGAACACCGGCAGCTCCTCGCCCGTGATCGGGTTCGTCGCGGTGAGATCGGTCTCGACGCCGTTCGGCTCGTCACCCTCGGGATCGGCCTCGTGATGGACGAACTCGTGGACGGCCTCGTCGGATTCGACGAGCTCCTCCGAGATCGGGTGGTCGGGGGCCAACGCGAAGAACGTCGCGCCGAAGATCGTGTCGACGCGGGTGGTGAACGCCTCGACCGCGCCGTACTCGGCGTCGTCGCCGGACAGGTCGAACTGGAGCGTCGTCCCGTGCTGGCGGCCGATCCAGTTGCGCTGCATCTGTCGGACGGAGTCGGGCCACCCCTCCAGTTCGTCGATGTAGTCGATCAGCTCGTCGGCGTACTCGGTGATCGAGAGGAACCACTGTTCGAGCTCGCGCGTCTCGACGGGGGTGTCACAGCGCCAGCAGAGTTCGGCCTCGGTCTCGACCTGCTCGTCGGCCAGCACCGTTTCGCACGTGGGGCACCAGTTGACCTCGGCGTCGCGCTGTTCGGCAAGTCCCTCCTCGAGGAATCGCGTGAAGAGCCACTGGTTCCACTTGTAGTACTCGGGCGTGCAGGTCGTGATCTCCCGCTCCCAGTCGTAGCCGAAGCCCATCGATTCCATCTGCCCCTTCATCGTGTCGATGCAGTCGAACGTCCAATCGCGGGGATTGGTGTCGCGCTCCTTGGCGGCGTTCTCGGCGGGAAGGCCGAACGCGTCCCATCCCATCGGGTGGAGCACCTCGTCGCCGCACATCCGGCGATACCGGGCGTACGCGTCCGTGATCGTGTAGTTCCGGACGTGGCCCATGTGGAGCTGTCCGGACGGGTAGGGGTACATCCCGAGGACGTAGGTCGGATCCTCGGCGTCGTCCGGGATCCGGTACGCGGAGGCGTCGTCCCAGGCGTCCTGCCAGCGTCGTTCGACCGCGGCGTGGTCGTATCCGTCGTCGTACATAGAGAGGAAGGTACCGGACCTTCCGTCGGTTCGGCCCTTAAACTTTCCATCCCGCCGGCCGTGTCCACGGGCTGAGAATCGGGGAGAAAGACCATACGTGCCCGTGCCGAATTCGGCATATGATCAAAGAGACGGCAGCGGGGCGACTGAAGGGCGCGGTGCGATCGATCCGCGGTACCGAACCCGAACCGGAGAACGATCAGCTCGCGAATCCGAAAATCGCCGCGGCAGCGGCGCTGCTCGTCGTGTTGTTGCCGCTGGTGCCGTTTCTCGTGATCGTCTGGATGGTCTCGAAGACACTGAGGGGCGTCCGAAAGCGCGTTTCCTGGGAGTGACGGAGTCGGCGTATCAGCGGGCGAGAACGTCTCGTGGCGGAGAGTGGGCGATTTTCGGAACGACGTGTCAAAATATGTGCTATTGTGGGACGTATGTGTTCGGGCGATAGCCAATGGGATCCACGGATCGGGGGACGGCGTTGGAGCAACCGAGCGCGCGAGGGGCCACCGCCACCGAGATTCCACGCAGGGTTCGACTGCTCGGCGGCGGGCTCGGCCTCGTCGTGACGGGTAGCGCCGTCGCCTTGTTCGCCGTTCCGGGACCGATGATCGGGGCGTGGCCGTTGGCGGTCTCCCCGCTGACCGGCTGGTTCACCCTGTTCGGGGTCGTGAATCTCTTCGTCGCCCGCGATCCGCGCTGGCGCGCCGCTCGGATCCCGATCCAGAGTCAGCTGCTCGGGTTCGCGTTGGTGTTGGCCGGCGTCCCGCGGGTGGGGGACGACTTCGACCCCTCGAACGCGCTGACGTGGGGCGTCGTCGGCGGGATGGCGCTGTACGTCGTGGCCCTCCTCGCGCTGTATCTCGTGGTGGAGCGGCGGTGAGTGACGGAATGGATTTAAATAGTCATCCGTAGCCGCCGAGAGCCATTTAAATACTAACCAGCCCCACGCCCGGAGACATTTATATACCAGCGAGCGTCACCTACAGCGCCCGGTCGATCGCCTCGGCCGTCGCCGTGCCGACGCCGTCGACGCTTTCGAGTTCCTCGAGAGAGGCGGCGCGGATCCCGTCGAGGCTGCCGAAGCGGCCGAGCAGGCGCTTGCGCAGTTCCGGGCCGACGCCCGCCACGTCGTCGAGCGGCGTCGACACCGTATCCCGGATCGTCTGGTGGTACTGGACGGCGAAGCGGTGGGCCTCGTCTCGGACGCGCTGGAGGAGGTGCAACGCCGGGTCGTCGGCGTCCCAACTGAGGCTCCCATCGGCGGTGATGACGCGCTCGTCGGCCTTCGCCAGCCCGACGACCGGAACGTCCCAGCCGACCGCTTCGAGCGCCGCCAGCGCGGCGTTTCGCTGCCCCTCGCCGCCGTCGATCAACAGTAGATCCGGGTCCGGTCGGTCGTCGCGGCCCGCGACCGCGCGCTCGGCGCGCCACCGCAGCAGCGTGTTCATGTTCGCGTAGTCGTCGTTCGTCTCGTCGAGTTTCTTCCGGCGATAGCCGCGCTTTTCGGCCGACCCGCCGGCGAAGACGACGTCGCTCCCGACGACGGATCGGCCGCCGCTGTGGCTCACGTCGAACCCCTCGATCCGCTCGATCCGGGCGAGTCCGAGCCGGCGGGCGAGCTCCGCGGCGGCGTCGACCTCGCCGGCGCGGCTGTGGGCGTTCTTGATCGCCAACTCGACGAGTGTGGCCTCCCGACCCGCACCGGGCACTCGGACGGCGACGCCCTCGGCGTCGAGCCACCGATCGAGATCGGAGTCGTCGTAGCGCTCGGGGAGCAACAGCGCGTCCGGCAGCGTCCGGTCGGCGTAAAACTGCGGGATGAAGGCCGCGAGGACGGCCACGACGTCGGACCCCTCCTCCGGCGCGTCGACGCGGTGGCGCTCTCTGTCGACGAGCTTGCCGCCCTCGCTGTGGAGTCGGGCGACGGTGGCGGCCTCGCCCTCGATCGCGACGCCGAGCACGTCGACGAACTCCTCGGTGCGGCCGACGACGGCGTCGCCGCCGCCGCCGTGGAACGCCTCGACGGCGTCGAGTTCGTCGCGCAGCGTGGCCGCGCGCTCGAACGCCTCCGCCTCGGCCGCCTCACCCATGCGCCGCCGGATCGGCTCGGCGAGCGCGCCCGTCTCGCCCTCGAGAAACCGGACGGTCGACTCGACGTCCTCGAGGTACGCGTCGGCTCCGATCTCGCCGGTGCAGGGCGCGGTGCACAGCCCCATCTCGTAATCGAGACAGGGGCGATCGCGCCCCTCGTACTTGTGATCCGAACAGCCCCTGAGCCCGTAGATCCGCCGAACGGCCTTGAGGACGGTGTCCACGCGGCCCTTGTCGGTGAACGGGCCGAACACCGTCGCGCCCTCCTCGGGGTCGCGAGTGACCTCGATTCGGGGGATCGCGTGGTCGGTGATCGCCACCAGCGGGTAGGACTTGTCGTCCTTCAGCCGGACGTTGTAGCGCGGCTGGTGACGCTTTATCAGGTTCGCCTCGAGGAGGAGCGCCTGCGTCTCCGTGTCGGTGACGGCGAAGTCGATCCGCTCGGCGGCCTCGACCATCCGGCGGATGCGCTCACCGCGGGGGTCGGCGTAGGAGCGAACCCGACTGCGGATGTCGACGGCCTTCCCGACGTACAGCACCCGATCGCCCGCTTCGAACTGGTAGATCCCCGGATCGGTCGGCAGCTCCGACGCCCGGGCGCTGACCGCCGCCGCGTCCATACGCCATCGTGGTGGCCGATCCGTATCAGCGTGACGCGTTCGAGGCGAAAGCGGGGGCGGAAACGGAGCGACGGCTCAGTCGTCCGACAGCACGGGGGTGTCGACGTCCGCCAGCAGTCGGTCGAGCGCGTCGACCATCGCCCGCACGGAGGCGGTCGTGATGTCCGAATCGGAGGCCGCGACGGTGACCGTCCGGTCGCCGCTGGACATCTCGACCTCGACGGTGACGACGGCGTCCGTACCGCCGGTGATCGCGTCGACGTGATACGATTCCAGCTGCGCGTTCGAGGCCGACCCGAGCGCGGACTTGACCGCCGCGATGGCGGCGTCGACCGGCCCGCTGCCGGTGCCCGAGGCGACGCGCTCCTCGCCATCGACCTCGAGTCGAACCGATGCGGTCGGCGTCCCGCTCCCGGAGGCGGCGGTCAGGTCGACCAGTTCGACCCGGCGCTCGTGTTCGCGGCCCTGCACCTCCTCGGCGATCGTGAGCAGATCGGCGTCGGTGACGCGCTTGCCCCGGTCGCCGAGCCGCTTGACCCGGCTGACGATCTCGGCGAGTTCGTCCTCGGACGCTTCGAGGTCGTGCTCGGCGAGGGCGGCCTCGACGCCGGCGCGGCCGGCGTGTTTGCCGAGGACGAGGCGACGGGTGCGGCCGACCTTCTCGGGCGGGTACGGCTCGTACATCGCGTCGTCTTTGAGCGTCCCGTCGGTGTGGATGCCCGACTCGTGGGTGAAGGCGTTCTCGCCGACGACGGCCTTGTTCGGCGCGAGCGGGACGCCGGTCTTCGCGGCGACGAGCTGGCCGAGGTCGTACAGCATCTCGGTGTCGACCGTCTCGACGCCGTAGCCGTGATCGAGTGCGATCGCGACCTCCTCGATGGCGACATTGCCCGCGCGCTCGCCGATCCCGTTGATCGTCCCGTGGACGAGGTCCGCGCCCGCCGCGACGCCGACGAGGGCGTTCGTGACCGCGAGCCCGAGATCGTCGTGGGTGTGCATCGAGGTCGGCCCGAGTTTCGAGAGCCGCGCGTAGATCTCGAGCATCCGGTCGGGCGTGGCGTGACCGACGGTGTCGGGCGCACAGACCCGATCCGCGCCGGCGTCGAAGGCCGCGCGCATGAGCTCTTCGAGGAAGTCGAGGTCGGCGCGGGAGCCGTCCTCGCCGAGGACCTCGACCCACAGGCCGTGATCCTTGGCGTACTCGACCAGCTCGACGGTCGTCTCGACGGTCTCGTCGTGGGTGGTGTTCACTTTCCGCTCGACGTGGCGGTCGCTGGCGGGCACGACGAGATTGATCCCGTCGACGTCGCAGTCGAGCGCCAGGTCGATATCGTTTTTCACGCCGCGGGTGAAGCTCGTCACCCGCGCGTCGAGCCCGAGATCGGTGACGCGAGAGATCGTCTCGCGCTCGCCCGGGCCGGTGCAGGCGCTGCCGGCCTCGATGACGGCGACGTTCGCCTCGTCGAGCGCCATGGCGATCTCGGCCTTCTCGGCGGGCGTCAGCGAGATGCCCGGGGCCTGTTCGCCGTCGCGCAGCGTGGTGTCCAAGAACTGTACATCACGGTCTTCGAGGGGAGCAGTCGCTGGGTGATCCCCGAATAGCGTCGTCACAGTAGAAACCTCGTTAGTTGGCGAGCGGTCGAATTTCTCGACCAGCCGCCTCTCGGCGACTTACTCTATCCTCTGCCGCATCGGAGTTCGGCATGGTTGTACGTCGTCAGTCGACACGGACGTTCATTAACCTGCTGATTGCGCGCTCGCCGCCGAGCGCGATCACCGCCCCTCGATCCGGAGCGCGTCGCCGACGGAGACGTCGGCCGCCGCGCCCGCGGGCAGTTCGATCACGGTGTCGGCCGCGGCCCGACCGCGGCCGGTCCACGCCGACAGCCGCTTTTTCGCGCTGACCTCGCCGTCGACCAGCCAGACCGCGTCGATGTCGAACGGGACGCACACCATGTGCAGCCGGCGCTTCGAGACGCTCGAAAACGGGAACACCAACGCGTACTCGTCGGGGATCGACCGCCGGAACATCAGGCCGAGTCCCTGCGAGACGATCCCCTCGGCGACCTCGACCTCGGTCGCGAGCGTCCGATCCCCGTCGGCGGTTTCGTGAGCGATCCGCACGGGCTGAGTGACCGCGGGCAACGGCAAAAGTCATCGGGACGTATCGGGCGGTGAGGCCGCGGCTCGTCAGAAGGTTGAGGTGGCCGCCGGCCCGAACAAGTCCCATGGAGAAGACGCCGCGGGGAACGTCGGTCGGGGTCGACGACCCCTACGACCTCGTCGAGCGGTGCGACTTTCTCACCGACGACGGGCGGTGTCGGTACGCCGCGGAGTACGGCCATCACGACCCCGAGTTCGCGCGGACGCGCCACGAGGACGACCTCCGGTGTCCCGCGGCCGATCCGCACGGGGCGTGGGATTGGGCCGACTGCCCGAAGTTCCGGGCGACCGACACCGCCCGCGAGTGTCGGCGGTGCGGGCTCGAAGAACGGCGGCTCACGGGTGAGGAGAGCCGGCCACTCCTCGAGGAACACCACCTCGAATACCCCGACGACGGCCGCAAAGAACTCGCTCACGAGATCACGGTGTCGCTGTGTCGGTGGTGTCACGCGAAGATCCACGGGTCGTGGGCGCGGATCGACGATGAGGCGACGCCCGACCCCGAGGCGATCGCGGCGGCGGAGGGACGGCGGACGAAAGAGCATGCCGAACTGGCGTTCGAGTCCGCCGCCGAGCGATACGGCGACGACGGGTGATGAGGTCACCGGAGCCGGCCGGGGATATCACCGCCCGCCGCTCGGTGTTTCCCCCGGTTCATCACCGGGCACCGATGGCCCCTCGAGACGATCGCGGGAGTACACGGCCGGTCGGGTTTCGAGTGAAATAGTACGGATATGGGCACATATATAGACCAACTGACCCGCATCTAATGTCATAAGCGAACAAAATCCGCAAGAGTATTACTATTCCAGGATATTCATATAGGTATGGTGAACGACACCGGAGGGGTGAGAAAGCGTGGGGGGACCGGACACGTTCAGGGCGCGTACGACTACTGCGAGGGCTGCTCGGCGTTCATCATCGCGGACACCGCGGTCGACGGCGCGTGGATCGCGGTGCCGGAGGGACAGGAGGCCTCCGTCGAGGCCAGTCGGTAGCTACCGGACCTCGAAGGCGTCCGGCGGCCGGCCGGCCGCGTCGATGACCTCGTCGTCGACGAGGATCGGACACTCGACTCTGAGCGCCAGGGCAATGGCGTCACTGGGACGGGCGTCGAAGGTGAGCTCGCGCCGCCCCCCGTCGACGTACCGTTCGGCGTCGATTTTCGCGAGAAACGTCCGGTCAGCGAGGCCGTCGATTCTGATCCGGTCGATCGCCCCGCCGAACTCGGCCAGCATCTCGACGAACAGGTCGTGCGTGAGCGGCCGCTGGAAGGGGCGGCCGTCGACGGCGTGCGAGATGGACTTCGCCTGATCGGCGCTGATGAATATCGGGAGGGCCCGTCCCCGCGCCCGCAGGACGACGACCGGCGCTCCCTCCGACCCCTCGTCGTCGACGCTGATCCCGAGGCCGTGAACCGTTGCCTCGTGTGTCATCGTGTAACGTTGTACCGAACGTCACCAAAGCTTTTCGCCTCCAACGACGACGGAGACGTATGGGAGACGGCTACGTCGTCGCGGCGAAACCGTCCGCACGGCGAGTCAGCGCCGCGGTTGGCGCGTGGATCGTCGAGTCAGGCCAGCAGCGGCGGTTCGACTCGAAGGCGGTCGCCCGCGTGTGGGCCGAGGATGCGAGTCCCGACGGGCGGACGCTGTGGGTCCAAGACGCCCATCCGCGGGACGACAGCGGCGCGGACGGCTACCTGCTGGCTCGGCCGAGCAGCCTCCGGGGCAACGAGGAGGAGTTGCCGGGCGAGCAGATCGGCTTCGCGGAGTTACAGCGGCGCTGAGGCGTCCCCGCCTTTGATCCCGTTTCGGGTCGTCGACAGCGTATGGAGACGGTTGGAACCGGACTGGCGACGGTCGATAGAGACGGCCACAGGGCCGACGTGTACCTCTCGCGGCCGGCGAAGCGAAACGCGATGACTGCGCCGTTGATCGAGGACGTGATCGCTGCCTTCGAGGCGGTCGATCGCGGCGACGTTCGGGCGATCACGCTTCTCGGTGAGGGACCGGTGTTCTGTGCCGGGATGGATCTAGAGCACATGCGGCGTCGCGTCGAGGCGGACGACGGCGCTCCCGATCCCCTCGAGGCGCTCTCAGAGCTCATCGACGCTATCGAAGCGACCCGACGGCCCGTCGTCGTCGGGATCAAACGCGCCGCGGTCGCCGGGGCGTTCGAGTTGACGCTCGGCTGTGACTTCCGCGTGCTCGGTTCGGAAGCAAGCTACGGCGTTCCCGAGGTCGAACTCGGCACCTTTCCGCACGTCGGCGCGACACAGCGGCTTCCGCGGCTCGTCGGGCTCTCGAAGGCCAAGGAGATCGTGCTGACCGGGGAGTACGTTCCGCCGTCGGAGGCGCTCGAGTGCGGACTGGTCCACGAGGTCTGTGCGCCCGACGCCGTCGACGACCGCGCGCGGGCGTTCGCCGATCGACTCTGTGAGAACGCGCCGCTTGGGGTTCAGCACGGAAAGCGCGCGCTCGACGAAGCGTTCGAGCGGTCGCTCGAGGACGGACTCGCGTTCGAACGGGAACTCGGACGGGAACTGGACGACACACGCGATTACCGCGAGGGATTCGACGCGCGGATCGAGGGGCGGGAGCCGGCGTTCGAGGGCGAGTGATCGGGAAGGCGGCGTCGCCATCGGACGGCCACCACAGACGCGAGCGAGAACACGGTCGGAGCCGTCGGGGACGACCGGATGCTCAGCGGACAGAGATCGCTTTTTTGGCGTGAGAAACGGGGAGAAAGCGCCGAGGGTGAGATTTGAACTCACGTGTCCTCTCGGACAGTAGATTTCGAATCTACCGCCTTGGCCGGGCTAGGCTACCTCGGCTCGCTCGTACGTCGGTCGGTGTCGAGTTTATGCGTTTCGATCGACGCTCGGCGGGCCGCCATCGGGACGCCGCCGAACCGTGCGAGGAGACGCGAGCCGCCATCGGATCACCCGCTCGTGTCGCCGGAGTGGGGGAGCGTCCCGCCGATGACGATGACCGGGACCGACGCGGCGTCGAGGAGGTGCTCGGCCGTCCCGCCCAACACGAGCCGTTTGAACCCAGATCGACCGGTCGCCCCGACGATCACGGCGTCCGCCCCGACCTCGTCGATCGCCTCGAGGATGCGCTCTGGCGGCGGCCCCTCGGCGACGGTAGTGTGACACTCGACGCCCGCCTCGGTCGCCGCCGCCTGCGCGCGTTCGACGGCGTCTCCAGCGTCGGCTCGGAGGTTCTCGCGCACCTCCTCGGGGTCGATGATCGCGTTGTCGTAGGCGGTTCGCGTCTCGACGACGGAGATCGCGTGCAGCGTCGCGCCGGTCGAGCGAGCGATCTCGATCGCGTGGTCGAGCGCGGCCGCGGCGTCGTCGCTCCCGTCGGTCGCCAACAGGATCGTCCCGTACATGTGACGGCCTACACGGGCCATCGAAATAAACGCGACTCCCGACGCCGACGCTCACTCTGCGGTCGGGCGAGCCACGGTGACGGGGACGGGCGCGCGTCTGACGACCGTCTCGGCGACGCTCCCGAGGAGGACGCGGGAGATCCCGGCACGGCCGTGGCTCCCGATGACGATGTGATCGATATCGTGTTCGGCGGCGTACTCGACGATCGCCTTCGACGGGCGGCCGACGACCGAATCCGTCGCGAGTTCGACGCCCACATCGGCCGCGACCGCGGTCGCGTCCTCGAGGACGGTCTCCGAGCGCTCCTCGGCGGCGGAGAGCCAGTTATCGACGCTTCCGGGGCCCCAGGCGGTCGTGCCGTCGACCGGATCCATCACGTAGAGCGCGACGATGTCGTCCGTTGGGAACTGTTCGAGCGCGTACGCGAGCGAATCGTCGGACGGTTGGGAACCATCGACGGGGACGAGAACACGCATACTCGAACGTTGCGCGCCATGGTATATAAATCCGAGCGGCGGGCGACCGGCGATCGACGCCGCGTCAGCGCCCGCGACGGGCGACGGCTTCCAGAAGCTTCGAGAGTTCGGCCGCGGCCGAATCGAGAAGCTCCTCACCGAGCGCCGCGTCGCCGTCGCGGGGATCGCCGACGACGCCGCTGTCAGTGAACTCGTCGGAATCGTACGCGAGGTTCGTGCCGGCGACCCACTCGCCCCAGCCGTCGGCCGCTCCGTCGCCGGCCTCGTCGAGTCGATCGTCGCGTATCAGTTCCGGGTGGAGATGGCGGATTACGGCGGTTTCGGCCGGGCCGGCGTGACCGAACGCGTCGAAGTCGACCGCGTCGAACCACGTGTAGCCGGCCGCGTAGGCGTCGCCGTCGCGGCTCACCCGCGCGCACAGCTCGCGGATCGCCTCCGTGTTGCCGCCGTGGCCGTTGACGACGACGATCCGATCGAAGCCGTGAGCGGCGAGACTCTCGACGGTTTCTCGAACGTAGCTGCGAAACGTGTCCTCCGAAACCCAAAGCGTCCCGTCGAAGGCGCGGTGTTCCTCGGCGATCCCGACGGGGATCGTCGGGCCGACGACCGGCTCGTCGCCGGAGTCAGCCGCGTAGCGATCCGCGCCCGCCTCGGCGATCGCCTCGGCGGTCAGTGAATCGACCCCGAGGGGGGCGTGCGGCCCGTGCTGTTCGGTGCTGCCGACCGGCAACAGCGCGAGCTCTGTTTCGGCGTCTCGGGCGTCGGTCCACGTCGATTCGTCGAGCCGCATAAAATATCGGGGCGTTACGCGATGAGCAGGTCTTCGCCGCGCTCGACGCGAACGGTGCACGGCGGGGAGATCTTGTTGTACGCGCGGCGGAGCGAGTCCTTCGCGACCGCGGCGTCCTCGGGGTGACACCAGATGGTAAATAGGCGGTCGTCACGCGGGATTCGGGCGGCCGTGCCGACGATCTTGCCGAACGCCTGCCGCATCCCGTCCGAGACACGGTCCGCGCCCGCGCCGGTCGCCTGCTTGTTCTCCCGGATGACCTGGTGGGGGAACTTCCGGAGGATCATCTTGTAGTCGCCGTTCTCGCCGAGCTCTTTGAGCATGCGGCGGTTCGCCGAGAGCCGTGCGGCTTCGAGCGATCCGTGGCGGATCTGGACCTCCTCGTCGACGATGAGGCTGATCTGAACCTCGTAATCGTCGGGCTCGGCGTCGAAGTTGCCCATCTTGTACTGGGCGACCTTCGAGCCGGGGATGCCCGTGATGTACTCCCGTCGGGTGTACGAGGGCTTGTCGATGTCCCTGTACATTGAGGCGGGCTTGTCACTCATAGTACCTCGATTGAGGGTCAGTCCGCTGATAAAGGCTTCGAAGCGACGGCCTCGTGGGAGCCGTTCGCGGGGAGAGACGCCGCGTTCGGGCCGGATTCGACGGCTGACGGCGACCGATCGAGACCGGGGGCACGGCGCATCCCAACGACTTTGCCCGCGCGGCGGGTACGGGAACCAATGGCGACGTGTGACGTCTGTGGCAAGGACGAGAACATGCCGTACAACTGCCGCCACTGCGGCGGCACCTACTGCGGCGACCACCGGCTGCCGGAGAACCACGGCTGCCCCGGTCTGGAAAACTGGAACGACCCGAGCGGCGTCTTCGACAGCGGTTTCGACGACTCGGTCGGCGGAGACGGTGGGCGAGGCGGCTTCGGGAACACCGGTCGGCGGGGCGTCCTCGACCGACTCGGCCTCAACACCGGTCCGGGCGGCGTACTCGGCTACTTCCGGAACAATCTCACCTACCTCTTTCTCGCGATTATGGTCGTCGTGTTTCTGCTTCAGAATATCCTTTTCGTTCAATTTGGTAGTAGCATCTGGGAAGCGATATTTACTTTAAGTTCAGCCCACCCCGAGTACGTCTGGACGTGGATCGTCTCGGTGTTCGCACACGGCAGCCCGGCGCATCTGCTGTTCAACGCGATCGCGCTGTACTTCTTTGGCCCGCTCGTCGAGCGACAGGTCGGCTCCCGGAAGTTCGCGGCGCTGTTCGTCGTCAGCGGGATCGTCGCGGGGCTCGGCCAGGTCGGCGTCGCCCTCGTGACCGGCGAACAGGTCGCCGTCCTCGGCGCTTCGGGCGCGATCATGGCGATCATGGGCGTGCTGGCGATCACCTCGCCGGAGCTGAAGGTGCTGCTGTTTTTCGTCATCCCGATGTCGATCCGGACGCTGACGGTGCTGTTCGCGGCGTTCTCGATCTTCGCGTTCGTCTCGAACGGCGGGGTTCTCGACGGCGTCGCCCACTTCGCCCACCTCACCGGCCTCGTGATCGGCCTGTGGTACGGCACCCGAATCAAAGACCGCATACGACGGGGGCCGCGGCAGTTGAACATCGGCCCCGGGGGACCGGGCGGCCCCGGCGGCCCCGGACGGTTCCCGTAGATGCGCGTTGGTGCCGACCGATTTCGGCCGACCGCCCCGGACGACCGCGAGGGGATGGAGGCGCTGCAACGCGAGATCGCGGCGGCCGCGGTGTTCGAGGACGCGATCGACTTCACGCCCGATGCGATTCGAGACGGCGAAGCGCTCGTCGCGGGGATCGATCAGGCCTTTCTGGGCGAGCGGGCGGTGTCGGCCGTCGTCCTCGTCCGCGGCGGCGAGGTCGTCGCTCGCGCCCACGCCATCACGCCGCTTTCGATGCCGTACGTCCCCGGCCTCCTCGCCTTCCGGGAGGGTGAGCCGATCGTCGCGGCGCTGGAGACCCTCGACGTCGAGCCGGACCTGCTCGTCTTCGACGGCAGCGGCCGGATCCACTACCGGGAGGCGGGGCTGGCGACCCACGTCGGCAGCTGTTTCGACGCGCCCGCGATTGGCGTGACGAAGAACCTCCTCTGTGGGCGTCCGCGCGACCCCACCGACGGCCTCGCGGAAGGCGATCGGGTAGCGATCGAGGCTGACGACTCGATGACCGCGCCCGACGGGACCGTCGTGGGCTACGCCTACCAGAGCCGGCAGTATTCGGAGTCGAAGCGTATCAACCCGGTCTACGTCTCCTCGGGCCACCGGCTGTCGGCGGCGACGGCGCTCGAGTGCGTGATCGCCTGCGGTGGTGAGTACAAACTGCCGCGGCCGACGCGGCTCGCCGACCGGTACGCCGACGAACTGAAACGTGAGCACGGTGGGTGAGTTCGAACGTCGAACGTGACACGCGCGACGACGCGAGGACGAAGCGCAAACACCGAGCCTTCAAGCCGCTCGGGGGCCAAGATCCGACCCGGTGGCGGTGACGACAGTTACCCCCTCTGAGCCCCTTGTGATGAGGGATGTTCCCCGAGCCACCGTTCCGAACGACGAGCTGCCGGTTCGCACGGTCGGATCGATCGATGGGTTTGAACCGATGGCCGCGCGTACCGCCGACATGACCGATTGGGACGAGCGATTCGGCAGCGGACAGTACCCCCAAGAGCCGGAACCCTCGGCGCTGTTGCGGCGCTACGTCGATTCGCTCCCGACGGGCCGCGCGCTCGACGTGGCGGCGGGCACCGGGCGGAACGCCGTCTTCTTGGCCGAGCGCGGCCACCGGGTCGACGCGCTCGACGCGTCGCGGGTCGGCCTCGAAATCACGCGCGATCGGGCGGCCGAGCGGGGCGTCGAAGACCGGCTCGACCCTGTGCAGGCGGACGTTCCGACGTACGAGTTCCCGACCGACACCTACGACCTCGTGACGATCAGTTTCTACCGCGCAGTCGATCGGTTGTCGGACATCAAGGCGTCGCTGATCGAGGGCGGAATCCTCTTCGCCGAACACCACCTGCGCACGACCGATTCGGTGTCGAGCGGCCCCAGCGGTGACCGCTACCGATTCGCGGCGAACGAACTCCTCCGAGCGACGCTGGATCTCACCGTCCTCGCCTACGAGGAACGGACCGAGCGCCGCTCTGACGGGCGATCCGGAGCGATCGCCCGCGTAGTCGCCCGGAACACGTCGGGGCAGCGACAGTCGTACCCGCCGCTCGAAGCGGCGGACACCGAGACGTAGCCGACGATCAGTCGTCCGAAACGGCGGGGTCAGCGGTGCCGTCGGTGGCCACCTCCCCGGTATCGGTGAGTTCGTAGAGGTTCTGTCGCGCGTCGGCGAAGTACACGTCCTCGGAGACGATCTCGATCGCTTCGAGCCGTTCGAGGGCGTAGCGGACGGTTCGAGCCGAAAGCATCGACTCCTCGACGATGCGTTTTTGCGTCATCCCACCGTTATACTCAAGTACTTTATAAACGAGCTTCGCGCTGGGCGGAAGATCTGTGAGTGCTTCCCCGTCGGAATCGGCCATCTCTACTCCACAGAAGGGCCGCCAAGCGTATAAATATTGGAGTCGCACGAAGACGGACGTCGTCGATGGAACCGGACCAGCGTCCGAAACGCTGGCGTCGCGGGAACGAACCGCTTTTGACGACGGATGGCCCAACGGTACGTATGGCAACCGATACGGTCGAGCGTCGGACCGCACACGTCCGTGGCGTCACCGTCACGACGATCGCGTGTCTTGCCGGCGTCATCGCCGCCGTCATCTCCACGACCGTCGCGGCGGGAGCCGAGGACACGCTCGCCGTCTACATCCTCGCGAGCGCGGTCATCGTGCAGTTCCCGCTCTTTCGCGTCCTCGAGATGGTCGGCCTCGAACTGAACGCCGACGACTTCGGGGCGAAAGACTACCTCTACGTCGCGTTCATGACGTTCGCCTTCTGGTTCGTGTGCTGGGCGATCCTCCTCGAGACCGGAGCGAGCTTCTGATGGCCGACGACAGCATCGCCGTGGTCGATCTGGACCGCTGCCAGCCCGACCGGTGTAACTACGAATGCGCGAACTTCTGTCCGCCGAACCGGACCGGCGAGGAGTGCATCGTCACCCGCGAGGAGCGCCACGGGGACGACGAGTACTACGCGGGCGGCCCCGACCAGATCTCGATCTCCGAGGAGCTGTGTCTCGGCGAGACCTGCGGGATATGCGTCGAGAAGTGTCCCTTCGACGCGATCGAGATCATCAACCTCCCGCAGGAACTCGACGAGGTCCCGACGCACCGGTACGGCGAGAACAGCTTCGCGCTGTACGGGCTGCCCGCCCCTCAGGAGGGGCGGGTGACCGGGATTTTGGGACCGAACGGGATCGGGAAGACGACCGCCGTCCACATCCTCGCCGACGAGATCACGCCGAACCTCGGTCGGTTCGAGGACGAGCCGAACTGGGAAGAAGTGCTGGCGGAGTATCGCGGGACCGCGCTGCAAGAGTACCTCGAAGACCTCCAAGACGGCGACGTGACGGTCGCCCGAAAACCGCAGTACGTCGACAAGATCCCCGACACCTTCGACGGGAAGACGAGCGAGCTGCTCGCGGGCGTCGACGAACGCGGCGTCGCCGACGAGCTCGTCGAGCGACTCGAGATCGAGGCGGTGATCGACCAGCCGATCGACACGCTCTCCGGCGGCGAACTCCAGCGCGTCGCCTTGGCCGCGACGCTCGTCCGGGACGCCGACTTCTACTTCCTCGACGAGATCACGCCGTATCTCGATATCGGCCAGCGCGTGACGGCGGCGCGGCTGATCCAGCAGCTCTCGGCGGACGATCGCTCGATGCTCGTCGTCGAACACGACCTCGCGGTGCTCGACCTGCTCGCCGACGCGCTCCACGTCGCCTACGGTGAGCCGGGCGTCTTCGGCGTCATCACGCCGCCGAAATCGACGAAGGGCGGGATCAACGAGTACCTCCACGGCTACCTCGAAAACGAGAACATGCGGATCCGGCCGGGAGCGATCGAGTTCGAGGAGCACGCCCCGCGAACGGAGGGCTACGGCGACACGCTCGTCGAGTACCCCGCGATGACCAAGTCCTACGGCGATGGCGAGTTCAGCCTCGAGATCGACGCCGGCGAGATCCGTCAAAACGAGGTGCTGGGCATCGTCGGCCCGAACGGGATCGGCAAGTCGACGTTCGCGAAGCTGCTCGCCGGGCGCTTAGAGCCCGACGAGGGGAGCTTCGATGCGACCCTCGACATCTCGTACAAACCGCAGTACGTCGAGATCGATCAGCCGATGCGCGTCGACGCGTTCCTCTCGTCGATCACCGACGACTTCGGCTCCTCCTATTGGACCACCGAGATCGCGAATCCGCTCCAGCTCGAACGCATCATGGAGCAGAACCTCTCGGATCTCTCCGGCGGCGAGCGCCAGCGGGTCGCCATCGCGGCGTGTCTCTCGAAGGAAGCCGACCTCTACCTCCTCGACGAGCCCTCCGCGCACCTCGACGTCGAACAGCGGGTGCTCGCGACGCGGGCCATTCGCCGCTACACCGAGAACCACGACAAGACCGCGATGGTGATCGACCACGACATCTACATGATCGACCTGCTCTCGGATCGCCTGCAGGTGTTCGAGGGGACGCCCGCCGAGCGCGGTCACGCCGGCCGCCCGATGGGGATGCGCGAGGGGATGAACACCTTCCTCGCGAACCTCGATGTGACGTTTCGTCGCGACGAGCGCACGGGTCGCCCCCGAATCAACAAGCCCGGCTCCCAGAAAGATCGCCAACAGAAGAACGCGGGCGAGTACTACTACGCGCCGACCGACTCGAACTGATCGGGGGCGTTCACCGACGAGCGCCGGGTCGGCCGGAAATCGCCGCCAACACCCATCGCCCCTTTTAAATCGCCGCGTCCCCCAGACTCGCCAATGGCGAATCCGAACGCGAAGGGCGATCGCCGCGAGCGCGAACTCGTCACGAAGCTCGACGAGGCCGGCTTCGCGGTCATGCGCGCGCCCGCCTCGGGCAGCGCGACCGAGCGCGAGCTCCCGGACGTGCTCGCGGGCGACGGCGAGACGTTCTACGCGATCGAGGCGAAGTCCTCGGCGGGCAACCCGATCTACCTCTCCGGCGAGGAGATCGAGGCGCTCGTGTACTTCGCGCGGAACTTCGGCGCGAAACCCCGCGTCGGCGTCCGGTTCGACCGGGAGGACTGGTACTTTTTCCACCCCGGCGATCTGTATCAGACCGACGGCGGCAACTACCGTGTGAAAAAAGAGACCGCGCTCGCCGACGGAACGGATTTCGCGGAGTTCACCGGCGGATCGAAGAAGGTGACGCTCGACGAGATCGCCGTCGAGGACGCGGACGACGGCGACGAGGACGTCCGCGAGATCGTCGGCGCGGTCGAGCGCGGCGACCTCTCGGTGGACGACGCGGTCGAGATGCTGTAAGTGGGAAATGCCGCCGCGGGCCGTCGGGACGGTATTTAAACCCCGTCGGAAGGCGCGAGCGGCCCGTATGAACAACTGCGCCGAGGCGGCGGATCGCTTATAAATGATCGTCACGAGGCGGGCGAGCCGCTTATAAACTCGTTCGGGCCGTAGCCGCCGTCTCGGCGGGAGACACGGCGCTTATACGTGGTGGCGCACAAACGTGGGTATGCACTTCGAGGACCTTCCGACGACGCCCCGGTCGGAGGAGCTGGTCGACAAGGCGTTCTCTCGGGCGGCGCGCGCGGGGCGGGCGAAACAGGGCACGGAGGCCCAGGAGTCGATGCTGCAGACGGCCGCGAACATCCTCTCGGACAACCTCGGTAACGTCGTCACCTCGTGGCCCGACTTCGAGCTGGTCGACCCCTTCTACTACGAACTCGCGGACGCGACGCTCGCGGACACGGACGTCGGCGGCGTCGACCGGCTCCGACAGCACCTCTCGGAGGTAATGTGGGCCTCCAGACAGACCGACTCGATCAAGGAGGAGTATCACGGCCGGATCAGGAACGCCGACAGCGACACCGCGCGGAAGCATCGAAAGCAAGCGTTCGCGCGGCTCGCGGACATCACCGAACAAGTCGAAGACGAACTCTTCGCGATCAGCGAGGCGCGGGACGCCCTCAAGACGCTGCCGGACATCCGCGCCGACGAGCCCGCGATCGTCGTCGCCGGCTACCCCAACGTCGGCAAGTCCTCGTTCGTCAACGGCGTGACGAACGCCAGAAACGAGACGGCCGCCTACCCCTACACGACCACCCGGATCAGCGTCGGCCACCTCGAACGCGACCACATCCGGTATCAGCTGGTCGACACGCCGGGCCTGCTCGACCGACCCGCCGAGGACCGCAACCCGATCGAGTCCCAGGCCGTCTCGGCGTTGACCCACCTCGCCGATGCCGTCCTCGTCATGCTCGACGCCAGCGGGGAGTGCGGCTACCCGATCGAGGACCAGCTCGAACTGCTCGCCGATATCGAGGCGACGTTCGACGCCCCGGTGCTCGTCGTCTGCAACAAATCCGACCGGTCGACCGACGTCGAGGCCGATCTGTACATGAGCGTCGAGACGGGCGAGGGCGTCGAGAACGTCCTCGACGCCGCGATCGACGCCGTCGGCTACGAGCCGGAGTTGCCATTCGAAGGCTAACGCAGGCGTCAGGAAAACGGTACGATCGGTTCCGACGTGGCCGTCGGAGACGATCAGCCGGTGGTCGTGTTGTACGTCACTTTCACCGCGTACTCGACGGAAACGTCGCCGAGGTCGACGCTCGTCGACTGGCCGGCCGCGCCGTCGCCCGCCGCCATCCCGTAGCGGACGGGAGTGAAGTTCCGCTGGGTCGCGTCGACGGTCGCGATGCTCGTCACGTGCAGCTCGCCGTTCTTCGCGATAGCGTCGGCCTGCGTCCGCGCGTCGCCCATCGCGTTCGCGATCGCCTCCTCTCGGAGCTCCGTCCGAGTGGCCTCCGAGAGCGTGAACTCGACGTTCTGGACCTCGGCGTCTGCATCGGCGGCGGCGTCGATGACCGCACTGACGCGAGCGGGGTCGTCGAGCGTCACCTCGAAGGCGTGCGCGCCGCGGTACTCGGGGACATCACGCCCGTCCTGTGGTCGGGGGCGGTAGCTGTCGATCCGGTAGTCGGTCGTCTCGTAGGCGTCGTCGCTCACGCCGGCCTCGTCGAGGTTCGACCGGAGCGCGTCGGCCGTCGATTCGAGGTCGTCTCGGACCGCGCCGGGATCGTCACCCTCCGCGACGGCCGCGACCCGGACCACGGCGCGGTCCGGCGGCGCGTCGGCCCCGCCGACCGCGTCGACCGAGATCGTTCGATCCGCGGCGTCGTCCGGCGATTGTGCGCCGATCGGCGAGACCACCGCGACGCCGACGAGCGTCATCGCCAGGATTGAAACCAGGATTATCAGTACAGCGAGTCTGTCGCGTTGCATAGCCGGACCAACGACGGGATCGGCCGTATAGACGACGGAGAGTCAAACGGCCGTTTGAGTCATGCGGGACACCGATCACCGCGGTCAGCCCGCGCGCTCTATTTCGACGTACAACACCTGCACGTCCGCGTCGATCCCGTGGTCGGTCCCGAGTCGGCGTTCGATGTCCGTCGCCAAGCCGCGCCGTGGAGCGTCCGGCGGGACGCCGACCGTGACGATGACCTCGGTGGGGCGATGAAAGAGGAAGTCGTCGGTTTGCGTCTGAACGTCGAGTTCGATGAGTTCGGCGTTCGAGTAGGCCGGATCCTCGAGTTCCGTGGCGACGCCGTCGCGGATCTCCTGTTCGGTCTGAGCGATCTGGTAGGAGTCGTAGGTGACGCCGCCGAGGAACACCGACAACAGCGCGATGGCGAAGACGAGGACGGCGACGCGCTTCAGCGTCGCCATCCTGGCGCGGTCGTGTCTGAAGAACTGCTCGGGACGGTACCCGGCGTACCACAGCACGACGAGCGCGGCGAGATTGATCGAGAGGACGTTGACCGCGACGAGGACGCCCGACCCGACCGCGAGCGCCGGGTTGCCGTAGGCGATCCCGATCCCGACCGTCGCGGCGGGCGGGATCAACGCGACGGCGATCATGACGCCGACGAGCGCCGACGAGACGCCGGTCATCAGGCTCACGGCACCGGCGATCCCCGCGCCGATCGCGACCGCGAGCGAGAGCACGCTCGGCGAGAGCCGCTCGGCGACTTCAGAGAGCGTGAGCGGGTCCAGCCCCGGCGGCACGAGGTTCGTCAGTTTGACGAACATCGCGAAGACCGTCGCGGACGCGACCGCGAGTACGACCCCGAAGAGTTGGAGGCCGACGCCTCGGCGGAACAGCTCTCCGTCGTCGATGACGCTCCCGACGGCAGCGGCCATCGCCGGTCCGATGAGCGGCGCGATCACCATCGAGCCGACCACGGTCGCGGGGGAGTCAAGCAGGAGTCCGGCCGTTGCGATCACCGCCGAAACAACGGTCATGATGATGTACGTCGGCAGCGCGGCAGCGAGTTCCTCCGCACGGGACTCCAGCTCTTGGCGCGCGATTCGCTCCTCGTTTTCTTCTTTCCCGGCGTACTCCTCGGTGAGCGCCTCGAACCGCTCGGACTCGACCGTCTCGGCGCTGATGACGACGGTGTACGCCTCCCGTTCGAGGCCGACGTTCCGGAGCTGTTCGAGTACCGGCTCGACGGCGCTCGTCGGCAGCGGGAAGTACGCGACGGCGGTGTACCCTCGCCCGCTGGTCTCGTCGGTGACGACGTAGTCGATCCCCTCCTCGTCCAGGAGTCTCAGGACGGTTTGGCGTTTCCCGGTTGGGATCGTCACTTGAACGAGTCGCACGCCGTAGGCGTCGCTCCCCGAGCCGATAAACCCAACCGTTCGGTGGGCTTCACGAACCGGACGCGGACCGTGGCGGCACAACGGCTAGGTGGACGGCGGACACATCGTCGCACACGTCCATCGAGTTCGAGCGGTCGGCCGACGAAGCGCGTTTCAAGAGTCCCCTCGAGGAGTTCGAGACGGTGTCCGAGGAGATCGGGCACCGGAGCGATCCGCTGACGGGGCGCAGCGTCAGAGTCGTCCCACAGACGGCTCCGAACCCCGATCCGGACGGCGCGCCGGAGCCCGAAATCGGCGACGTGGCGTGGATCGCGCCGTTCGCCCCGCTGGGGCAGTGGCACGTCGCCGGCGTCGCCGACGCGACCGGGCTGTTGGACCCGGAGGAAAGAGCCGTCGAGGACGTCGCGACCAGGATCGCGAACGTGCTCGACTACTCTAAACGGTACACGATCAGCGGACGATCGACGCTGCGCCCGAAACGTGCACCCTCGAGGTCGCGGCGCACTTCGAGTAGCCGCGCGGCGCATAGCCGGGGGCGATCGGCCCGGTCGATCGAACCGTCCGAATCCACCGGATCGGTCGGCTTATACGCGTCACCGGCCAACGGCGGGTATGTTCGAGACGCGCCCCGACCGCGACGCCGAGGTGGTCCTCATCGGGCGGTCCAACGTGGGCAAGTCGACGCTGATGCGAGAGATCACGGGTCACACGTTCGACACGGGCGGCAAGCCGGGCGTCACAAAGAAGCCGAACCATTACGACTGGTCGTCGGAAGACTTCGTCATCACCGACCTCCCCGGCTTCGGGTTCATGTCCGGCGTCCCCGACGACGTCCGCGAACGGATCAAAACCGACGTGGTGCGATACATCGAGGCGAACGCCGAGAAGATCCTCGTCGGGATCTTGGTCGTGGACGGCAAGTCCGTGATCGACATCATCGACCGACACTCCGGGCCGGACGAGATCCCCCACGACGTCGAGATGTTCGGCTTCCTCCAGGAGCTCGAAATTCCCGCGGTCGTCGCGGTCAACAAGATGGACAAGGTCGACGACCGCGACGAGCGCCTCGACGCGCTGGCCGAACGGCTCGGCCTCTACACCCCGTGGCAGCAGTTCGCCGAGACCATCGCACCGGTCTCGGCGAAGCGCGGATCGGTCGACCCGCTCAACGAGGCCGTCCGAGAGCACCTCCACGAGGCGAAGCGAGACGACCTGTTCAAGTTCTTCTGACGGTCGTCGCCACGCTGGCTAGTTTTCTGGCCGATCCTTCGAGAGGAACTGTCCCCACAGATCGCGGCGGTCCGCGATCTCCCGATAGGCCCGCTCGCGAAACCGCTCGTAATCCTCGAACTGGCCGAGAAATCGGGTCAGATCGCGCGTTCCCGGCGGCACGTCGGCCCGCGCGAACGTCTGTTCGGCCGCCGCGCCGCAGGAGTAGACCGCCTCGTCGGTCAACAGGTGCACACACGACTCGTAGTCGTCGGGGAGTCGCGCGCGCTGGTCGTCGGTGAGATCGGAAAAGCCGACCAACTCCAGGTCGGTTCGCCGTCCGAAGTAGTCGGCCCACCAGGTGCAGAATCCACAGTCGTCGTCGTAGACGAGCACGTCGCCGCTCATGCGCACTCGTTACACCGCGAGACTCATATGTACCCCGGAACGATCGCGCACAATCGCGCCCGCGCCGCCGGGTCCGTCGGTTCCTCACCGCGGTCGATCGGCGGGACCGGTCCGGAGTCCGACCGGAACGTTTGTGTATTGTGCAATATATACAATACACTAATGAGCCACGTAGCGCGAAGACGAAGGAACGGCCGTCGGAAGACGCTCCCGACTCGGGAGCATCTCCCGGCACGATCCATCGCCGAACCGTCCCGACGGGGGGATCTCGGATGATCGGTGGCGCGCTCCGATATCTGAAGTCGAAACTCATCTACGTCGTCGTCGGATCGCTCGCCGCCGGCCTCCTCATCGGGCAGTTCATCGGGACGACGACGCAGTCCCTTCTGCAGGCCGCGATCATCCCGGTGCTGTTCGTGATGATCTATCCGATGATGATCACCATCGATCTCCGGGAAGTGCTCTCGATCAGAGAGCACTTTGGACCGGTCGGCGCGAGTTTGCTCGTCAACTTCGGGATCGCGCCGCTCGTCGCGATCGGTCTCGCGCGGCTCTTTTTCGCCGGGGACCCCGCCTACGCTATCGGCCTCTACCTGATCGCGCTCATCCCGACGTCCGGGATGACCGCCGCGTGGACCGGCTTAGCCGGCGGGGACCTGGAGGCGGCGCTGGTCGCGATCGCGGCCAATCTGGTCGCCGCCGTGTTCGTCCTCCCGGTGTATCTCTCGGTGCTCGTCGGCGGCGACGTCGGGTTCGATCCGAACGCGCTCTATCGACAGCTGGCCATCGTCGTCGCGATCCCGATGGTCGCCGGCAATCTGACGCGGCGGCTCCTCCTGCGACGATACGGCGACGAGGGGTTCAAACGACTCAAGCCGACGTTCGGTGGCGTCTCCTCGTTCGGCGTGATGTTGATCGTCTTCATCGCGATGGCGATTCGCTCCGAGAGCATCCTGGCCGATCCGATCGCGTCGGCGCTCACGATCGTTCCGCTGGTAGCATTCTACGCGATCGTGCTCGCGGTCGGAGCCGGAATCGGCCGAGCGCTCCTCGCCGAGCCGCAGTCGGTCGCGCTCGTGTACGCGACGAGCATGCGGAACCTCTCGATCGCGCTGGCCATCGCGGCCGCTCCCGGGTTCCCGCCCGCGGAATCGGTCCTACCGATCGCGCTCGCGTATCTCGTCCAGCCGCCGCTGGGCGCGGTGTACATGCAGTACCGGCGCGATTTCGTCGACGAGGACCGAAGCCTCGTCGCCGCGTTCCAAGCGCGGATGCCCCGATTGTGACCGGTTACGGATCGATCTCCGCGACGGGACGACCCGCCCCTCACGACAAAAGCGTCGGCGAAACCGCCCCGTCGAGCGTCTCCTCGACCTGCGTGGCGACGAGGACGAGCGCCGCGATGGCGAGGACGGCCCCGACGGCGAAGGGAACCACGAACCCGTAGGCGAACAGCGCCCCCGACGCCAGCGGCCCGACGGCCGTTCCGAGCCCGAACGCCATCGTCAACACCGATAGCGTCGTCCCCGACTCGCCCTCCGTGGCGAGGTCGCCGGCCACCGCGAGCGCGGGGGCGAACACCATCGCCACCGAGACGCCGTGAACCAATCGCGCGACGAGCATCGTCCACGGCGACGTGACGAGCCCCTGTGCCAACACCGCTGGCGCGAGGAGGACGAGTCCCCAAACCAAGAAGGGCTTTCTGCCGAACCGGTCGGCGGCGCGTCCGATCGGCACCTGGAAGGCGACGTTCGCGATGACGACCGCAGAGAACTGGATCCCGAACCACGTCGGCCCCTGGTCGAGTCTGGCGTTGATCGGCTCCTGCAGCGTCGCGAACAGCGCGATCGAGGTCGCCATGAACAGCGTGCCGACGCCGAGGACGAAGATCGGATCGAGCAGCCGGTCGTCGCCGGTCACCGCGATCGAGAGGTCGTCGCCCGCGTCGGCCGCGGACATTGGCGGTTCCGAGATGAGCACCGTCACGAGCAGAAAGCTCACGAGCGCGCCGAGGACGGCGACGCCGAAGGCGGCGTTGAACCCCGAGAGCGTCACGTCGAAGAGTAGCACGTAGGGCCCACGCTGTATCACGAGCCCCGCGACGACCGGCCCGAATCCGAACCCGAGCAGCCGGAACGTGTTGAACACGCCGAAGTTGCCGCCGCGCTCGGCATCGCTTCGAGCGAGGTCGTTGACGAGCGCAATCGTCGTCGGGATGACGAACGCGCCGCCCAGCCCCTGCAACGCTCGCACGACGAGCAGCGCCTCGTAGCTCTCGACGAGCGCGTAGGCGACGCTCGTGACGGCGAGGACGACGAGTCCGAACAGGATGTACACCTTCCGGCGGCCCGTCCGGTCCGAGAGCCGGCCGGTGAAGGGCTGTGCGAAACTGTTCAGGAATCCGAACAGCGACAGCGCGAAGCCGATGAGGAGTTCGATGGTGACGGCGACGCCGAACACCGTGGCTCCCTCGAAGCCGGGGAGCGCGAGTTCGCCGCTCGCGATGTACAGCGGCAGGACGATGATGAGAAACGAGTTCGCGACCGCGTCGGCCATCCGAGCGAACGCCAACACGACGACTCTGCGATCGGTCCCGAACATCCACCGGACGGAAGCGCGGGTGACGTATCACGTTTCCGAAGGGGGCCCGGGATCGGTGGAACGTCACTCGGCGAGCGTGAATCCCGGCCGTTAAATACGCAGCGCGACTGAACTCCCGGTATGGAATTTTGCGACGAGTGCGGTTCGATGATGCACAGCCAGGACGGGTTCTGGGTGTGCGGATCCTGCGGATTCGAGAAGGAGCGCGACGCCGACAGCGAAGCCGGAATGGTCACGACGGAGGGCCAAGACACCGACAGCGGCCCCGTCGATATGTCCGACGTGGACGACGCCGAGATCGGGCCGACGACGGCGGTCCACTGCCCGGAGTGCGGCCACGACAGAGCGCGCTACGAGATGAAGCAGATCCGCGCCGCCGACGAGTCCGAAACCCGGTTTTTCACCTGCGTGGAGTGCGGCAAGAAGTGGCGCGAGGACGACCACTAGCGGCCCGGCGACGTTCGATCTGAGCGCCGGAATCGGACCGAACCGTTTCGCCCTCGTGTGACACCAACACACAATCGCTGAGGGCTTATCACCGGTTCTCGCCACTAGTCCGGCGATGAGCTACACGCGACGGGGGGTCCTGGGATCGCTCGCTGGGGGAGCGTCGGGAGCCGTTGCCGGCTGTCTCGGCCGGTCGCGTGACCCGCCCGAGGACGGTTCCGCGGTGACCGGCACACCGGAACCGACACCTGGGTCCCAGACGAGCGACGAACCACTCGTCGATCTCGGCGTCCCGTGTACCGGCCCCGAGGGGGTCGTCGATCTCTCCGGCGGCCGTCCGGCAACCGAGTTCGAGCGCGCGGCGGCCACGCCGACGGCCGAGTACGCCGACGGGGAGATCCCGCTCCGGGAAACGGCGCTTCATCTCGGACACGAGCTGACGAAGCTCGCCGATCACGACATGAGCGGCGGGGTCAATCACGATGGCATCCCCTCGATCGACGCCCCTCGCTTCGCCCGAGGCGACGAGATCGAGCTCCCGGGCTGTGCGCGCGTCTTCGGCGTCGACCTCGACGGCGACGTGCGGGCGTATCCGCAGCGGATCCTCGTCCGCCACGAGATCGTCAACGACGTGATCGGCGGCGAACCGGTCGCAGTGACGTACTGTCCGTTGACTGGGACGGCGCAGGGGTTCTATCGCGGGGGCGTCGAGTTCGGCGTCTCCGGGCAGCTCGTCAACTCGAACCTCGTCATGTGGGACCGTCACCGCGACGTCCGTTGGTCGCAGGTCGCCGCGACCGCGTTCGAGGTCGGCGACCAGCGGGGCAGCGACGACGGCGGGCTGTTGGGGCGGTCGCTTCGGGAGTTCCGGCTGTTCTGGACGACGTGGAACCGCTGGCTGAGCCGTCACCCGGACACCCTCGTCATGACCGAAGAGACCGGCCTCGCGCGGAACTACAACCGCGATCCGTACGGCTCCTACGGGCCGCCGGTCTCGGGACACTACGCGCCCGGGGAGCCGCGACGACCGAACTTTCCGCTGTTGACCTACGACGAGGCGGACGAGAAGCGAGTGGTCGTCGGCGCGAGAACCCCCGACGGGGCGGTCGCCTTCGACAAGCGGGCGCTGATGGAGTCGTCGGTCCTGACCGGTGCGATCGGTGACACGCCGGTCGTCGCGGTGGCCGATCGGGAGCTGGCGGTCGGCTACGTCTACGCGAACCCCGAAGGAGTCGAGGTCGAACCGGACGGCGACGAGTACGCGGTCGACGGTCGGACGGCACCGCCCGACGGGCTGCCGCTCGATCGACTCGACGCGTTCGACGCCATGTGGTTCGCGTGGTACGGGTTCTATCCGGACACCGACCGGGTGGGGATCTGACGATGCCGGCGGGCGAGGACACCGGACGCCGGAAGCCGCCCCCGCCGCGAACGGCGCCGATCGGCTGGCTCGGCAGCCTGTTCGCGAGGACCGGCGTCGCCGTCCGGGGGGCGCTCGGTCGGCGCGACGGGCGCGCGGTGCTACTCGCCGCGACCGGCCTCTATCTCGGCACGTACCTGTGGGCGCTCAGACACCTGACGCTGTCGGGGACCGGCGGCGTCGACGTGTTCATCGTCGACGATCCGGTCAGGACGGCGCTGATTCGGCGGTCGCCGTTTCTCTTCGAACCGGTCGCCGTCGTCGAGGCCGGGGCGATCGTTTACCTCCTCAGCCCCGTCAACGTCGCGATCGGGCTCGCGCTCGGCCTCCTGGTCGGCGCGACGCTCGCCGTCTCCGTCGTCTCCTGGCGCGGGCCGGACGCCTGTCGGATCGGTGCCGGCGCGGGGACGACGGCGGGCCTCCCGGGACTCCTCTCGGGGGTCGCCTGCTGTGGGCCGCAGCTGCTCGTCGTGATCGGGGCGCAGGCCTCGGCCGGGCTCGTCGCCGCGCTGCAGTGGATGGTGCCGCTCGCGGTCGCGTCGCTCGTGGGAACGTTGTTGTGGGTTGGGAGTCGGGTTCGGATCGACCCCGCGTGATCGCTCACTCGAACGAGGGCAGAAAACGCGCGAAGGTGAGGTAGCCGGTGTGGCCGACGCCAGCGGTCGAGGGCCGGGAACCACGGTCGTCGAAATCCATCCGGCGCTGAATCGTCTCCAGCGTCTCGATCTCGGCGAGGCCGGCCGAGCGCGCCGCCGCGACGCACTCGCGGGTCGACTCGACGAACGGCGAGTAGACGGCGAGGAAGCCGCCGGGGGCCAGCAGGTCGGGCGCGCGCTCGACGGCCGCGGGCGCGTCACCGGTGTCGAGCGTGAGCAGATCGAACCCGCCATCGAGCTCGTCGAGCGCCTCAGTCAGATCGCCCGTCCGGACGTCGACGAGGGTGGAGACGCCCGCCGTCTCCATGTTCTGTCGAGCGACGTCGGCGAACTCGGGGTCACGCTCGTAGGTCGTCACCTCGACGCCGAGGCGGCCGAGATACGCCGACAACACGCCGGTTCCGGTGCCGGCGTCGAGGGCGCGATCTCCCGATGCGACGCCGGTGTGGCCGATGACGAGGCCGATGTCGCGAGGCATCATCGGCGCGCCGGTCCGTTCGAGGTGGTCGAACAGGTCGGGGCCGCGGAGCCGACGGACCTCGAACGGCTCGCCCAGATGCGTCTCGACGACCGTCCCAGGGGTCACGTCCGCCGGCAAGTCGAGGATGCCGAGATCAGTTTCCTGAGTGTCGCCCGGCGCGAGCAAGAACTCGCGGGATCCGCGCACGACGAGCACTCGGCGGTCGGTTTGCCCCGCGTCGCTATCGGCCCCCGTCACTCCAGTTTCTGGACGGCCGCGGCGAGGTCGCCCGTCTCCTCAAGCGCCTCGCGGGCCTCGGCCTCGGACGCGCCGGTCC
This sequence comes from Natronomonas salsuginis, assembly GCF_005239135.1. Lineage (NCBI taxonomy): Archaea > Methanobacteriati > Methanobacteriota > Halobacteria > Halobacteriales > Natronomonadaceae > Natronomonas > Natronomonas salsuginis. The sequence continues at coordinate 148,135 of NZ_QKNX01000003.1, forward strand.
GCATGGCGACGATCTCGACGTCGTCGTCGGAGAATCCGCTCTCGGAGTCCGAATCCGAATCGGCGTCGATGGCGGCGGCCGCATCGCCGCCCTCGCCGCGCGGTCGGGACTCCGGTTCGCCGACGATCTGGTAGGTCTGTTGGCCTTGGGCGTCCATCCGCTGCACGTCGGCGTCGTGGAAGACGAGGTCCTCATCCGCGGTTCGGATGATGACCTCCTCGGCGTCGATGTCCTCGAGGTCGATTCCCATCTGATTCATCATCTGCTTCATATTGCGCGGGTTCAACCCGCCGCCTCCTCCAAACATACCTCTACGGACGGGCGGGCCGCGCAAAAAGCCTGATGTTACGGCTCTTCGATCCCGTCCCGAACTTTCACCGCCATGCCGGTGTCGAAATCGATCATCGCGTCAGCCGATAGTTCCGCACGACCGACAGCGATCAACCCGCCGTCTTCGTGTTCGACCAGCACCTCGTCGCCCGGACGGACCTGGGAGTCGACCTCGCGGACGAACTTCGCGAAGACGTTCTTGCCGTCGCGGACGAACGGCTCGCTATCGTCACCGACGACGACCCGGTACGCCGGCGCGTCGAGGACGCGCTGGAGCCGCCGACCGCCGGCCGCGCCGAGGGTGAACCGGCCGTCGGTACTGTACGAGACGACGCGCTCGCCGTCGGCAAGGATCTGCTGTGGCCGGCCCGACCCGGTCCGCTGGACGACCACCTCGCCGTCGAAGAGCGCCCGGCCGGCACCAGCTCCGAACTGGTAGTCGGCGACCGTCGCGAGCGCGTCGATGTCGCTTGCCATGTCCGATCGTCGGCGGCGGATCCAATACGGCTTTCGAATCTCGCACTCCCACACTTAACAGCGTCCGGACCGTCGGTACGCCCGATGAACGGACTCAACACCGCAGGTCGGCTCGCGATCGCTCTCGTCGTGGGGCTCCTCGCGGCCGCCGTCGGCTGGATGTTGTTCGTCGCGTTCCCGACGAGCACGGCCGAGTTGTTCGGCGTCCTCCTCGCCATCGGAGTCGCCGTCGGAGGACTCCGGTTCGGCGGGTCAATCGCGCAGAGCGTCTTTCCGGCGTACAACGCCGTCGAAGTCGCAGTTGAGGGGGCGATCACCCGCGACGGGGGCGGCGGGATCCCGATCCGGGCGCCCGGATCGGCGAGCGCCGACGACATCGTCGAGCTGATCGAGGAGGCCGACGCCGACGAGAACGCCGAGGCGCTCGTCCTCAAACTGAACACGCCGGGCGGGGCGGTCGTCCCGAGCGACGACATCCGACTCGCCGCGAGGGCGTTCGACGGCCCGACGGTCGCGTACACGACCGACGTCTGCGCTAGCGGCGGCTACTGGATCGCGAGCGGCTGTGACGAGCTGTGGGCCCGCGAGGGGAGCATCGTCGGCTCGATCGGCGTCCGCGGGTCGCGCATGACCGCTTCGGGACTGCTCGAGAAGGCTGGACTGAAGTACGAACAGCTGACCGCGGGGGAGTACAAGGAGGCCGGCAGCCCGTTCAGCGAGCTCTCCGACGACGAGCGCGCGTACCTCCAGGGGATCATCGACGACTACTACGAGCAGTTCGTCGAGACGGTCGCCGAGGGGCGCGACGCCGACCCCGAAACGCTGCGCGACACCGAGGCGCGAGTATTTCTCGGCGAGGAAGCCGCGGAGATGGGGCTGGTCGATCAGCTCGGAACGCGCGAGGACGTCGAGACGCGGCTCGAAGAGCTGCTCGGATCGGCGGTCGAAACGACCGAACTAAAGCCGTCGGTCGGCCTCGGCGAACGTCTTCGGGGCGGGGCACAGGGCGTTGCCTACGCGTTCGGAGCCGGAATCGCCGCCCGCTTCGACGATCCGAGCGGAGAGTTCCGGTTCCGCCTCTAAAAGCTCCGTTTCAGCTTCTCGAAGAACCCTTTTTCGACGTCGATCTCCTCGCCACCGGCCTCGGCGAACGCCTCTAACGCCTCGCGCTGTTCGTCGTTGAGGCTGTCCGGTGTCACGATCCGCACCTGCACATAGAGGTCGCCGTGTCCGCGCCGTCGCAGTCGGGGCATGCCCTTCCCGCGGAGCCGGAACGTCTCGCCGCTTTGGGTGCCGGCCGGCACGTCCATCTCGACGGAGCCGTCGAGCGTCTCGATCTCGACGGTGTCGCCGAACACCGCCTGCGGGAACGAGATCGGGTGTCTGAGCCGGAGGTCGTCGCCGTCGCGCTCGAAGACCTCGTGCTCTTCGATCTGGATTTCGACCAGCAGATCGCCGTTGGGCCCGCCGTTCTCGCCGGGCGCGCCCTCGCCGTCCATCCTGAGGGTCTGCCCGCTCCGGATGCCGCCGGGCACCTCGACCTGTAGGGTCGCCTCGTTTCGGACCTGTCCATCGCCGCGGCAGGTCGAACACGTTTCGGAGTAGATCGTCCCCTCGCCGCCGCACTGCGAGCAGGTCTGGGTCTGTTGGACGCGCCCGAGCGGCGTCTGCTGGACCGTCGTCTGCTGGCCCTGACCGTTACACGCCGAACAGGTCCGCGAGTCGGCGTCGGGCGGATGGCCCGCGCCGTCGCAGTCGGGACAGCGCTCGGGACGGGTGATCGTCAGCTGCTTCGTGACGCCCTCGTAGGCGTCCTCGAGGTCGATCCGAAGGCGGGTCTTGAGGTCGGACCCCTCCCGTGGACCGTTGCGGGAGCGCGACCCGCCGCCGCCGAAGAACTGCTCGAAGATGTCGTTCATCCCGCCCATGCCGCCGCCACCCATACCGCCCATGCCACCCATACCGCCACCGCGCCCGGCGTCGGTCGCGCCGCGCTTGTCGGCCTCCTCGAAGCGGTCGTGACCCATCTGGTCGTACATCTGCCGCTTCTCGTCGTCGAGGAGCACCTCCTTGGCCTTCTGGACCGTCTTGAACTTCTCCTCGGCGTCCGGGTCGTCGGACACGTCGGGATGGTATTCGGCTGCCTTCTTCCGATACGCCCGTCTGATCTCGTCTTCGTCCGCGTCTCGAGAGACGCCGAGGGCCGAGTAGAAGTCCTCGCTCATTCGTTGTCGGGCATAGAGGGTTGAGATACTTGAAAAGAACGGGTCGCGGGCGCCGATACGCCGTCACGACCGAACTGTCGGCGAGACGAGCGCGAGACGCAGTACGATTATGCGCGGCGACGGCGTAGTCTAGGGCATGTCCGATACTGACAACGAGTCACTGATACGGACCGTCACCCCGATAACGCCCAAAGAGACGTCGATCGGCAACAAGATCCTCGACGCCGCCATCGGCATCGGCGCGCTGATCCTCCTGCTGCCGCTGGCCCCGTTCTTGCTGGCGCTGTGGCTGTGGGATCGATTGCAGCACAATAAAGCCGAACGCGGCGAGTAGCCCGTCGAACCGCGGTCGGTGTGGTTCTGTGCCGTCTACCGCGAATGCGGCTTATTGTTCGTCACCACCGACGACAGCGACTTATTCTTCATCATCGTCGTCAACGTCAGCACGCTCGCATCCGCTCGCGTGCTGAGACACCGAAAGACTCGCTACGCTCGGCTTTTGACCCCCGATATTCGGTCGCTCGCTCTCGCTTCACGACCGAATATCGAAACACCGAAAGACTCGCTACGCTCGGCTTTCGAGCCGACGACAGCGACTCATTCGTCGTCGCTGTCGTCGACGTCCTCAAACTCGGCGTCGACGAACTCCTCGTCCGAGTCGTTGCTTTCAGCGCCGCCCATACCGCCAGCGCCGCCCATGCCGCCCATACCGCCGGCACCGGCGCCAGCGCCCTCGGCACCCGCGGCCTGCTGTTGGTACATCTGCTTGCCGATCTCCTGGAGCTCCTCGGCGAGCGCCTCGGTCGCGTCGGTGAGATCCTCTGTCGTCGCCTCCTCGTCCTCGACGACTTCGCGGAGGTCGTCCATCGCGGCCTCGATGTCCGATCGGATCGCGTCGTCGACGGCCTCCTCGTTCTCCTCCAGCAGCGTCTCGGCGCGCTGGAGCGTCGATTCGGCGTCGTTGCGCGCCTCGATGCGCTCGCGGCGCTTTTCGTCCTCCTCGGCGTGCTCCTCGGCCTCGGCCTGCATCCGTTCGACCTCCTCGTCGGAGAGGCCGGCACCGCCCTCGATCGTGATGTCCTCCTTGTTGCCGGAGCCTTGATCCTCCGCGGAGACGTTCACGATGCCGTTCTCGTCGATGTCGAAGGTGACCTCGATCTGCGGCGTCCCGGCGGGGGCCGGCGGGATGCCGGTGAGCTGGAACGCGCCGAGCAGTTCGTTCTCCTCGGCGATCTCGCGTTCGCCCTGGAAGACGCGGATGTTGACCGAGGTCTGGTTCGGCGCGGCAGTCGTGAACACCTTCGAGGCGTCCGTCGGGATGGTCGTGTTCTTGTCGATGAGCCGCTCAAAGAGCCCGCCCTTTACCTCGATCCCGAGGCTGAGCGGGGTCACGTCGAGCAGGACGATGTCGTCGACATCGCCCGCGAGAACGCCGCCCTGGATCGCCGCGCCGAGCGCGACGGCCTCGTCGGGGTTGACGTTCTTCTTCGGGGTCTGCCCCGTGAGTCCCTCGACTTTCTCTTGGACCTGCGGCATCCGCGTCGAGCCGCCGACGAGGATCACCTCGTCGATGTCGCCCTTCGAGTAGCCGGCGTCCGCGAGGGCCTGTTCGGTCGGGCCGACCGTCCGGTCGACGAGGTCGCTCGTGAGCGACTCGAACTTCGCGCGGGAGAGCTTCTCCTCGAGGTTGAGCGGCCCCTCGTCGGTGGCGGCGATGAACGGGAGGTTGATCGTCGTCTCTTTTCGCGAGGAGAGTTCGATCTTCGCCTCCTCGGCGGCCTCGGTCAGCCGCTGGAGCGCCTGTCGATCCTCACGGAGGTCGATCCCGTGTTCCTCTTCGAACGACTCGGCGAGGTAGTCGATGATCGCCTCGTCCCAGTCGTCGCCGCCGAGATCGTTGTCCCCGTTCGTCGCGACGACCTCGTAGACCCCGCCGCCCAAATCGAGCACCGAGACGTCAAAAGTACCGCCGCCGAGGTCGTAGACGAGGACGGTCTGCTCGGAGTCGTCGTCGAGGCCGTACGCCATCGCCGCCGCCGTCGGCTCGTTGACGATCCGCTCGACCTCGAAACCGGCGATCTCGCCGGCGTTCTTCGTTGCCTGGCGCTGGCGGTCGTTGAAGTACGCCGGCACCGTGATGACCGCCTTCTCGATCTCGTCGCCGAGGTACTCCTCGGCGTCGCGTTTGATCTTCTGGAGGATCATCGCCGAGATCTGCTCGGGCGTGTACTCGTCGCCACCCACCTCGACGGCGTAGTCGTCCTCGCCCATGTGGCGCTTGATCGACGCGATCGTATCGTCGGGGTTTTGGACGGCCTGGTTCTTGGCCGGCTTGCCGACCAGTCGCTCGCCGTCGTCGCTGAAGGCGACGATCGACGGCGTGGTTCGCTCCCCTTCGCTGTTGACGATGATCTCGGGGTCGCCACCCTCCATCACCGCGAACGCCGAGTTGGTGGTACCGAGGTCGATACCGAGAATCTTGTTAGTCGCCATGTTGCTCGTACCTACCGGACTGAATCGGTTAAAAGTTGCTAGATGCGCCGAGTCGGGGCGAGATACGACGGCACCGCAGTCGGGTGATTTTTAAAAATTGCCGCTTCTCGAACCGAGAGATATAAACAGAACCGCTACTCGTCCGATTCGTCCTGAGGATTGTCCCCGGCGGAGCCGTCGGAGACAGTCACCTGCGCCGTCCGGAGCACCTTACCGGCCATCTCGTAGCCGGGGCGGTGGAGATCCGCGACGGTCCCCTCCGGCTCGCGGCTCTCGACGCGCAACAGGACCTCGTGGCGGTTGGGATCGGTCTCGGTTCCGGGCTCCGGTTCGATCGGTTCGACGCCCTCGCCGTCGAGCACCTCGTCGAGCCCACGGAACGTGGCCTCGACGCCGTCGCGGATGTCGGCGCTCTCGTCCTGTTCGAGTGCTCGTGAGAGGTTGTCACGGACTTCGAGGAGGTCCTCGACGAGCGCCTCGGTCGCGCGGGCCTTCTCGCGCTCGCGGCGCTTCTCTTGGCGCTTCTTGTAGTTTTGGAACTCTGCCTGCTTGCGCTTGAGCCGCGCTTCGAGGTCGTCGCGGTCCGTTCGGAGAGTCGCGACCTCCTCGCGAAGCGTCGCGATCTCCTCGGCGACCGACGCCGATGGTTCGCCTTCGATCCGCGCGGCGATCTCCTCGATCGGCGGGTCGCCACCCGACGGCTCGTTCGGTTCCTCCACATCCCTGGACACCGCCGAGGAATCGTCGGCGGCGGCCGTCGTTTCGACGGCGTCTCCGTCCTCGTCGCTCATGTTCGACGGTACCCGTCGGTGACAATAAGGATTGAGAAACGCGCCCGCCTCCCACCGGAGTTAAGCCGGCCGGCCGCCGACCCTCACCGTGGTCACGCTCCGATACGACGAGGGGACGATTCGGATCGAGGACGCCCCCACGGATGTCGCTCGGCTGTCGTTCGTCGAATCCGATCCGCGCTCGAAGACCCATCGAGCGGCCGCCTACCGGTACCCGTTCGTGCGGCGCATCTGCGTCGACCGCGGACTCCCGCTGGACGATCGCGTGCTCCGAACGGCCGACATCGGCGATCTCAGGACCGAGTACGACCTCCGCGGCTACCAGACAGAGGCGCTCGACGCGTGGCGCGACGCGAACGACCGCGGCGTGATCGAACTCCCGACCGGCAGCGGGAAGACCGTCGTCGCCATCGGCGCGATCGCCGCGCTCGACGTCCCGACGCTCGTCGTCGTTCCGACGATCGACCTCCTCGAACAGTGGCACACCGAACTCGACGCGGAGTTCGGCGAAGCGACCGCGATCGGCCGCCTCGGCGGCGGCACCCAGCGCGTCGAGGCGATCACGGTCTCGACGTACGACTCAGCGTACCTCCGCGCTGACGAGTTGGGCGACCGGTTCGGCCTCGTGATCTTCGACGAGGTCCACCATCTCGGCGGCGAGGGGTACAGAGATATCGCCCGGCTCATGGCCGCGCCCGCTCGCCTCGGCCTCACGGCGACGTTCGAGCGCCCCGACGGCGCACACGGGGCGATCGAGGAACTGGTCGGCGAGGTCGTCTACCGGCTGTCGGCCGACGACCTCGCCGGGGAGCACCTCGCCGACTACGACATCAAGCGGATCGAGGTGGATCTCACGGCCGACGAGCGCGAGACGTACGAGGCCCACCAAGAGACGTTCACCGACTACCTCGCGCAGTCGGGGATCCAGCTCCGCTCCGGCAGCGACTATCAGGAGCTCGTCAAGCGCTCGGGGACGGACCCGAAGGCCCGGGAAGCGCTGCTCGCCAAACAGCGCGCCCGCGAGGTGATGATGAACGCCGAGCGGAAGATCGGCGCGCTCGCCGACGTGTTGGATCGCCACCGCGGGGACCGGATCATCGTCTTCACCGCTTACACCGACCTCGTCTACGAGCTCGCCTCGAAGTTCCTCATCCCGCCGATCACGAACGAGACGGGGGCCGAGGAGCGCCGCGAGATCCTCGATCGGTTCCGCCGCGGCGACTACTCGCGGGTCGTCGCCGCGAACGTACTCGACGAGGGCGTGGACGTCCCCGACGCGAGCGTCGCCGTCGTCCTCTCGGGGTCGGGCAGCGAGCGGGAGTTCACCCAGCGGCTCGGCCGGGTGTTGCGGCCGAAGGCGGATAACGGGAGAGCGATCCTCTACGAGGTCGTCACGAACGAGACGGCCGAAGAACGGGTGTCGCGGCGGCGGCGGTGAGGCGCGCGGCGCCTATTTAAACCGGAACGTTTCGAGGTTCTTCGGCGCGAACGTCCGCATGTTGAACTCGTGGTACAGCGCCGAGGAGAGGTCCTGCACCGACGACTCGTCGCCGTGGACGCAGAGCACTTTCTCGGGACGTGGGTTCATCGTGCGGACGAAGTTCATCAGCCCCTGTCGGTCGGCGTGTCCGGAGAAGCCGTCGACCGTCTCGACGTCCATGTTCAACTGTAGCGTCCCGCGGCCGTTCGCGCGGTCGTTCATCGGGATCTCGTCCCAGCCGTTCTGGATCCGACGGCCGAGCGTCCCCTGCGCCTGGTAGCCGACGAAGACGAGCCGCGAGTCGGCCTCGCCACCGACGTGGTTGAGCCACGACATGATCGGGCCGCCCTCGACCATCCCCGAGGTGGAGATGATGATGCAGGGGCCGCCGTCGGCGACGTCCTGTCGCTCGTCCTCGCCGCCGTCGATGTGGTTGAACTGGTCGGCGAGGAAGGGGTTCTCGTCGTCGTGGAAGATCCGATCGCGGAGGTCGTCGCGGAGGTACTCGGGGTAGGTGGTGTGGATCGCGGTCGCCTCCCAGATCATCCCGTCGAGGTGGACGGGGACCGTCGGGATCTCGCCCTCGCGCATCGCCTCCTCTAAGACGAGCATGATCTCCTGGGAGCGGCCGACCGCGAAGGCGGGGATGAGCACCTTGCCGCCCTCTGTCGTCGTCTCCCGGATGATCTCCTTGAGTTTCCGCTCGGAATCGGCCTGGTCGGTCTGGTAGTCGTTTCGGCCGCCGTAGGTCGACTCCATGACGAGCGTCTCGACGCGCGGGAAGTCGTTGACCGCGCCGTTGAACAGCCGGGTGTCGTCGTAGTGGATGTCGCCCGAGAACGCGACGTTGTAAAGACCGTCCCCGACGTGGAAGTGCGTGACCGCCGAGCCGAGGATGTGCCCGGCGTTGTGGAAGGTGAGCTTCAGATCCGGCGCGATGTCGGTCACGTCGCCGTACTCGATCGGGATGCTGTGTTTGATTGCCTCGCGGACCTGCGCGGACTCGTACGGCGGCGCGCGACCCTCCTTGGCGGCGACGTCGAGGTAATCGAGCGTGAGTAGCCCCATCAGATCGCGGGTCGGCTCGGTGCAGTAGATCGGTCCGTCGTAGCCGTATTTGAACAGCAGGGGAACGAGTGCCGAGTGGTCGAGGTGAGCGTGGGTGAGGACGACGGCGTCGATGTTCGATGCGCCCGCGCCGAGCGCCTCGGGGACCTGCAGATACGGCACTTCGCCCTCCGCGCCGGGTTTGTCGCCGCAGTCGATGAGAACGCGCGTTTCGGGCGTGTTGAGGATGAACGCGGCGCGGCCGACCTCGCGACAGCAGCCGAGCGTCGTGATCCGGACCCACTCGTCGTCGGACAGCTCCTCGCGGTGGATCTGCCGGCCGATGCGTTCGAGGATGTCGCGGCGCTCGTCGCGCTCCTGTTTCAGGAAGTTGCGGACGTTCGAGACGGTCGACGACTCGATCGGCGGCGTTCGAACGACCTCCGGCGTCCACCCGACCTTCTGGGTGATCTCCCGGAGCGTCGAGCCGTGTCGGCCGATAACCATTCCGGGCTTTTGTGCCTCGATGACGACCTCGCCGGTGTCGGCGTGGAAGTCGAGATCGCTGACGCCCGCTTCCTCGGGAATCACGTTCATGATTCGCTCGCGCGCCTCGCTCGGCGGAGCCAACACCTCGGGGTCGGGTCGGACGGTGATCCGCTTTCGGAGCTTCGAGGCGAGCCGACGAATCAGATCGCCGTCGCTCGCGAACTTCTTGGGGTCGCGCGTGTAGACGACCAGCTCCGGGCCCTCGTAGGTCACCTCCGACACGGAAATGTTGTTCGGCACTTCGCTGACGATCGTCGCCTTGATATTGTCGAGTTTCCGCTCTACTGCACTCATACGTTAGAAATCCTTGAATCGGGCTCCGGTCGCTCCGTGTACCGCTCTCGGCGGTGATGGATAGGTTCGCCGACTGCGTAGTGACAACAGGTCATGGATTCGGATCTGCGGTGGCTGTCGTCGAGTGACGGCCGCGGGAGGTAACCGGAAAACCCGCTCGTAATCGACTCTAACCCACTACTCATATAAAACCCTTCGCAAAGAGAGGTATGGAGATCACGGCCGAAACCGTCGCCGAGGAACACGAACGGCTCAGAGCGGACGAAACGATTCCCGAGTTGATAAACGAGACGCGGGACCGACTCGGTCCACTCTTCGGCGTTGAGGTCGAGCACGTCCCCGTCGAGGCGTACCGACGGGAGGTTGACGCGGTCTTCGCCGAGGGCGATCTGGCGGTCAACGTCGCGGCGCTCTGCGCGTTGCTTCGCGATCTCGACTGTGCGGGGGACTACCCCGGCTTCGTCGTCGACGAGTTCCTCGGCCGAAAGCTCGCGGCGACGATCGCGGGCGGCGAGCCGTTCGCGCTCCTCGCGGAGGCGACCTTCCACTTCGCCGATATGCACACTCACGATTCTCCCGATGATACGGCCGGCGCGGACGACCTCGATGCGGCGCTCGCGGCCGGGTTTCAGACGCGGCTGCCGGGGTGGGACTGGACCGACGGGGCGAGTCCGTTCGATTCGATACGGTAGGCGGGTCAGCCGAAGTAGCCGAAGCGAGAGAGATGAGACGACGCGCGACGATTAGTCGAGCTGCTCGCCGACGAGCCGATCGGCGCGTTCGACGAACTCCGGCTCGGTCCCGGCCGGGATCGTCGCCCCCGCGGCGATGTCGTGACCGCCGCCGTCGCCGCCGACCGCGCGCGCGGCCTCGCCCATCGCCGCCGAGAGATCGAGCCCCCGACCGACGAGCGGGCCGGTCCCCCGCGAGGAGACTTTCGTCTCCTCGTCTCCCTTCCGCGCGAACGCGACGATCGGAACGTCTCGCGCGACGCCGTCCGCCCCCATCGACATGCCTGCGATGATGCCGACGATCGTCTCCCGGATCTCGCCGCCGGCGTCGAACCACTGGATGTGCTCCTCGCGGGTGACGCCGTGTTCTTCGACCCACTCGATCCCCTCCGAGAGGTTCCGCCGGTGGTTCGCGAGCAGCTCTTTGGCCCGGTCGAACGCTTCCTCGCGGTCGCCGAGACAGACCGCGAGGCCGACGTCGGCCCGCTCGTAGCGCGCGGTCGCGTTCAGAAGCGTCGAGAACTCGCTGGCGTCGCGGAGTTCCGTGCCGACCGTCTCGCCCGCGAGCACGTAGCTCGTGCCGACGAGCCGGTCGATCTTGAACGCCGGGACGCCGCGCGAGACGGCGTGTTGCACGAGCGCGCTCGCGAGTCGCTGTTTCTCGTCGTCGGTCAGGTCCACCCACTGCTTCCACGCGCCGTCGGCGCGACATTCGACGTCGAGCCCGTCGAGAAAGGAGACGACGCCGCGCTCGTCGTTCGTGATTCCCGGAATGCGAACGTCGGAGGCGTACTCGAGCAGTTTCGGCAGCGGCCGGGTCTGCTTGCCGTATATCGCGAGGTCCGTCGTCTCCTCGAGCGCGCCGGCGGCGACGCCCTCGGCGACGATTCCGGCGTTCGCCCCGTGGAGTTCGCCGTCTGAAGCCTGCATGTCGCCGACCGCGCCGACGACCGCCAGCGCCGCGAGATCCCGGTTGTCGTGGCGCTCGTCGGCGTCCGAGCACGCCGCGAGCGCCCGCGCGAGGACGTAAGTGGTCCCCGCGCCTGACAGCTCCGACGCGCCGTCGATGCCCTCCAACAGTGGATTGAGGTGGAGATCCGTATCCGCCTCGGCGGGGCGGTGGTGGTCGGCGATGACGGGGACGAACGCGCCGTCGCGCTCGTGTTCGGCGATGACGTCGAGCTGTCCGCTGCCGAAGTCGGTGAACAGCACCGTCTCGTACTCGCGGGCGGCGATCGACGCGATGGATTCGGCGTCGAGTTGCTTTTCGAACACCGCCTCGAAGGGGATCGACGCCCGTTCGAGCGCGGTCGCCGCGACCGCCGCGCTCGTCAGGCCGTCGGCGTCGATGTGCGAGGCGAGCAACACGCGATCGGCCGAACACAGCCGCTCGGCGCACGCGTCGGCGCGACTCTGTAACTCCGGGACGGGACCGTCGGCGGCAGCCATACGCCGCAGTAGCGCGCTCTTAGATTTAAACCCCCGCAGCCGTTGCCACGGTCTTTTTAATCGATCCCGTCGATTCGACGGCATGGACATCGAATTCGGCACCGACGGCTGGCGGACGACGGTCGACGAGTTCACCGCGCCGCGGATCCGCGCCGTCGGGCAGGCGGTCGCCGACCACCTGCGCGAAACCGGCGAGGACGCGCCCGTCGCCATCGGCTACGATCCCCGCGAGGGATCGCGACCGGCCGCCGAAGAGCTTGCTCGCGTCCTCTGTGCCAACGGCTTCGACGCGCTCGTCCCCGAGCGTGACACGCCGACGCCGGTGGTCGCGTGGACGGTGACCGACCGCGACCTGTCGGGCGCGCTGCAGGTGACGGCGAGCCACAACCCGGCGACGTACAACGGGATCAAGTTCGTCCCGAGCGACGGCGCACCGGCACTGCCCGACGTGACCGACCGGCTGGTCGCCGAACTGAAGCCGCCGGAGCCGATCGACGAGGAGCGGTGGGGATCGGTCCGGGAGATCGATATGATCGGACCGTACCTCGACCACGCCGTCTCGTTCGTCGGGACCGACCTCGACGGGATGGCCGTCGCTCACGACGCGATGCACGGCAGCGGCCGCGGCGTCACCGACGAACTGCTCTCGCGTGCGGGGGCGACGGTCACCCGTCGCCGGAACGAAGCCGATCCCGAGTTCGGCGGCTCACCGCCCGAGCCGTCCGCCGAGCGGCTCGCGGAACTCGAGGCCGAGGTCCGATCCGGCGACGCCGAGTTGGGGATCGCCAACGACGGCGACTCCGACCGGATCGCGGTCGTCACCCCCGAGCGCGGCGTCGTCGATCCGAACTGGGTGTTCGCGGCGCTGTACGACCACCTGCTGGAATCGGCGGGCGGCGACGCCGTCCGAACCGTCTCGACGACCGCGATCCTCGATCGGATCGCGGAGGCGCACGGGCGCGCGGTCCACGAGACGGCCGTAGGGTTCAAGTGGGTCGCGGAGGCGATGGCCGATCACGGCGCGCTCGTCGGTGGCGAGGAGTCGGGCGGGTTCGGGATCACGGCGCACCTGCGCAACAAGGACGGCGTGTTGATCGCGCTCGTCGTCGCGGCGGCCCACGGCGAGGAGCCGCTCGACGACCGACTCGACCGCCTCCGAGCCGAGTACGGCGACATCGTCCAGGACCGACGGAGCATCGACTGCCCCGACGACCGGAAGGCGGCCGTACTGGATCGCCTCGGCGAGGAGTTGCCCGAGACCGTGGCCGGCTCCGCGATCGACCGCGTCGGCCGCACCGACGGCTTCAAGCTCTTCTTGTCGGACGGCTCGTGGGTCCTCGTCCGGCCGAGTGGCACGGAGCCGAAGCTGCGAGTCTACGCCGAAGCCGGGAGCGACGAACGCGTCGACGAACTGCTCTCGGCCGGGATGGCGCTGCTGGAACCGCTCGTGTGAACGTTGAATGCGGTTCGGCCTGTATCGTTGATATGCGACCGATACACCGCATCCTACTGACCGTCGCCATCGGCGGCTGGCTCGGGGCCGCCACCGCGCACGTCCTCGCACGGTTCGGGGACGCGCGCGAACGGTGGGAAACGCGACGGGACCTGTGCCTCCTGCTGTCGAGTGTCTGCATGAACACGCTCGTGGCCAGCGTCGCGGTTCGGTACATCGCCCGCCGTGGATCCGGCCGATCGACCTGACCGACGGTCGGAGGATCGACCGACACGCCGCCCCACGTCGCGTCGCCGGGCTTTTTTACGCGCACCCCGAGGAGTGGGATATGGATATCGAGGCCACACGCGACGACGCGATCGAGGACCTCCGTCGGTTCGACGGGGTGCTCGTCGCCTTCTCCGGCGGCGTCGACTCGGCGGTCGTCGCCGCACTCGCCGAGGCGGCGCTGGGCGATCGCGCCGTCGCCTGCACCGCGAAAAGCGAGACGCTGCCGGCCGCCGAACTGGAGGACGCCGCGCGGGTCGCCGAGGAGATCGGCATCCGCCACGAGGTCGTCTCCTTCTCGGAGCTCGACAGCGAGGCGTTCGTCGCCAACGACGACGAGCGCTGTTATCACTGCCGGTCGATGCGGCTCGGGAAGATGTTCGAGACGGCGCGCGAACTCGGTATCGAGACGGTCTGCGACGGGACGAACGCCTCCGACCCCGGGGAGGGGCATCGCCCCGGCCTGCGTGCCGTCGAGGAGCTGGACGCCTACTCGCCGTTGCTCGAACACGGCATCGAGAAGGAGGGCGTGCGCGCCATCGCGCGCGAGTACGGTCTCTCCGTCGCTGACAAACCCTCAATGGCGTGTCTCTCCTCGCGCATCCCAACCGGTCTCGAAGTCACCGAATCGCGGTTAAGCCGCATCGAGAAGGCCGAGACGTTGCTCCGAACGTGGGGGTTCGAGCAGTTCCGCGTGCGCGATCACGACGGGCTCGCGAGGATCGAGGTCGGAGCGGACGAACTCGAACAGGCGCTCGATCCGGAGTTCGCGGCAGCAGTCTGTCGACACCTCTCGGACGTCGGCTTCGATCACGTCACGCTGGATCTGGAGGGATACCGGACGGGGAGCGTCTCGCCGGCGAGCGACGGTGGAAGCGACGAGTCGGCGGTCGACGTCGAGACCGTACTGGGGACGGAGTACCCGACCGTCGACGACTGAGCGCGGAGCCCGATCGGGGCGGGGGCGAACTCACTCGGCGGTCGGGAGCGTGACCACGAACACCGATCCCTCCGGATCATTGTTCTCGACGAAAACGTCGCCGCCGTACGTTTCGACGAGCGACTGCACGAGGTAGAGCCCGATCCCGGCTCCCGAGCTATCGAGGCCTTTCTCGCCCTTCCCGAAGATGTCTTCCTTCTGCGTATCGGGGATTCCGGGACCGTTGTCCGCGACGCGGATCTCGGCGTGGTCGCCCGCTTCGGTCGCCGAGAGTTCGACTTCTGGCGGCGTCTTGTCGTTGTGTTGTACCGCGTTCGAGAGCAGGTTCCGGAAGACCGACCCGAGCATGTCGTTGCCGACCACGTCGACGTTCGGGATGGGCTCCTCGACGGTGATCACCGCGCCGGGATAGCTCGACCGAACCTCGTCGACCTGTCGGGCGAGGACGCCATCGAGCGATACTGACCGGTTCCCACCGTCCGTATCGAGCATCACACGAGCCAGATCTCGCGCCGTCGTCGTCAGCTTGGTCGCGCTCTCGGTACTCTCTTTGATGATGTCGAGATACTGCTCGCCCTCCTCGTCGACGTGATCTTCGAGGAGTTCGGCGTACGCGCCGATCAGCTGGAGATCGTTTCGGATATCGTGTCGCATGACCTGATTGAGCAGCCGGAGGTCGTCGCGCTGGGATTCAAGACGTGCCTGCTCGGGAGAGTCGTCGGCCATATTCGGACTACGTCCGGCTGAAATAAATCAGTGTTCGAGAATCCTCCGTCGTGGGACCGGCTCCCACACTCATCGGCGACGTTCTACTCCCGGTCCGGGACGGCGCTCTCGCGAACGATCGTCGTCTCGCCGCCGTTCACCAGAAGCTCCGTGACCGCGCAGTTCTCCGGGTGATGGTTCACCAGCGACTCCGTCAGACCGAGCCCCTTGACGTGGCCGAGCAGGATGCACAGCGGGCCGCCGTGGGTGACGAGGAGGAGCGTCTCGTCGTCGCCACCGCCGAGACCATCGAACCGACCGACGACGCGCTCTTTCACGTCGCGGAATGACTCCCCGCCCTCCGGGGTTGCCTCGACCGCCCGGTAGGCCGTCTCGCTGAGACCGTAGATCGGGAACCGTTCCTCGACGTCCTCGTAGCTGAGCCCCTGGTACACCCCGAGGCCGCGCTCTCGCCAGGCCGACTCGAACGAAACGGATCGATCGCCGACCGAATCGAGAAGCAGATCGGTCGTTTCACGCGTTCGAAGGAGATCTGAGGCGAGGACGCGGTCGACATCGTAGGACTCGGCCAGCCACTGGCCGACGTTTCGCGCCTGCTCACGCCCGGTCTCGTTCAGCGGAACGGGGGCCCACCCCTGCATCCGGCCGTTTCGGTTCCAGTCGGTTTCGCCGTGACGGACGGCGACCACGCGCGTCATGGGACGTTGTAGTCCCGAAAGCAGTATCAGACTACCGGAAGAGTGTGCAATCCGCTGTCCGTGTGCCGGTAGTAGCGCGCGCCGGAGTCGTCGGGGAGAGACGAACTGGATGGACCTACAGCGTCGGGACCGGCGGGCGCCACTGTTTTAACGTGGCCATCGACGTGATCAACGAGACGCTAGGGGCAAACCCTGAACCCGGATGCGTCGAGAACCCGATCCCCGAATCGGTTAGGTCCACGACATCTGTGCCGACGTTTCGAAGCCGCGTGAGGCGACCAGCTGGGGGCCCGAAATCGAGGCCTGACAGGGCATTCGGCGGGTCCGTTCAGCCTATCGGTGAGGGCGGCAACCGGTTCGAAGCCGCCTACTGTGGCAGTTTTCTGAACACTGCGTCGAGGTCCGTGCAAGCAAGAACTCGCTCGGCGATCATCACCGAAGCGATGCCGATCGCGATACCCGCCACAGTATCGGACAGAAAGTGGGTACCGAGATAGATCCGCGATACGGCGACGACGGCGGCGAGCGTGGCGACCGATCTGAACGGCAACTCGTCGGAGTTCCGAGCCACCATCGCGTACGCCGTGACGGCGGCCGCGTGGCCGGACGGGAACGACGTCGTCGGCGTCCCGGCACCGTCAGTCAGACAGACCGGCTGGGTCGGAAACGGGCGCTGGACGACCGTCATCAGGACCGCGACGACCACCGCTGTGATCGAAAGCGCGATGAGCGTAACCAGGAACTCCTCGCGCCACTCCGCCAGGTAGAACAGTCCGACGACAGCGAGTCCAGCCGCTACGGAGCCCAGTCCGGTCACGGACGTCATCAGATTTGTCAGGATTGGGTGGCGTAGCTCGAGGATCAGCTCCACAGTGAGCGCATCGATCGCCAGGACGTATTCGAAGAGTTCGCCGAGTAACTGCACCATGGGTCGTCCGAACGGTTCCAGTCGGAGAGTGATATACCCACCCGCCGTCGCCCCGGCTCATTCGGCCCGAACGCGGGACGGCAGGAACCGATCGGCGGCGAGAGCAGCGAACAACGCAATCCACACGATGACCTCGAGGTAGAACGACGGCGTGCCGAGGTAGTACCAAAAGAACGCTCCTGGAGGGATCGCGAGCGGGTCGGCAGATTCGACGAACGGCCACAGCAGGAACAGCGCGTGGCCGGGCCGCCCGTTGATCACGACGTGTATGGCGTCGAGACACAGATGTGAGCCCCACCCGATCGCGGCGGCCATCCCGGCCCGACCGTACAGTGCGATCGGGACAAGAAGCAAGGCGAGAAAGACACTGTGGCCGATTGAGTGGTACAGCTCGACTACGCCGAGCGCCCCGAGTGGCTTATCGATGAGGTCCGGGAGCGCCGCGCCGACGAGCAGCCACGGCGTCGATAACCGGGACACTCTCCCGGCGACGGCGGCAGCAGCGAGATGCGTCAGAAAGAGCATGTGTGTACTGTCGTCGCGAACGTACTCATACTGTCGGTCACAACTCCGTGAACGATCGGTAGCGATCGCCGACGTAAACTACCCCATCCTACTCGCTCACGGCTTCTGCGCGCGGGCCGCAGGCCCGCTCGCACGGCCCGAGGCGCGCAGCGCCTCGCTGTCCTCTCCGGCCGACTCGCGTCGTCCTTCCGATCGGGGTCAGAAGTCCTCGCTCCTTGAGGCCGGAGGCTCCGCCTCGAAACTGCTGAACGACGGGCCCAAGTCGATCAAATCGCGCAACGGCCCTCAACGTACCATAACCGACAGTATCAGGTATTGGTGCGGGGAAGCCGGCCGCTGACGGTGAGGGAGTCCCGGGCGAACACGGCCAGCGACGGCGCGAGCACGATCGGCGCGACGGTCCAGACGAGATCAGTCGGCGTCGACGGGACGAGCGCGATCGTAATGAAGGCCATCTGAACACCTGCGAGATACCTCCCGAGGTCGCTGTCGGGGCGATCGAACACGGGACGGTCACGGAGGCGCCGCCAACGAATGCCCGCGAGAAAGACGTATCGAGCGGCCGAAATCGAGAGATACCAGATCGGTAACAGACCCCACAACACCGCTAACAGCGGGGCGGCAACGAAACCGAAGGTGTCGAA
Source organism: Natronomonas salsuginis (assembly GCF_005239135.1). Classification (NCBI taxonomy): domain Archaea; kingdom Methanobacteriati; phylum Methanobacteriota; class Halobacteria; order Halobacteriales; family Natronomonadaceae; genus Natronomonas; species Natronomonas salsuginis. The sequence goes on from NZ_QKNX01000003.1 coordinate 166,182, forward strand.
GGCCGTATCGAGGCGAGCTCCAAGAGCCGTCTGTTGGCCGACGCTCCGGGCGACGGTGCCGTCGAGTTTGTCGAGGACGGCGCCAACGCCGTAACACAGTGCCGGGACCCAGGCGAGATCCGTCGTAGCCGGGACGACGACGAACCCAGCCACGACCGCATAGAGCGCCCCCCGGAGCAGTGTAAGCGTGTTCGCCAGCCCGAACAGGCGACGCCGGACGCCACCGGTCAAGCCCACGGTGTCGACGCTGTACCCCACGTACCAGAGCTGTCCCGCCCAGCAGATCCCAGCGACTACGGCCGGAGAGACCAGCAGCTGTTCCGTCTCGTCGAGTGGGAGAACCCCCCAAAGGACGGCAGCCAGACAGAGCGCGGCGAACGCCGGCAGACCGACCCCGAGACCGACCGAGACTGACCGCTTACGCCGCAGTTCAGCCATCACCGCCTCCCGGTCCGCGCTGTCTGGGCCGCAGCCGTCGTCGTGTCGAGGGGAACGAAACCCCGACACCATCGAAATCGTTCATTCGGAATACCCGTAAGGCGATTAGAGGAGACATCGGTTAAAACGCGAGTGAGGCGGCAAAATCCATGACTACGGGCTACCGCAGCAAGACGACGAGGACGGCGACGAGAACGACCTGTGCGACCTTGTCGACGGCGCCGAGCGTGCCAATATCCGCCGGGAACGATTTCGGACCGGCGGCGAAGTTGAGATAGTACCACAGGACGATCTGGAGCAGCGTGAACGGGATCCCGGCGGCGTAGACCGCCCGCCGACGGCGATCGAGGACGACGAGTACGATCCCGCCAAGAAAGCCCAACCCGGCGAGGATGAAACTGATGCTCATCGCCGAGGGGGACATACTGATGCTCATTCTAACCCCGAGCAGAACGTGTATAACGGCGGAGACCAGCGCCGCGAGGATACCCACCCAGTGGGGGCCGCGCAACGATTCTGTGCTGAATCCCTGGGTTTCGCTCGTTGCCATACCGCATATATGATACGAGATGACATAGTTGTACTGCAAAACAGGCGGGCTATCGATCGAAGTCAGGATCCCGGAGGGTCTCGAGGCGGGCACACGCCTCCGGGGGCAGCCGTTCGGCAGCCGCGGCCAGATTCGCAACGACGTGTGACGGCGTGGTACTGGCAGGGATCGGAACGATACCCTGTGTGACGTTCCACGCGAGGACGACGCCGGCCGGTGAGAGCCCGCAATCGGCGGCGATCTCCGCCAAGACCGGCTCCTCGAGGAGACCGGGGGCCGACAGCGGCGAGTGAGCGACGACCCGGATACCGCGCTCGTGACAGAACGCAACGAGTTCGTGCTGTGGTCGATACGGATGGCGTTCGATCTGAACGAGGGCCGGCCGGACCGTACCGGTCTCGAGAATCGTTTCCAGTTGCGTCCGCGAGACGTTACAGACGCCCAGAGTGCGTGCCCAGCCGCGGTTGTGGGTCTCTTCCAGGTTCCGCCAGGCGGTCGAGAGCGGGACGTTCGCCGCTTCTAGATCACCGTCGTCGTCATTGGGGAAAGTCAACGCTTCCTGTTGCTCGATCGGTTTCTCGGCGAGACGGGAGAGTTCACCGCGGTAAGCCAGCGCCGACGGCCAGTGCAGCGTGTAGCAGTCGAACGCGTCGATACCGAGTTCCGAGCGGCTGCCCGCACACGCTTCGAGCAGGTGCTCGCGGCGGTGATTGGTGCGCCACGCTTTCCCGATGATAAAGAGGCGCTCGCGATCTGGCGTGCCAGGGGCGGCCAGTACGTCCCCGATCCGGTGTTCGTTGCCGTACAGTTCCGCGCTGTCGAGGAGCCGATAGCCGGCGTCCAGGGCGGTGACGATCGAATCGATCCGATCGATGTACTCCCCGTTGCGGTAGCGCGAACAACCGAACCCGATCGATGGGAGGCGGAGTGATCTGGGGCTGTCGGAAGGCAGATGTCGTCCCGGCGGAGTGACGACCGGCTCTGGAAGGGAGTCACTCGTCACACCGTGTGCGGGAACCGGGATCGGACCGCCGTCCGCTGCAGCCGTCTCGATGGCGTTGCAGACGGCAACAACGTGTGCACCCCGTTGACCGCCGGATCTCGAGGGCGTTCCGTCGGCGACGCTTGTCGCGAGTCGCTCGACGGCGTCGAGATACGAGAGTGATTCGGCGGGAGACTGCGGCGGCACGGTCGTGTATTCACGGCCGAGACGGCCGAACTGAACGTCGTCGGTAGATGATTCCATCGCACCGGTTCCCCGAAGATACAGCGATCCGTCGTCGCCGTGGAGTTCGAGGCCGTAGAACTCCCGGCTCCGGTGAGGCGCATAGAGGCTCGCCGTCAACCGGACGGTCGGTCCCGAGGCGAACGCGAGGGTGGCCTCGACGTGGCTCGGCGCGGTCGGCCGCCTCGCTTCACGGTCGGGCCAGAGGTGAAGCGCGTCGGCGACACGGACGCGCTCGACGGGGCCGAACCACGAGACGAGGAGCGAAAGTGGATACACGCCGCCGTCGTACAGCGGGCCGATCTCCAGGAACGATTCGGGACGGTCGTGCCAGTCGGTGACCCGACCGACGTGAGCATGGGCGTAGCCCAGTTGGATGGGGCCGAGCCGCCCGTCCGCGAGGAGTCGTGCTGCCCGGCGCTGGGGAGGGCCCCGCGACGTCGTCGGCGCGCATCCGAGTGCCAGTCCCCGGCGGCGGGCCATCGCCAGCAACTCGCCGGCCGTGTCGCCGTCGAGCGCCAGCGGCTTCTGCGAGAAGACGTGTCGATCCGCCGAGAGCGCCGCCCGCGTCACCGACGCGTGGGCGGCGTGACTCGTCAGGTTGACCACCAGCGGCGCGTCGACCGTCTCGAGAGCCACTTGCAAGTCGGTGAACGAAGGACAGACGTGGTCCTCGGCCAGCACTGCCGCCCGCTCGCCGTCAAGGTCACAGACGCCGGCCAGCGACAGCGGACTGTCGGACAGTCCGGCCGCGTACTCGGTCGCTATCGCCCCGGCGCCCACGAACAGACAGTTCACGACGGTACCAGGACGGCCGGACATATATTCCCTCGGCGGAGGCGTTTAGTCGACACGGCGCGGACCGACCAACGTGATGGAACCGGGAATGAGCCGGCTCGGCACGGGTTATCTGCGATGTCTGCAGGCGATCGGCCGGCGGATGGACTACGGCGAGAACGTTTACGACCGCGAGTGGGACGTGCTCGTCGTGCTGGACGCCTGCCGGGCGGATCTGCTGCGGTCGGTCGCGACCGATGTCGATTTTCTCGACGCCGTCGAAACCGTTCGGTCGGTCGGGAGTTCCTCCTCGGAGTGGCTCGAGAACACCTTCGGCGGCCGCGCCGAGACCGGCCGGACGGTCATGGTCACCGGAAACACCTGGACTGATCGGTACCTCGAGGCAGACGCGTTCGCTGCCCTCGACGAAGTCTGGAAGTATGCCTGGGACGACGATCTCGGTACCGTGCGGCCGGCGACGATCACCGACCGAGCGATCGCGCTCGATCGTGAGCATGATCCCGATCGGCTGGTCGTCCACTACATGCAACCCCATCACCCGTTCGTTCCGGATCCGATCGCGGGCGACGACGGCATGGCTCGGACCGGCAGCCACAGCAACGACGCGAACCCGTGGGTGTTACTCCGCCGTGGCGAAATCACGACCGAACGGGTTCGATCGGCCTACAGAGCGAACCTCGAGTACGTGCTCGCCGAGGTACGGACGCTCGTCGAGAACGTTACCGGTCGTGTCGCGATCACCGCCGATCACGGCAATCTCTTCGGGGAGTGGGGTCTCTACGGTCATCCGATGCACACGCCGGTGCCGGCTCTGCTCGCAGTTCCGTGGGCGGAGACGGACGGCCAGGGTCGACGGAGCTCCGTCCCGACCCTCGAACCTCCGGAACCGCTCCCAGTGGGCCGTATCTACGGTGCCGAGACCGACAGCGAGCGGCTGGCGGCGCTGGGGTATTTATCAACCCAATAACGGGGTGAGATCCGTCGTTGTGATTGAGGACCACAGGGCCGGGAGCCGTAATCTTTAGTTAAAGACCCACATAGATTCGACTGTGAATCACCAGGGGAAACGCCGACGCGATCGATCGCCACATCCAACCCCTCGGATCGAGCATCCCAGGAGACCGGAGCGGCGTGAGCGGGGATGACTCGGCGGGCACTGTACTTCACCGGGCCTCGATCGGTGGAAGTCCGAACCTCGTCAATCCCTGATCCGGACGCTGGTGAGGTCCGGGTTCAGACGAGACGGTCGACTGTCAGTCCGGGCACGGAGATGCTGGTCTACCGTGACGAGGTCCCTCCGGAACTGGTGGTCGACGAGACGATCGACGCATTCGATAACACGTTTTCGTACCCGCTGCAGTACGGCTACGCCTCTGTGGGGCGCGTGACGGCCGTCGGCGAGGGCGTCGACGACGAGTGGCTCGAACAGCGGGTGTTTGCGTTCAACCCCCACGAGAGTCACTTCCTCGCTGACCCCGAGACGCTCGTCCCGACGGCGCTGTCCGACGAGCGAGCCCTCCTGATCCCGAACACCGAGACGGCAGTCAACTTCGTCATGGACGCGCGGCCCCGGATCGGCGCGCGGGTCGTGGTGTTCGGCCAGGGACCGATCGGGCTGTTGACGACGGCGCTGCTATCTGAGTTCCCGCTTTCGGAACTCGTCACCGTTGATCGCTACGAGCCCCGGCGGCGGCTCTCGGAATCGCTGGGTGCCGACCGCGCCGTCTCGCCCGACGCCCTCGGGAGCGCGATCGAGGCGGACGCCGACATCGCGTTCGAACTCTCCGGAAACCCGACGGCACTCGACGACGCTATCGACGTCGCGGGCTATGCGGGGACGGTCATCGTCGGGTCCTGGTACGGCACGAAGGACGTGGCGCTGGATCTCGGCGGAACGTACCATCGGAGCCACATCCGCCTCCGGAGCAGCCAAGTAAGCCGGATCGATCCCGACCACGCCGACCGGTGGGACAAGGACCGCCGGCTGGACGTCGTCCGGTCGTGGCTGGCCGAGCACGATCTCTCGGCGCTTTTCACCCACGAGTTCGACATCGAGCACGCGGCCGATGCCTACCGACTGCTTGAGGAACGACAGGACGAGGCCGTCCAGATCGTGTTCACCTACGAGTGATGCGAGAACGATCCTCCGGATTTAGGTGCCCGCCACCCGTTGTCGTGTCCGTGTACTCCACGACGGTGCTGACCGATTTTGTGGCACAGCACTACCTCACAGTTCCGGATCCGGGCCCCGAGGGAGTCCCGCATTCCCATCACTTCGAGGTGGAACTGACCTTCTGCGGTCCCGAACTGAACGAGTACGACTACCTCGTCGACATCGACGACGCCGAGGCTGCACTCGCGTCACTGGCCGATCGGTACCGCGATACGCTGCTCAACGATCTTCCGGAGTTCGAGGGCTACAACCCGAGCGTCGAACGCTTTGCCCGCGTCATTTTCGAGCGCGTGACCGCGGCCGTGACCGACGAGACCGTCACCGAGCTGGCTGTGACGGTCTGGGAAGACGACGCGGCGGCTGCCACATACGATGTTTCGGTATGAGAGTCGGACTGACGCTGTACGGTGACATCGACGAGCGCTCCGGGGGGTTTCGTTACGATCGAAAACTACTCCAGGGGCTTCGAGCGGCCGGCGATACCGTTGAACTCGTTGAGTTGCCCTGGCGGCGATACCCTCGGGGACTCCTCGACAACGCGTCGCCACGGCTCCGGGATCGATTGGATGTCGATGTCGATGTCATGCTGCAGGACGAACTCGCCCATCCGTCCCTGCTCCGGGCAAACCGTCAGTTGCCGTATCCGATCGTCAGCATCGTCCATCACCTGCGAGCGAGCGAATCGAGACGTCTGTCCCCGTTGTACCGCGCCATCGAGCGCCGGTATCTCGGAACGGTCGACGGCGCAGTCTGCAACAGCACGACGACCAGAGACATCGTTACCGGCCTCGGCGTCGATCCTGGATTGACTGCCGTCGCACCGCCCGCCGGCGACCAGTTCGATCCCGACCTCGACGACGGGACGATCGAGCATCGCGCACGGGAGCGACCGCTTCGGGTAGTCTTCGTCGGCAACGTTACCCCCCGAAAGGGGCTGAAAACGCTCATCGAGGGGCTGTCGGCCGCCGAAACCGACGTGAAACTGACCGTCGTAGGACGATCGGCCGACGAGCGATACGCCGCCGCGGTGCGACGCAGCGTCCGCCGAGAGGGTCTCGCCGACCGCGTTGATCTGGCGGGCGAACTCTCCGAGGAGGAACTCGAAACGGTGCTCCGGTCGAGTCACGTCCTCGCAGTGCCGTCCCGATACGAGGGGTTCGGCATCGTCTATCTGGAGGGGATGAGTTTCGGGCTCCCGGCGATCGCCTCACGAGCGGGGGGAGCAACAGATGTCGTCACCGACGGCGAGACGGGCGTACTCGTCGATCCGGGGAACTCAGCGGCGATCGCGGGGGCGCTGACGCGGTTCGACGCTGACCGCGATCGGCTGGCCTCGATGGGTAAAGCCGCCAGACGACGATACGAATCGCATCCAGACTGGCGCGAGACGACCGCCCGCGTCCGCGGGCTGCTCGAAGCCGTCGCCGCTCTCGAGGTGATACCATGACGGGTGACTTTCGGCGCTATCTTCGGGCGAAACGGACCGTCGACGACCGTGCGATCGATCAACGGCTCGTCGGAACGCTTCGCGAACGCCTCCGGAACCGAACGGAAGCCGGTGACGGCCCGCTTCGAGTCCTCGAAGTCGGGGCTGGCATCGGGACGATGCTCGCCCGCCTCGTCGAGTGGGACGTACTCCCGCCGGGAGAGATCCGATACACAGCGGTCGATATCGAATCGGACACCATCGAAGCCGTCGTGCCGTACGTCCGAGAGTGGGCCGCCGAACGATCGGTTTCGGTCTCCGAGACGGACCGGATCGTTCTCGAGGGATCGAACCGTCGTATCGAACTCGAACCGGTAGTCTCGGAGGCCGTCGCGCACGCCGAGCGAACGACTGGCGAGTGGGATCTGGTCGTCGGCAGCGCGCTGCTGGATCTCCTCGAACTCGAGGCGCTGGATCGGTTGCTCGATGCGCTTTCGCCCGGCGGACTCTGTTATTTCCCCATCACGTTTGACGGTGGGACTCGGTTCCGGCCGGAACTCCCGGGCGACCGGACGATCGAGCGTCACTACCACGCTCACATGGACGCGAAACCGGGGGGAAGCAGTCGGGCGGGTGGAGATGTCGTCGCTCGGCTACAGGGAGCCGTCGGGGTGACGCTTCTCGGCGTTGCCGGCTCGGACTGGGTCGTCCGCCCTATCGAGGGAACGTATCCTGCCGACGAGGCGTACTTTCTCCGGCACATTCTCGATACGATCGAGGAAGCCGTCGGTGAGGTGACCGACGATACCGAGACGCTCGAAGCGTGGCTGGCCGAGCGTCGGAGACAGATCGATTCCGCCGAGTTGTGCTACTTTACGCATCAACTCGACGTCCTGGGGTGCGTCAAGAAATGATTTGAAAGGGAAAGCCCGCCGATGGACAGATCGGAGGAAACGACGGTGAGATTGCGTTAGCGGCGGACCCACCGCAACACCAAAAGCGTCGCCTCGAAGAGCCCGATCATCGTCGCGGACACGATGATCGGTGCCATTCCCGTCGGATCCGGGCTGAAGAGGAAGGCGATGCCGAGGAACGCGCCCCAGAAGTACAGCCGCTTCGCGGCCAGCCACGCGCGGGTCGTCAACCCCATCATGATCGCCAGCATCATGAACAGCGGGATCTGGAACACCGCGGCGAACAGCCCCATCATCAACACGATGAGATCGAACGTGTCGGTGAGGCCGAACGCGATCGTGGCCGCGTCCTGCGAGTAGGTCAGAAAGTACGTGAAGATCGCCGGCAGGACGAGAAAGTACGCGAAGAGGACGCCGAACACGCCCAACACGAGACTCGTCGGGACGGAGGCGAGATAGTATCGCCGCTCTTGGGTGTACAGCCCCGGGCGCATGAACAGATACGTCTGATAGACGAAGACGGGGAGGCCGACGACGAAGCCGGCGAGCGTCGCGACTTTCAGCCGCGCGAGGATGAGCCCCAGGGGGTGATACACCCGCGGGCGGGCGATGTCCCCGCCCGGAAGCACGGAGTACCACAGGAAGTTGATGATCCGATCGCCAAACGGGAAGACGATCCCGGAGATGATCGCCATGACGACGAGGACGATGCCCAGCCGGTAGACCATCTCCTCGATGTGGTCCGCCAGCGGCATCTCCTCGTCGCTCTCGGGGCCCTCGCCGACGAACCCCTCGTCGACGTCGTACCCCCCGTCGGCCGTCTCTGCCATTGGCGTGCATCCGTCCCCGGCGTTTGTAAGCCTTCTCTCTCGGGTGAGTGTCGGGGGCGTCGGCTACACGACGACGACGCGGAGCAACCACAGCGTCCCTATCCCGCTCGCGATCGTCGCGAACACGTTCTCGGTCCGCCACGCGACGACGACGGCGACGGTCCCGGCGGCGATCCGTTCGTCGAGCACGGTCGCCGAAAGCGACGGCTCGATCGTGACGATCGCCGGAATAGCCAGCGCTGCGAGAACGGCCGCCGGGACCAATCGGAGCACGCGTTCGACGACCTCGGGGACCGATTCGAGCCGACCGAACAGGTAGATGAACGAGAGCCGGATCGCGTAGGTCGCGAGGGCGAGAACGACGATGACGAACCAGATGGCCGCCGAACCGTAGCCGCCCGCGCCGGCGCTCAGGCTCATCGGTTCCCCCACGCCTCGACGGCGAGGCCGATGGCGATCCCGGAGACAGTGCCGACGAAGAGCCCGAGGTTGAACGGGACGCCGGCCGCGAGCAGCGCGCCCGCGCCGGAGACGATGGCCGCGACGATCGTCGGAGGATCCTTCAGCGACGGGACGAGCAACGCGATAAATACGAGCGGGATGGCGAACGAGAGTTCGAGTTCCGGTGGCACGCCCGTCCCGACGAGGACACCGGCGGCGGTCCCCACCGACCAGACGACCCAGGAGGCGAGCCCGAGTCCGGCGTAGTACCGGAGTCGGTCGCGCGAGTCGTCGCGCGAGAACTCTGCGATCGACATCGCGTACACCTGATCGACGAGCAGGTGCGCCAGCGCCGCTCGGACGCGCCGGCTGTACCGGGTGAAATGCGGCGCAATCGAGGCGGAGTACATGAGCATCCGGAGGTTGACCACGACGGCGGTGCCGATCACGACGAGCAGCGGGGCCGAATTACTGAGCAGTTCGAACGCGGCGATCTGGGACGCGCCCGCGAAGACGATGACAGACATCACGACCGCCTGCACGGGGGAGAGGCCGGCCTCGATGGCGGCGATTCCGGTGATCATCGCGAACGGGACAATCCCGAGGTAAAACGGGACCGAATCGCGAATACCGGCGCGGAGATCCGGATGGATGTCGATCATCGCGTACGGTCCCGAGGGAGGCGAGTTCGTCCCGAGACGACAGGATTCGGACGTATCGGCATTTCACGGGAGCCGGTACCAGTAGACATCAGCCGACGACGCGCACGGCGGGGTGAAAAGTCTTGTATCCCGAGGACTAACGGAAAAGGTTGATAACCGCGAGCGAATAACCGTTCACCGTGTCTAGCGCCGTAGACGACGATGTCGTCCGGACGGTCTCGGAGGGTCGCGCACACCTCGGCGCGCTGCTTCGAACCGCACAGAAGCATCTCCAGAAGGTGTTCATCGTCTTCGTGATCGGCTTCCTCGGGACGTTCACCGTATTGCGGCTCTACATCTGGGATATCCTCAAGCGGGATCTCAACGCCCACCCGGACATCGTCGTCGTCGCCATCACGCCCTTCGAGGTCATCCTCCTGCAGGCGAAGATCGGACTGGTCGCCGGGCTCATCATCATGTTCCCAGCGCTCGCGTACTTCGGCCGCGATTCGCTGAAACAGCGCGGGCGCTGGCCGGAGAACCTCCCGCGATGGAAGGGGGCCGCGTTCGCGCTGATCAGCGCGACGCTCTTTCTCGGCGGCGTCGCCTACGCCTACAACCTGTTCTTCCCAATCATGTTCGCGTTTCTCGCGGACAACGCCGTCGGAGCGGGCTTTCAGCCGACCTACTCGATCTCGATGTGGGCGCAGTTCATCTTCCTTCTCTCTCTGTCCTTTGGACTCGCTGCGCAGCTGCCGCTGTTCATGAGCACGCTCTCGTACACGGAGATCGTTCCCTACGAGACGTTCCGCGACAAGTGGAAGTACGCGGTCGTCGCAATCTTCGTCTTCGGCGCGCTGTTTTCGCCGCCAGATCCCTTCACGCAGATCATGTGGGCGGTGCCGCTGGTCGTGCTGTACGGGGCCTCTCTCTACGTGAGCAAGATCGTCGTGACGACGAAACGATCGAGCGACTCGATCGATCTGCGGGGGACGGCGCGCGACCGGTGGAACGTCCTCCTCGGGCTGTTCGTGGTGGGACTCGCCCTCGTGTACGCCTTCTATACCTACGGCGGCTACCTCGCTGTCAACGACGTCCTCGCGTCCGCCGGGTCCAGTTATCGGTTCCTCGCGCCGGGCGCGGGGATCGGACTGGCCGAAACGACGTACATCGCCGTCGTCGGATCGCTCTACGGACTCGGCTTCGGGCTCGTCGGATTCGCTTACTTCGTCTACGACGGGCTCGAAGCGCCCGCGGCAAGCGTCGTGGGCGTCGATCCCGAAGATATCGACGTGGCGGAGCTCGACCTCGACGGCATCCGGTCGGCCCCGGACGCGGTGTTCGATGCGATGGAGGAGTCCGAGGCAGTCGCCCTCGCCGGACGGGCGATGGACGATGAGGATGTCGACCGTGCGCAGGCGATCCTCGATCGGTTCGACGCGGTCGACACCGACGCGGAGGGCGACGAGGCCGAAGCGACCAAAACAGCCGAATCTGACGACGCCGAATCGACCGCCCCCACGGCCGAAACCGGCGGAACGGCCGAAACTGAGGAGATCGACGACAGCCGGATCATGGCGGCCCGCGGGGCAGGCATCCTGGGCGCGTTCAGCGAGGACGAGATCGACGAGGACGACATCGGCGGCTACGCCTACGATCTCAAGTTCGTCTTCGATAGCATCACCTCGAAATCGTTCCGACTGGTCGGACTGTTCATGGCCATCATGGCCGGGACGTTCTTCGTGCTGTATCAGGGCGGGATCGGCCGTCTCCACGAGCAGTTCGTGCGCGGCATGCCCTCCGAGTTCGCCGCCGAACAGGTGTCGATCGTCACGCTCCATCCGGTCGAGGCGCTCATCTTCATGATCAAGGTCGCCGTGATCTTCGGCCTCGCCGCCGTCGTGCCGCTGCTCATGTACTACGCGTGGCCGGCCCTGAAAGAGCGCGGCGTGGCCCGCGGCGATCGGCGCGTCCTCTTGCTGTGGGGCGGCAGCCTCCTGACCTCGATGGCGCTCGGGAGCCTGTTGGGCTTCCTCTACGTCGCCCCCTCGGTCATCTCGTGGCTCGCGACGGACGTGTTGCGCGCCGAGATGGTGATCGCCTACCGGATCAGCAACTACGGCTGGCTGGTGTTTTTCCTGACCGTCGGGATCGGGATCCTCGTCATGGTGCCCGTCACGATGCTTCTCTTTCACCGCGGCGGGATCGTCCCCTACGCGGCGATGCGCGGCCGGTGGCGGGAGGTCTCGATCGCCGTGCTCGCGGCGGGGGCCTTCCTGTCGCCGCGGGGAGTCTTCACCATGTTCCTGCTCGGCCTGCCGGTGATCGCCACCTACGGCCTCGGCCTCGGATTGCTGTGGCTCTACACGCTCGGCGGTCGGCGGGTGCCGGAAGCGACCGAGCCGGCCGACTGAAGCGGCGCGAGCCGCTCACTCGGCGTCGTCTTCGAGCGCCAGGGAGTTACAATTACGAACGGCGGGCTCGGCGAGGGCGAATTTGACGCCATCCACGAATATTTGTCCGTGGAAGGCAAACCAGATCGCGTATGGCTGAAACCAACGCCGACGTGCTCGTCGTCGGGGGCGGCCCCGCCGGACTGAGTGCGGCTCTCTTCGCGCGGAAGAACGGACTGGAGACGATCTGCTTCGACACCGACGGGACGTGGATGCACAAAGCGCACCTGTTCAACTACCTCGGCGTTGACTCGATCGACGGCTCAGCGTTCATGACGGCCGCTCGATCGCAGGTCGACAGTTTCGGCGTCGAGCGCGTCGAGGCCGAGGTGACCGACGTATCAGAGGCCGACGACGGCTTCGCGGTCGAGGCCGACGGCGAGGAGTACACCGCGTCCTACGTCGTGTTGGCGACCGGCGCGAACCGCGACCTCGCCGACTCGCTCGGCTGTGCGTTCGACGACGAGATCGTCGACGTGGACGTGACGATGGAGACGAGCGTCGAGAACGCCTACGCGACGGGTGCGATGGTCCGAGCCGAGGAGTGGCAGGCGATCATCTCCGCCGGCGACGGTGCCGCGGCGGCGCTGAACATCCTCTCGAAGGAGAAGGGCGAACACTATCACGACTTCGACGTGCCCGCCGACGCCGACGCGGTCTTCGGCGGGATGGCCGAGGAGTAGCGCCGCGAGAACAGCCGTCCATCGCCGCGAAAACGGTTTGTCGCTTCCGACGGAAGTGCGCGTATGAAGCTCGATCCCGAGGAGACCGCGGTCGTGGTCGTCGACATGCAGAACGGCTTCTGTCATCCCGACGGCTCGCTGTACGCGCCGGGGAGCGAGGCGGCGATCGACCCCTGCGCCGAGTTGGTCTCGGCGGCCCGCGAGGCCGGCGCGTCCGTCGTCTTCACCCGCGATGTGCACCCGCCCGAGCAGTTCGAGGCAAACCACTACTACGACGAGTTCGACCGCTGGGGTGAGCACGTCGTCGAGGGCTCGTGGGAGGCCGAGATCGTCGAGGATCTCGACCCCGATGCGGCCGACCTCGTCGTCGAGAAACACACCTACGACGCCTTTTATCAGACGGGGCTGGAGGGGTGGCTCGAACGCCACGGCGTCGACGACCTCGTGATCTGCGGGACGCTCGCGAACGTCTGCGTCCTCCACACCGCCGCGTCCGCCGGGTTGCGGGATTACCGGCCGATTCTGCTCGAAGACGCCGTCGGCGCGATCGAGGAGGATCACCGCGAGTACGCGCTCGAACACGCCAAGTGGCTCTTCGGCGAAGTGCACTCGCGGTCGGAGATCGAGTTCCGGTAACTCACTCGACGAACGACTCGCCGGGTCTGCGATCCGACCGCGACCCGGGCGTCGCCCTGCGCTCGGTACGGCCGCCGAGCGTCTGGAAGTCGAAGTTCTCGAACTGCGACGGTGTGGTCCCCTCGGCAGCGTACACGTACAGCGCGGTCTTTGCGATTCCCCAGACAGTCTGGCTGATCAGATACGTGAACACCAACGCGAGCGCGACGAGGACGATCGCGAGGGCGACCCCCGCGCCCTGAAACGCCGCGACCAGCGGAGCGGAGACGACGAGCGCGGCGAGGACGAGGACGACGCCGAGCACCGCCACGATCGCCGTGATGCCGAAGCCGGCCCCCAGCGTCTCGCCCCACGTGTCCCTGAACGTCTCACCGCTTCGCTCGAACATCTCCGTCGCCGAGACGTCCTCGAAGACGAGGACCGGAACGATAAAGAACGTCATGATCGACCAACCGAGCGCGAACAGCGACCGCAGGATCGAGGCGACGGGATTGTCGGCGTCTTCGAGCGTCCGAAGGAGGACGCTGACCGTCGCGGAGATCACGGCCCAGACCGCGATCGGTCCGAGTCGGCCGTTGATCGCGCGCATGCTCGATCGGATTTCGGGCTCTCGACCGTGGAACGTCTCGTTGGCCGCGTACACGAGCGCGGCGGCGAAGTAGGTGCTGACAAACGTCGTCAGGAAGTACAGCACGAACAGGACGACGTACTCGAGCCCGCCGCCGATGACGTCGGCGAGCACCAGCGGGAGGAACAGGAACACGAGAAAGAAGACGCTCGCGACGGCCGCCAACAGGGGAAAGACGAGCAGTTTCGGGTACTCACGAATCACGCCGACGCTGTCTTTCGTCAGCGTCCACCCCGTCTTGAGCCGATCGACGAATCCCACCCCGTTCGATCGCGCACGTAGTGCCATACCCCAGACGGGACGCGTCGAGAGGACTTATCGGTACTGGCGTAGTGCCGACCGGTCGGCGCGGGAGCGTGGTTCGTCGGTGACGGATCGTCTCCGCCGCGTTTCCCCGCGCTTAAGTCCGACCGTGGAGAATCTAGTGTATGGACGATCGAACGTACACGGCGGAGGCGACGCCCGGCGAGACGGTAACCGTTGCCGGTTGGGTCCACGAGATCCGCGATCTGGGCGGCATCGCCTTCCTCATCCTGCGCGACACGACCGGACGCATTCAGGTCAAATTCGAGAAGGACGAGATGGACGACGAACTGGTCGAGATGGGGCTCGGCGTCTCCCGGGAGTCAGTCGTCGCGGTGACCGGCGACGTGAAAGAGGAGCCGCGCGCGCCGACCGACGTCGAGGTCGTCCCCGAGTCCGTCGAGGTGCTGTCGCGGGCCGATACCGAACTCCCCCTCGATCCGACCGGGAAGGTCGACGCCGAGCTCTCGACGCGGCTCGACAACCGGACGCTCGACCTCCGCCGGGAGGCAGGACAGGCGATCTTCTCGATTCGAAGCGAGGTCCAAGCCGCGGTCCGAGAGGCGTTCCGCGAGGCCGACGCGACCGAGATCAACACGCCGAAGATCGTCGCCACCGGGACTGAAGGGGGCACGGAGCTGTTCCCGATCACCTACTTCGGCCGCGAGGCGTTCATGAACCAGAGCCCCCAGCTGTTCAAACAGCTCATCGCGGGCTCGAACCTCGAGCGCGTCTTCGAGATCGGTCCGATCTTCCGCGCCGAAGAACACAACACGCCCCGGCACCTCAACGAGGCGACCTCGATCGACTTCGAGGGGGCCTTCTGCGACCACAACGACGCGATGGACGTCTGCGAGTCGGTCGTCGTCGCCGCCTACGAGGCCGTCGCGGAGAACTGCGCCGAGGAACTCGATGCGCTCGGACTCGACGAGTTCGAGGTGCCCGACACGCCTTTCCCGCGCATCAGCTACGAGGAGGCCATCGAGCGCATCAACGCGACCGGCGAGCTCGACGAGCAGCTCGTGTGGGGCGACGACCTGCCGACCGAGGGCGAGAAGGCGCTCGGAAACGACGTCGGCGGTCACTACTTCATCACCGACTGGCCGGCCGAGATCAAGCCGTTCTACATCATGGACCACGACGACGACGAGACGCTGTCGACGGGGTTCGACATGATGCACCCGCGAATGGAGCTCGTCTCGGGCGGCCAGCGCGAACACCGCCGCGAGGAGCTCATCGCGGGCTTCGAGGCGCAGGGACTGGACCCCGAGGCGTTCGAGTACTACACGAAGATGTTTAAATACGGGATGCCGCCGCACGCCGGCTGGGGACTCGGTGCCGAGCGGCTCATCATGACGATGCTCGATCTGGACAACATCCGCGAGGCTGTATTGTTCCCGCGTGACCGGCAACGGCTCTCGCCGTAACGGTCGCGTGGGTGCTCGTTGGGCAAGCGAAGCGAGTCCAACGGTGTTCCCGCGTGACCGGCAACGGCTGAGCCCATAGGGGGAAGGCGTTGAGAGGTAGTGAGGTGAGCGAAGCGAATCTCACCAAGACAGACAGCGATTGAGTCCGTAGACGACCCCGAAACCGACCGATCTTTGCGACGAAAACGAGTGCACCGAACAGCGACGGCAATCGTGGATGAAACCGGCCGTGCGTACACGAAACGCCCATTTCGTGCCGAACACACGGGTAACTGAGGTTTCAGATGTACTCAGATGGTAAGAGATGGTTTTTGCCGTCATGTTTATTATGTTGGAAGCCATCTGTCAAGCCACAATGAGCGAATACAGCACCCCGGTTTCGGTCGCGTTCGAGTTCCAGCGCAGTACGATCCAGAGCGCCCACGAGGTCGTCGAGAACGGCATCGAGGCGCAAAAGCAGTTCAGCGCGGCGATGGTCGACGGATTCGCCCCGGCCCGCGACGCCTCCGAGCGTAGCACGGATATCGTCCGAACGGGCGTCGACACGTATTTCGACGCCATCGAGGCCGTCGTCCCCGCCGGTAGCGGCGTCGAGGAAGTTCGCGAGATCACCCACGAGCAGCTCGACCTGTTCGAGGAGAGTCAGCTCGACGCCATCGATCAGCTCGAGAGCGGCTTCGACGAGAGCGCGGAGGCGACCGGCGAGATGCTCGACGAGTTCCTCTCGGCGCTCGACGAGCAGGTCACGACCCTGCTCAACGCCCACGAGGACCTCGAAGGCCAGACGATCGAGATGCTCGAGCGACTCGAGGACAGTCTCGAGGACCTGCAGGCCGAGTTCGAGGCCCGCGGCGAGGAGATGCAAGAGCAGCTCGAAGCCCAGGCCGAGGCGATCCAGGAGCAACTCGAGGACGTGACGGAGAACGTCCAAGAGGCCGCCAGCGAGACGACCGCGGCGTAAGCGCCGAGCTCGTCCGTTCGTTCACCACCGATTTTCTTTCGACGCCGCGTCCAGTACCGACGGGTACACAAACGGTGATCACCCACGACAAGTATGACCGAACTCACCGTCGAGGCGGTCGACTCCCTCGACGCGGCGGGCCTCCCAGCCGGCGTCGACGCCCCGGAGTACGTCCTCTACGGCGGGAAAGGCGGCGTCGGGAAGACGACCTGTGCGGCCGCGACGGGGCTGGCGAGCGCGCGCGGTGGCACGTCAACGCTCGTCGTCTCGACTGATCCCGCACACTCGCTGTCGGACACCCTCGAAACGGAGATCCCGTCGGAGCCGGGGCGGATCGACGACGAAATTCCGCTGTTCGCGGTCGAGATCGATCCCGAGTCGGCGGGCGGGCCGTTCGCCCCCGATGACGGGGCGTTCGACGAAGATGCGTGGGACGACGACGCCGCGAGCGACGTGGGACTCGGCGGGCTCGAATCGCTGTTGGGCGAGGGCAGCCACCCCCTCGCGGGCGGCGCGATGCCCGGCGCGGACGAAGCCGCCGCGATGTCGCTTCTGATCGAGTACCTCGACGACCCGCGGTTCGAGCGGGTGGTCGTCGACACCGCGCCGACGGGCCACACGCTCAGACTGCTGGAGCTGCCCGACGTGATGGACTCGATGCTGGGCCGTCTGCTGTCGCTTCGGGAGTCTCTGTCGGGGGTGATGGGGAGCGTGAGCGGGCTGTTCGGCGGGGGGGACGACGATGCCGCCGCGAGCGCGAACCTCGACGAGCTATCCGCGAAGATCGAGCGCTTGCGGACGGCGCTCGAAGACCCGTCACGGACCGACTTCCGCGTCGTCATGGTCCCCGAGAAGATGAGCGTCGTCGAGAGCGAGCGGCTCGTCGGTCGATTGGAGGAGTTCGGCATCCCCGTCCGGACGGTCGTCGTCAACCGCGTCAGCGAGGATCTCACGTCCGTGACCGGCCTCGACGCGGACTGGTTCGTCGCCCCCGAGACCGAACACTGCGAGTTCTGCCGGCGACGATGGGAGGTCCAGCGCGACGCGCTCGCCCGGGCCCACGAACTGTTCCGCGGTCGAGAGGTGAAGCGGGTGCCGCTGTTCGCCGAGGCGGTACACGGCAAGGCGATGCTCGGGATCGTCGGCCGCTGTCTCGAGTGATGGCCGCGCCTGGCCCTATCAGGGGACGACGAGCACGCGGAGATCGTTGACGTTCGTCCCCGTCGCGCCCGTCCGCAAGAGCGCGCCCTTCGAGTCCAAGAACGTGTAGCTGTCGTTGTCCGCGAGCGCCGCGCGGGCGGCCTCGGGATCGTCGACCGTCCGGCCGTCGACCAACCCACCGGCGGCGTCGGTGCTGCCGTCGCCGCCGTCGGTGTCGACCGCACTGAGGACCGCGTCCGGGGGGAGCCCCGTAGCGGCGGCGAGGACGAACTCACCGTTTGGGCCGCCGATCCCGTCGCCGGTCACGCGAACCGTCGTCTCGCCGCCCGAGAGGACGACCGCCGGTGGCTCGACGGGATCACCGCTGTCGGCGGCTTCGGCCCCGATCGCGGCGTGGAGCCGGCCGGCCGCCGCCGCCTCGCCCTCGATCCGCGTCGAGAGGACGCACGTTTCGTACCCTCGATCCGCGGCGACCTCGCGGGCGGCGTCGATCGCGTCGCGACCGGATGCAATGACGTAGTTCTCGACGTCGACGTCCGGCGGAGCGCTCGACTCCGGTTCGGCGAGGCGTGCGCGGACGGCCGGCACGTCGAGATCGTATCGATCGAGCACGGCGGTCGCGGCCTCGAGATCGACGCCCGTCGGGACCGTCGGGCCGCTCGCGATGACCGACGGATCGTCGCCGACGACGTCGCTGACGAGGACGCCGACGACGGTCGCCGGAGCCGCGGCCGCCGCGAGCCCGCCGCCCTTGATCGACGAGCAGGCGCGCCGAACCGCGTTGATCTCGTCGATCGACGCCCCGGCGTCGAGGAGCGCGTCGGTGACCGCACGCAGATCGCCCACCGAGAGCCCCGACGCGGGGGCGCAAAGCAGCGCGCTGCCGCCGCCGGCGATCGCAGCGATGACGAGCGTCCGGTCGTCGGCCGCGCAGGCCCGGTCGAGGACGATTCGCGCACCCGAAACGCTCCCCTCGCCCGGCGACGGGTGCTCACCCTCGAGCACGTCGACGCGCGTCGGGTCGGCGGTCCGTTCGTTCGTGACGACTACACCGCCGTCGAGCCGATCGCCGAGCAGCGTCTCGAACGCCGCCGCGAGCTCGTCGGCCGCCTTCCCGCCGCCGAGCACGAGGATCGAATCGTGCGCCGAGAGGTCGTACTCGACGTTCCGGATCCGAAGCGTCTCGCCCGCGAGCGCGCAGTGACGTTCGACCGCCCGCCGTGGATGGACGGCGTCGATGCCGCCCGCGAGACAGTCCAACGCGAGTTCGTGGGCCGGCGACTCGGCGAGCGTCTCGAACCGATCGAACATCTCAGGAGGTGAACCGCCGAACCGCGCCGAAGAGCTGATCGGCGATCCGATCGGGCAGGTAGCTGGCGTAGACCAGCAGTTGCGCGGCCCGGCCGACGACGTACCGCGGCTCGGGGTCGGGCGACACCGATGCCTCGACGATCGCCTCCGCGACCTCGGCGGGGTGGACGGCGAACGGGCTGTCGCCGCCGATGAGCGTCGCGTCCTCCTGGAACTCGTAGAGGTCCTCGTAGGCGTCCGTCCGATCGAGCCGCCGAAGCTCGTCGTCGACCCGATCGCGGAAGCTCGTCTGCACCGGCCCGGGCTGGACGACGCTGACATCGATCCCGAACGGGTCGAGTTCGCGTCTGAGCGAGTCGCTGTACCCCTCGATCGCGTGTTTCGACGCCGCGTACGCGCCCATCCCCGGCGCGGCGACCCGCCCCGCGAGCGAGGAGACGTTGACGATCGTCCCGTCCTCGCGCTCGCGCATGTGCGGCAGCGCGGCGCGGACGAGTCGGTGAGGGCCGAAGACGTTTACGTCGAACTGCTTTGCGAACAGTTCGTCGTCGATGTCCTCGAGGGGGCCGTGCTGGCCGTAGCCCGCGTTGTTCACGAGCGCATCGAGGCGGCCCTCCTCGTCGATGATCCGATCGATCACCCGGTTGACGTCCTCATCGTTTCGAACGTCTATCGTTCCGATGTCACAGCCGGCCTCGCCGAGCGTCTCGATGTCGGCGGGATTCCGTGCGGTCGCGTACACCTGCCACTCCTCGTCCAAGAACGCGTAGGCGGCCGCCCGGCCGATGCCGGACGAACAGCCGGTGATCAGTACCGTCCGATTGCTCATATCGACCGATCGAGGGGACGGTAGTTATACCATTCGAGGGAAGCGAGGATCGCGAAAGGGGTATGAGAATGAACGGACCGAGTGCGAGGTCGCTACTCGGGCGGTTCGGCGTCCGGCGAGACCCAGATCACGAACCCCTCGCCCTCGCCGCGATCGATGACTCCCTCGATCCCGGTCTGCCCGTCGATCGGCGACGACTCGATCTCGTCGGGGGCGACGTCGACGACGCGGTGGACCATGTCGATCTGCCAGCCCATCGCGGAGCCTTCGCCCAGTTGGTCCGAATCGAAGACGACGATGTGATCCTCGTCTCCGGTCGCCTCGATGTCGAACAGCACCTTTGGGTCGACGATCGTCGTCGTCTCGCCGCGGAGGTCGGTCACCCCCTCGACGTGGGTCGGCGCGTTCGGGAGCGGGGTGATGTGCTGTCGGTCGACGATCTGGCTGACGAATTCGATATCGATGCAGTACCGTTCGGTACCGAGATCGAACTCGAGGACCTGAGTGTTCGAAGCGGCGGCCATGCTATCGGTCCCGCTCAAATTCGCCGACACCGCCGAGGTGCGTCGAGAGTTCCTCTAGTTTCGCCGTCTGTTCTTCGTTCGCCGCGGCGACGTTCTCGACTTCGAGGGCGACGTCCTCGGCCTGTTGGGCGGCGTCGTCGACGAAGCTTGCGACCTCCTCGGTGCTCGCGGCCTGGTCGTCGGTCGCCTCGGCGACCTCAGAGATCCCGTCGGCGGACTCCTCGACCGCGTTGGAGATCTCCTCGAAGCTTTCCAGCGCCGTCGTGACCTCGTCGATACTCGTGTCGACTTCCTCGTTGGCCATCGTGACGCTTTCGGCCGTCTGGTTCGTGGTCGATTTGATCTCGGCGACCATCTGCTCGATCTCCGAGGACTTCTTTTGGGATTCCTCGGCGAGCGATTTGACCTCGTCGGCGACGACGCCGAACCCGTCACCCGCCTCGCCCGCTCGGGCGGCCTCGATCGAGGCGTTCAGCGCCAGCAGGTTCGTCTGGTCGGCGATGTCGTTAATGACCGAGACGATCTCGTCGATCGCCTCGACCTTCTCGAACAGTTCCTCCATGTTGGTGTCGACCTGATCGGTCGCCTCGTTGACGTTCTCGAGCGCGTCCATCGCGTCATCGGAGGATCGCTTGCCGTCCTCGGCGAGCCGATTGGCGTTCTCGCTGGTCGATTTGACTTCCTCGGCGCCGGAGGCGATCTCCTCGACAGTCGCGCTGAGGCTCGACACCTCCTGTGAAACCTCCTGAAGGTTTTTCGCCTGCTCGGTGGCCATCTGATTGATCTCCTCGCTGCTCTCGGCGACCTCCGTCGACGCCTCGAGCAGTTCCTCCATCGAGGAGGTCAGGTCGGTCCCCCGTTCGGTTCGCTCCGCCGAATCGGCCCCGTCGCCCTCGTGAGTGCGTGTGTCGTCCCCGCTACCGGATATGGATGACATTCGTGCGTTTTTCTCACGAACGGACGATATGAAGTGGTGGTGTCTCAGCGGCCGGATCGGCGAGGCACACGGTCACAGCGTATATATACGCGAACGCGCAGCAACGGCGCAACGAGGGCGGACTGACGTTCCGCGCTCACTCCGTCGCAGCGGGCTCGATCCGGCTGTCGTCGCCCCGCATCAGTTCGGCGACGAGCTTCGATTCGACCGCCGTGAGCCGCTGGGAGACGGCCGAGCGCGAGACGCTGAGTTGTCCGCTCGACCCCCGCCTGTTCGGGAAGGCAAGGGCATGCGCTCGTATCTCTATCAGATGAATAACAGCGGAAGCATCACCGCGACGCCCGCAGCGACCCCCGCGACGAGTTCGAGGCGACCGCCACGTGGCAACTCCGCGCCGGTTTCGAGCGCCTCCGGGATGAACTCCGTCACGACCAGATACACCATCGCGCCCGCGGCGAACCCGAAGCCGAACGGCAGGAACGCCTGAGCCCACGTGACGAACGCGAACGCGATGACCGCGCCGATCGGCTGTGGGAGACTCGAGAAGACGGCCGCGCCGACCATTCGCCAGTTCGACAGCCCCATCGCGCGCATCGGGATGGCGATGGCGGTCCCCTCGGGGACGTTGTGGATCGAGATCGCGACCGTCATGAACACCGCGAGCAGCGGCACGGAGAATCCGAGTATCCGGAGACCGCCGTCCAGACCGAGTTCCGCGAAGGAGACGCCGACTGCGACGCCCTCGGGGAAGCTGTGGACCGTCAGGATGCCGAGGATGAGGACGAGCTTCTTCAGGTCGCCCTCGGCGAACGCCCGAGCGCCGAGGACGCGCTCGCTGTTCCCGCCCTCTTGGCCGAGGCGAACGTCGCCATCGTCGTCCGCGACGCCGAACTCGGCACCGTCTAGGAGGCGATCGGACGCTTCGACCAACACGATGCCCGCGATCACGCCGCCGATCAGCAGGGTCGGGAGTTCGTCCGCGGCGTACGCCAGCCCCTCGTCGACGAGCCCGAACAGCGACGCCGAGACCATGATTCCCGATGCGACTCCCCACAGCGCCACGTTCCACCGGTCACTGAAGTCGTCGACGAAGAAAAACGGGAGCGCGCCGAGGCCGGTCGCCAAGGCGGTAACGAGTCCGGCGACGAACACGAAGACGAAGTTCTCCACGGACACGTGTTGATCGGGGAGCGTATAAAAACTTTTCAATTCAATAATATATTTTGGTCATCCTAAAACAAAAATTCGGCATCGGGGGCGACGAGATCGGTTGGTCCATCACCCGGCCGTACGAGATCGTCTCGTCGGTCCGAGCGAAGCGTGATTCCCGCGTTATCCGGTGAGGTTGAGTTCGATGACGTTGCCCGCCTGTTCGAGCACCGTCCGGATCGACTGCTCGGCTTCGCCGGTCGTCACCCTGCTGACGGGGCCGGTGATGCTGATCGCGGCCGGGCGGTCCCCGGGCGTCGAGAGCGAGCGGGCGATACACGCCATCCCGTCGACGCACTCCTCGCGGTCGTAGGCGAACCCGGTCGCACGGATCTCCGCGAGCTCGTCGAACAGCGTCGCCGGCTCCGTGATCGTGTGCTCAGTCACGGCGGGGAGACCAACGGACTCGACGATCTCCTCGACGCGTTCGTCGTCGAAGCTCGCGAGGATCGCCTTGCCGAGCCCCGTCGAGTGGAGATACGCGCGCCGGCCGGTCTGTGTGTCGATCTCGACGGCGTCCTCGCCGCGCGAGGTGTGGATGTAGACGCCCCAGCCGTTCTCCTCGAACATGAGGTTCGCGAGCTCGCCGGTCTCGTCGGCCATCGCTCGCATCTGCGGACGGGCGGTGTCGTAGACGCCGTCGTAACGCTGTGCGTAGCCGCCGAACTCGAGGGTTCGAAGCCCGATTCGGAACCGATCGTCGTGCTTGACGACGACGCCGTTGGATTCGAGCGTACTGAGGTGTTTATAAACGGTGCTCTTGGCGACCGATAGATGCGTCGCGAGTTCCGTGATCCCCGCCTCGCCGCCGAGGTCGATGATTCCCTCGAGCATCCGGATCGAGGTCTCGGTCGCGCGGACGCGGTCGTCCTCCATGCGCGGCCCTTCGATACCTCCGCTGATAAGCGTTGTTCGATGCCGGGAGACGGCCCGGTCGGCGCGGATAGTCACCGACGCGACCCGCGATCGCGGTCCACTCGGGATTTATGTCGCGCGGATCGCTTCTAGCGGTATGCGATTCGAAGATCGGACGGTGTTCATCACCGGTGCTGGATCGGGAATCGGCCGGGCAACGGCGCTTCGCGTCGCCGAGGACGGCGGGTTCGTCGTCGCGACCGACGTGGACGAAACGGGCGGTACCGAGACCGTCGAGGCGGTCGAAGCGATCGGCGGCGAAGCGGTCTTTCACGAGCTCGACGTGACCGACGCCGAGGCCTTCGACGCCGTCGTGGAGACGGCGATCGGGGAGCACGGTCTCGACGCCATCGTCAACAACGCCGGGATCGGCCACTCCCCGGCCGATACGGAGGACGTGACCGAGGAGACCTTCGAGCGCGTCGTCGACGTGAACGTCCGCGGCGTCTGGAACGGCTGTCGAGCCGCCCTCCCGCATTTCAGAGCGCGCGGCGACGGCGCGATCGTCAACGTCGGCTCGCTTGCCTCGTTTCTGGGCTTGCCGAAACAGTCGGTCTACTCGCTGACGAAGGGGGCTGTGATGAACTTCACGCGCGCCATCGCCGCGGAGGCGGGACGCGACGGGGTTCGCGCCAACGCCGTCTGTCCGGGGTTCGTGGAGACCTCGCTCGGCAACATGCACTTCGAGTCGATGTCGAACCCGGAGAAAGCCAAAGCGCAGGCGGAAAAACAGTATCCGCTCGGTCGCTTCGCTGAACCCGAGGAGATCGCCGACGCGATCGCGTTTCTGCTCTCCGAGGAAGCCTCGTTCATCACGGGCCACGGGCTCGTGGTCGATGGCGGCTACTCGGTGAGTTGATCGGATAGAGGCCGTCCCGAGAACAGTACCGTCACTCGCGCATTCGCTTGAACTGGTCGATGAGTGCTTCGGCCGAATCGCCGGAGTCGTACTCGATGGTCCCCTCGTAGCTCGTTCGCTCGTCGTCGAAGGCGGCGTCGACCGTGGCGGTTTTCTTTTCGCGGCGCTCGTGTTCGTCCTCGTCATAGGCACCCATTGACATGGTATACGTCTCCTTGGCGATTGTTCACTATGAATGTATCGGGACCCGTGACAGTGAGCGCGGACGAAAAAAAGCGGAACCGGTAAACGCGACGATATCTTATAAACGGGCGTGGCAGGCCCGCTTCGATTCCGCCGCTCCGAGGGGACGTGGACACGCGATCGCATCCGGACACAACTTCTCGCGCCGCTCGACGAGCGGTTCGGCGCCCGGCTCGACGGCACGTGGTTTTCGGTCGGCGACAGCCGATACGACGCCGTCCGGCTCGACATGGAGAACGGCGACTTCGCCCTCGTCGCGTTCAGCCCCGAGCGGGCGTACTGGCTCGGCAACACCGAGACGCCCGAGGCGCTGTGGCGGACGGACAAGGAGACGTTCGCCGAGGCACCCTACGCAGTCTCGCGGTGGGCCGAGCGCGAGCTCACCGCCAGACTCGAGGTGACGGACCCGTGGCTCGCCGACTACGAGTACCTCACGTGGTTTTTCCTCCCCGTCTTCTTCTCGAAGGACGGCCGGGACACGACCCGGCGCTTTTTCAACGAGGACGCGGCGGGCTTTCCCGACGCGAGCCGCGAGGCCGGCCTCGAGTTCTACGAGTCGCTGTTCTCGACCGGCACGCTCGACGAGTACCGCTACACGATGGCCTCGAAGCTCGGCACCTCCCCGGGGTTCGACCTCACCCGGATGCGCGCGACGATGGGCGAGTTTACGGTCGCGAAGATCCTCGCCGACGCCGGACTCGAGTTCGTCCCGGAGGTCGAACAGGACAGCGGCCACGCACTCGATTTCGCCGTCGGCTCGCGGCTCGTCGAGGTGACCAGACCCGAACCGCCGGCGCGCCGTTCGCACGCCGATCACCCGGTCGCGGCCGTCAAGGAGACCGGCGGCGCGAAACGCGGCGACCAGCTCGCGAAACACCCCGACGCGACCCTGTTCGTCGACTGCACCTCGTTTACCGATGCGGAGTGGGCGGCCGTGACGGGCGAGCGCCCGGGCGTCGGCCACGAGCCGACCGTGGTGTTCCGAGCGCGACCCGAGGGGTGGATCGAGGGGTACAGATACGGACCGCTCCCGTTCGACCTCGACGGCGGGATCGAACTCCTGTAGCCGAAGGGTTTTTATACAATAGCGTCGCCAGCGGCCCACGGAGCCGTCGCCGAGTCGGAACCGCTAACAGCCAGCCTCGCACAACTCGACACAATGAAACTGCCCGAAACGCAACTCGCGCTGCTGGAGGCCGCCAGCGCGACGGAACAGCGGACAGTTGCACAGTTCGCCGGCGAGCTCGGCGAAGACACGGCCGCGGTCACGCGAGCCGCCTTCGAACTCGAGGAGGCGGGGCTGCTCGCGGTCGACGAACACGTCGCCGAGGACGTGGCGCTCACCGAGGAGGGCGAGCGCTACCGCGAGGCCGGGCTTCCCGAACTCCGCCTCCGAGCCGCCGCCGTCGAGGCGGGTGCCGACGCGGAACCGGCCGAGATGGGGCGACTGATCGGCGCGTCCGGCCTCGAGGGACCGGAGGTCGACATCGCGCTGTCGAATCTCGCCCGGAAGGGGTACGGCTCGATCGAGGGCGGGGCGGTTCAGCTGGGCGCGGATCCCAAATACGACCCCGACGAGGACCCCGAAGCGGAGGCGCTCGACGACATCGCCGACGGGAACGCGGGCTATCTCGATTCCGGGATCCTCGACCGGCTCGAATCCCGCGGGCTGATCGAGCGGACCGAGACGACGGTCCGAAGCGTCACGCTGACAGACGACGGCGTGACGGCGCTCATGGAGGGCGTCGAGGCGACCGAGACCGTCAGCGCCGTCACCCCCGAGCTGTTGACCTCCGGGGAGTGGCGCGAGGTCGAGTTCACCGAGTACAACGTCGAGGCGGACGCCGAAACTGTCCACAGCGGCAAGGAGCACATCCTCCGACAGACCGCCAACCGCGTCAAGAACGTCCTCGTCGGCATGGGCTTTCAGGAGATGGAGGGTCCCCACGCCGACGCCGACTTCTGGATCAACGACTGCCTGTTCATGCCGCAGGACCACCCGGCGCGGACCCACTGGGACCGGTTTGCCCTCGACGTGCCGCTGATGGACGACCTCCCCGAGGACCTCATGGAGCGCGTCGAGGACGCCCACCGGAACGGCGTCGGCACCGAGGGCGACGGCTACCACTCCCCGTGGTCCGAGGACTTCGCCCGCGCGGTTGCCCTGCGCGGACACACCACCTCGCTGTCGATGCGATACCTCTCGGGGCACGCCGTGGGCGAGCTCGAACCGCCTCAGCGGTACTTCAGCGTCGAGAAGGTCTACCGCAACGACACGCTCGATCCGACCCACCTGCTCGAGTTCTTCCAGATCGAGGGATGGGTGATGGCCGAGGAACTCTCCGTGCGCGATCTGATGGGCACCTTCACGGAGTTCTACGAGCAGTTCGGGATCACCGACCTGGAGTTCAAACCGCACTACAACCCCTACACGGAGCCGAGCTTCGAGCTGTTCGGCAAACACCCCGAGACGGGCGAGCTGATCGAAATCGGCAACTCAGGTATCTTCCGCGAGGAGGTGCTCAGCCCGCTCGGCGTCGACTGTGACGTGATGGCGTGGGGGCTCGCGTTAGAGCGGCTGCTCATGCTCATGTACGGCTTCGAGGATATCCGCGACGTGCACGGGACGCTGTGTGATCTCGACCTGCTTCGGAACGTGGAGGTGGTGTACTGATGCCTGTCGTCGACGTCGATCCCGACGAGCTTCGGACGCTGGCGAGCGTTCAGGACAAATCCGACGCGGAGCTCAAAGACGATCTCTTCGCGCTCGGCCTCGAATTCGAAGGCGAGACCGACGATGGCGAGTTCGAACTGGAGTTCGCTCCCGACCGGCTCGATCGACTCTCCGTCGAGGGGATCGCCCGATCGCTCCGCTACCAGTACGGCCACGACCGCGGCGTCTACGTCCCGACGACGAACGACGCCGAGTGGATCATCGAGGTCGACGAATCGGTTCCCGAGGAGCGCCCCTATGTGACGGGAGCGATCGTCCGCGGGCTGGACCTCGACGAGAGCCGCCTCGAATCGCTCATCCAACTGCAGGAGAAACTCCACGCGACGATGGGGCGCGGCCGCGCCAAGGGCGCGATCGGCGTCCACGACCTCGCGATGATCAAGGGCCGGGCGGCCAGCGGTGACGGCGACGCGCCCAAGACGATCACCTACCGAGGCGTCGAACCCGACGGCGATCGGTTCGTTCCGCTCGACGACGACGACGAGCGGACCCCCGCCGAGGTGCTGGAGACGCACCCGACGGGTGACACCTACCGCGATCTCGTCGAGGGGCTGGATCGCTACCCCGCGATCTACGACGACATCGGCCTGTTCTCGTTCCCACCGGTGATCAACGGCAAGCGGACCGAGGTCGACGAGGACTCCCGGGATCTGCTCATCGAGATGACCGGCACCGACCAGTGGACGATCGATCGGATGCTCACCATCGTCTGCTACGCCCTCGACGCCCGCGGCGGGCGAATCGAGGAGGTCGACGTGCGGTACGACGACCGCGAGTTGGTCCGCCCGGACCTCTCGACGGAGACGAAGCGCGTCGCCCACGACCGCATCGAGCGGACGCTCGGCATCGACATTCCCGGAAAAGAGGTCGTCGACCTACTCGAACGGGCGGGCCTCAGCGCCGAGACGACGAGCGACGCGGGCGGAGACGAACCGGAGATCCCCGCAGACGACGTCGAGCTCGAAACGGTGCCGAGGCGAACGCAAGAGCCCGACACCGCCGCCCGATCGACGGCGACGGCGGACGACGGGTTGATCTACGAGGTCGAAATCCCGCCCTACCGGGTCGACGTGCTGCACCCGATGGACATCGTCGACGACGTCGGCCGCGCCTACGGGTTCAACGACCTCGAACCGACGTACCCCGACGTCTCGACCGTGGGCGGCCGCCACGAGCGATCGCGGCTCGAGGACGCCGCCCGCGACGCCCTCGTCGGCCTCGGCTTCGAGGACCTGCTGAACTTCTACATGACGAACGAGGCCGCCCTGTTCGACCGGATGGCTCTCTCGCCAGACGACAACGCGCTCGGGGCGCGCGATCCGCCGGCCATCACCGGCCCCTACAGCGAGGAGTACACCGTCGTGCGGACGTGGGCGCTCCCCTCGCTCATGATGGTCCTAGAGAACAACACCCACCGGGCGTACCCGCAGGACCTCGCCGAGATCGGTCTCGTCTCGGCGGTCGATCCCGACGAGGCGACGGGCGTCGCCGAACACCGATCCGTCGCCGGGGCGCTCGCCCGAACCGACGCCTCCTACGAGGACGCGAAGGCCCGCCTGCAGGCGCTCGCCCGGGCGTTCGGCAAGACGCTCGAAACGCCGCCAGCCGAGCACCCCTCGTTTATATCCGGCCGGACCGCTGAGATCGTCCTCGACGGCGAGTCGGTGGGCGTCCTCGGCGAGGTTCACCCGAAGGTGTTGGTCGAACACGATCTGGAACTGCCGGTCGCGGCGTTCGAGTTCCGACTCGACGGACTGCGGTAGGGGTTTATAAGTAGACTGGGCGGTCCGGTTTCGTGTTTATAAGCAATCGGACAGAGCTATTCCGAGATTTACCTGCTAATTCGAGGGATCATCTCGCTCTCATACCACCTTTTAAAAGGGTTCGTTACGGACACCCCGACGATGGACAGGGCAGCGATCGACGAGTACATCCAGCGGAGTCAGCAACTCATCGAGGCGTCACCGCAGATGGACGAGGAGAACACGAAGGTCAAACTCGTACAGCCGTTTCTCGAACTGCTCGGCTGGGACCTCTACTCGACCGAAGTTGCGCTGGAGTACACGATTCCGATGGCGTCGGGGAGTACACACGTCGATTACGCCCTGTTGGTCGGCGACTCTCCCGTCGTGTTCGTCGAGGCGAAACCAGTCAGGTCGACGCTCAGCGAGGGAGAGATCCGTCAGTTGCGGAGCTACATGCGCCAAGAGCTGGACGTGGACTGGGGGATTTTGACCAACGGAAAGTCATTCGAAGTGCTGACGAAGAACCGTCAGCAGAACGGCGGCGAGGAGGTGTCGGTCGTGCAGTTCGACCTCGACGACCTCGCCGGAAACCCGAACGTCCTCGAACTGCTGACGAAGGAGTCGATACGCTCCGGGAAATCCGACGAGGTGGCCGAACAGGTCGCACAGACGAACCGCGCGATTCGAGATCTCCGGGGGAACGAGGACAGCGTCACGGCGGCGGTGACCGAAGCGGTCGAAAACGAGGTCGGCGAACTCACGATCGATCTCGAAGAACAGTCGCGCGAATTCACACAGAACCTCGTCGACGTTCTCCGCGAACAACGGCAGTTCGTGAGCGAGGAACCGGGAACGGACGATACAAGCCGATCAGAGAGTCAAACAGGAACAACAATAGAGACACCACCGCCAGATACTGAAAAATCCACAGGTGGATACATTATACGTTTTTCAGATGGTAAACGGATTCCAGAGAATAGCGATCGGGGACATACGAAACAAAAACGAAACATGGGGCGAGCTGTTGATTATTTAATAGAGGAACACGGATTGATCGAGCAGATAGAGATACCACATTTTCCTCCGCAGGCTCGAAAGAATTGCTCGATCAACACCGATCCAGTGCACCCAAACGGGGAAGAAATGAGGATACCGTACGAATTGGTAAATGGATACTACCTCCACACATCACTCAATGTCAGAGGAAAGAAAACTCGTATTCGTGATCTCGCGGAGCACGTGGGGCTTTCCGTCGAATTTCTTGGCGAGTGGTAGGAAGTGTTGCTATTTAAAAAGACTTTTACCACATATAAACAATATTGGCCGGGCTACCGCCGCCGCCCGCCGTGGCCCGGATAGTCGCGCTCGAACCGGGTCTCGATCTCCTCGGTCGAGAACTCCAGAATCGTCGGCCGGCCGTGCGGGCAGGCGTAGGGGTTCTCACAATCGTCAAGTGCGTCGAGTAGCCCCGCGATCGTCCCCTCCCGCAGCGAGCGGTTGCCCTTGATCGAGGGATGACACGCCAAATCGCCCAACACGTCGTCGACGACCGCTTCGACGGTGCCATCGGGGTCGCCGCCGAGGAACTCCCCGAGCAAATCGCGGGCGATCTCGGGGGCGGTCTCCCCGACGTGGTCGGCGAGGAACGCGGGGACGGTCGTCACCGCGAGCGTCCGGTCGTCGTCGAGGTGCGTTCTGAATCCGAGCTTCGCGAGCGCTTCCCCATACTCCTCGGCGATGGCCGCCTCGCGGGCGGTGACGCCGACGGTCACCGGTTCCGCGAGCGTCTGGGTGGTCACGTCGCCGTCGAACGCCGCCCGCAATCGCTCGTAGTTCACCCGTTCGTCGGCGGCGTGCTGGTCGATCACGAGGAGGCCGTCGTCGGACTCGGCGACCAGATACGTGTCGTCGAACTGCCCGAGGACGTGCAGGGCTGGAAGGCGGTCGAAGCCCGACGGCGTGCCGGTCGTCGACGCGCCGTCGAGGGTTCGCTGCGTGGTCCGAGATGCGTTTCGGGCGGGCGAGGACCCCGGCTCGTCGCGTCGTGTCCCCGACTGGTCGGGCGCTCGGGGGTCGTCCGATTTCGGGGAGGATTCGACCGCGTCGACAGTGTCGGGCGTCGCGGCCGCGTCCGTCGTGTCGGGGTCGGACCGGGAGGACAGCGTCGAGGCGGCATCGCCGTCGGCAGTTCGATCGTCCGCATCGATCCGCGTCGAACGGTCGTCAATCTTCGATTCAGGTGCTGAGTCGACGGGCGACGGGCGATCCGGCTGGGAGGAACGGTCCGGTTTCGTCTCGTCCACCCGGGCTTCATCGGACGAGCGCGAACCCGCGTCGGGGTTCGAGGGCGACACCTCGGTCTGCTCGGGGGCAGAGCGCCCGCGCGGCGCGCGCGAACGGAGCAATCCGGCTTCCGAGAGCGCCGACTCGACCGCGTCGGTGACACCGGCTTTGATCTCGGCTTCCTCGGCGAACAGCACCTCCAGTTTTCGCGGGTGGACGTTCACGTCGACCCCGCCCGGCGGCAACCGCAAGTCGACGACGGCGAAGGGGTAGCGGTCGGGTGCGAGCTGGCTCCCGTAGGCGTCGACGATCGCCTCGCGGACGGCACCCGCGGTCACGTACCGGCCGTCGACGAGCGTCGTCACGTACTCGCGGCCCGCGCGGTTCGTCTCCGGGTGGCTGACGAGCCCCTCGACGCCGGACAGCGGAGCGTCGCCGCCACTGGATTCGACGGGGAGCATCGACGAGGCGACTTCGCGGCCGTAGACCGCCATGACGGCGCTTTTCCGGTCGCCGTCGCCCGTCGTCGCGAACGTCTCGCGACCGTCGCGGTGCAGCGAGATCGCGACGTCGGGGCGCGCGAGGGCGTAGCCGGTGACGATCCGAGCGACGTGGTCGAACTCCGTTGCCTCGGTCTTGAGATACTTCCGCCGCGCCGGAACGGAGCCGAAGAGGTCCGTCACCTCGACGGTCGTCCCCTCGGGACAGCCGGTCGGGCCACACGAGAGGAGGTCGCCGTGCTCGACGACGAGTTCCGTCCCGCGCGAGCCGCCGCGCGGTTTCGTCTCGATGCGAAGCCGGGCGACCGAACCGATCGCGTGGAGCGCCTCGCCCCGAAAGCCGAGCGTGCCGATCGAATCGAGGTCGTCGACCGACTGGAGCTTGCTCGTGGTGTGTTCGTCGATCGCGAGTCGGGCGTCGGATTCGGACATGCCGAGGCCGTTGTCGCTGACGGCGATGCGGTCGGTGCCGCCCGACTCGACCCGTGCGTCGATCCGGGTCGCGTCCGCGTCGAGGGCGTTCTCGACGAGTTCTTTGACCACGGAGGCGGGGCGCTCGACGACCTCCCCGGCGGCGATCCGATCGCGCGTCTTCGCGTCGAGTTCCCTGATCTCCGGCATGTGGATCTATCGGAGGGTGTGTCGGATCGGGCGTAATCGTTTCGCTCGGCCGATCCGATCGCGTCACTCCTCCTCGAGCCGTCGCTGCCACTCTCGAACGCGGGTCATGAGCTCGACCGGCGAGGTTTCGGCGAGCGACGTGTTCAGGAGCTCGTCGAGGACGGCCTCGGTGTCGGGATCGACCGACGGGTCCGCGTCGTCGCGTCCGTCGGCTTCGGCGGGCTCGTCGGCCTGGAACTCGCCATCCGCGAGGTCGAAGACCGCCTGAACCGGCTCACCGGAGTCGCCGCCTTTCGCCTCGATCGCGCGCTCCTCGCGGAGCCGCGAGAGAACGTCGCCGGCGCGATCGACGACGGGGGCCGGAACGCTAGCCAGGTCGGCGACGTGTACGCCGTAGGATCGATCGGTCGGCCCCGGTTCGATCGTTCGAAGGAAAGTGACGCCTTCGCTGGATCCGTCCACGGCGGCGCCGGTCCGCGTCTCGGCGTCCGGTTCGCCGGCGACCGCGACGTGGACGTTCTCGACGCGAGGCAGTTCGTCGGCGAGCGCGGTCAGTTCGTGGTAGTGCGTCGCGAACAGCGTGAACGCGCCGATCTCGTTGTGGAGGTACTCCGTCGCCGCCCACGCGATCGAGATGCCGTCGTAGGTCGCCGTCCCCCGGCCGACCTCGTCGAGGATGACGAGCGAGTCCTCGGTGGCCGAGTGCAGGATGTTCGACAGCTCCTCCATCTCGACCATGAACGTCGATCGCCCGCCGGCGAGCTCGTCGAGCGCGCCGACGCGCGTGTAGATCCCGTCGACGAGGCCGACGCGGGCCGCCGTTGCGGGGACGAACGAGCCGACCTGCGCGAGCAGCGTGACGAGCGCCGCCTGCCGCATGTAGGTCGACTTCCCGGACATGTTGGGGCCGGTGACGAGCAGGAAGCGTCGGTCGCGGTCGAGATACAGATCGTTCGGGACGAACTGGGTGTCGGTCTCGACGACGGGGTGGCGGCCCGCTTCGACATCGAGGACGGGCTCGTCGACCAGTTCCGGGCGCGACCACCCCTGTCTCGCAGCGTGGGTCGCGAGCGAACAGTAGACGTCGAGTTCGGCGAGCGCCTCGCCGACCGCGCGGAGCAGTTCGGCCCGCTCGGCAACCGCGTCGCGGAGCCGACAGAACGCCTCGTACTCGCGCTCGGCGCGCTTGTCCTCCAGGTGGAGGACCTGTCGCTCCTTCTCGCGCAGCTCGTCGAAGACGTACCGTTCGGCGTTCTTCAGCGTCTTGATCCCCTCGTAGGAGTCGGGGACGGCGTCGGACTCGGACTTGCCGACCTGCACGTAGTAACCGTCGGTCTTGTTCCGGCCGACGGTCAGCCGAGAGAGACCGTGCCGTTTCGATTCGCGCTCCTCGAGCGTCTCGAACCACTCCAGGGCGGACTCGTGGCGTTCGATGAGTTCGTCGAGATCGTCGTCGTGGCCGCGCTCGATCAGCCCGCCCTCACGGAGCGTTTTCGGCGGGTCGTCCGCGAGGGCGTCGAGGTCCGTTCGGAGATCGGCGATCGCGGTCCGGTCGAGGTCCGAAAACAGCGCCGCGACGGGCGAGGCGGCGAGTTCCGGCGAGCCGTCGATGCGCTCCGAGAGATCGGGCACCAATGCGAGCGTCTCGCGGACGCGGAGCAGGGCGTCGGCGTCGGCGCTTCCGGAGACCGCCCGGGAGGCGGCCCGCTCGACATCGTAAGCGCTCGAAAGCGTCTCGGCGATCCCCTCGCGAACCAGCGCGTCGCCGAGCAGCGCGTCGACAGCGGCCTGTCGGGATTCGAGGAGGGCCCGCCGACGCAGGGGTCGCGTGAGCCACTCCCCGAGGAGCCGCCCGCCGGCGCTCGTCTCGGTGTTATCGATCGTCTCGAAGAGGGTCTTTCCACCCGCGGTCATCGGATCAGTCAGTTCGAGGTTGCGCTGGGTCGTCGCGTCGACCGCGACGTGGTCGTCGGATTCGTACGCGCCGAGTCTGGTCACGGCGGCGAGCGAGCCGACGCCGGTCTCGTCGATGTAGTCGATCGCCGCCCCCGCGGCCGCCGTCGCCGCCTCGGAGAGACCGACCGTCTCGACGGCGTCGCCGAACTGTTGAGCGAGTCGATGGCGCGCCCTTCCCGGCGCGAACGTCTCCGTCTCGTGGAGCGTCAATCGAGCGTCGAGGTCCGACCGGATCCCCGCGAGGAAGTCGTCGTCGCCGCGGACGGTCGGGCCGGGGAGCACTTCGACCGGATCGAACCGGTACAGCTCCGTCATTGTCCGATCGATCGCGCGGTCGCCCGACAGCGTCGTCGCCCGAAACCGGCCGGTCGTCACGTCGCAGAGCGCGAGGCCGTACTCGTCGCCCGAGCGCGCGACGCTGGCGAGGTACTGTGCGGTCTCGTCGTCGGTTTCGAGGAGCGTCCCGGGGGTGACGATACGGACGATCTCGCGGACGATCTCGCCGTCGACCTCGCGCTGATCGGCGACAGCGACCCGGTGGCCGCGCTCGACGAGCGCCTTCAGATACGGCGTGAGGTCGTCGACCGGGACGCCTGCCATCGCGTACGGTTCGCCACCCGAAGATCGCTCCGAGACCTTCAGATCGAGCTCCTCACCGGCCAGCTCGGCGTCCTCGCCGAAGAACTCGTAGAAATCACCCATCTGCATCGCCAACAGATCGGCCCCGCTGTCGGCCTTCAGTTCGAAAAAATCCCCGACGATACCCGAAGCCATGTTCGCACCGGCGGGTGCGGAGCGCTAAAACGTGACGGGTGCGACGCGGCGACGGCGGTCGAAGCTGCCGCTCCGGTGTCGTTGAACGCAGAACGCAGCGATCGTCACTCGTCAGCCGTCGGCACCGGACCGACCCCGACGACGTCCTGGACGGCCGCTTCGAAGGCCCGTCTGGTGTCGAAATACACCTCGTCAGTCTCCTCGAGCACCGACGCCAGTTCACGAGGGCCGTCTGGCGTCCGGATGACCGTGTCGCCTTCGCGGCGAACGATCTCGCGTTTGCCGATGGCGTAGTGGAGCCGCGAGGACACCCGCGCGAGCGGCGCGCCCTCGACGGACTCGCCCGCCCCGAGCGGAACCGCAGGCCCTTCTGCTTCGTCGTCGGAATCGCTCATGGCCGTGCTTCGGCACGTCCCATCCTAATCCTTACGAACCACCTCACGAGCGCAGATCCTGGAAGGTGTTCCGAATCGTCACCGCCGAAACGCCCGCGACGTCAGCGGCGGCCGCCTGTGTGAGATCGTAGCTCGCCTCGCGCGCGGCGGTGTACAGGCAGGCGGCGGCCACGCCGCTCGGATTCCGTCCCGTCGCGAGACCGGACTCGTGCGCGTCGGTCGCCAGCTGTCGCGCGGCCCGTTCGACGTCGATCGGCACGTCGAGCTTCGAGGCGAACCGCGCGAGGTATTCGGTGGGATCGATCGGCCCGGTCGGAAGTTCGAGTTCGCGGTTCAACGCGCCGTAGGCGACCTTGAGTTCCGCATCGTCGGCGCTCGCGACGGCGACGATCTCGTCGAGCGTCCGCGACACCGAGGCGGTTCGGCAGACGGCGTACACCGCCGCGGCCGCGAACCCCTCGATACAGCGGCCCTGAAGCAGGTCGGCCTCCTGTGCGGACTCAAAGAGCACGCACGCGCGATCGCGAACCGTTTCAGGAAGTTCCAGTTGACCCGTGAGCCGTCGTATCTCGGTGAAGCCGTACACCTGATTGCGCTCACGCTTCGAGGAGATCCGCGCCCGATTGTGCTGTTTTCGCATCCGGGCGACCTGACGACGCTTCCGACCCTTGAGGCGTGTCGATCGACCGATCTCCGTCGAGAGCCCCCGGTCGTGCCGCGAGCGCGTCAACGGAGCGCCGCACCGCTCGGGATTCGTCTCGTCGTTCGCGAACGAACGCCACTCGGGACCGCGGTCCAGTTCGCCCTCGGAGACGACGAGACCACACTCGCTGCAAACGGTTTCCGCACGCGCGTTTCGAAGTCGGCCATCACATTCGGGGCAGTGTTGTCGTGTCGTCGTGCTCATCACATGTGAGACTTCGGCGCAACGGTACTTTAAAAACGGAGCGTAGGTGCCGAAATAAGCGGGGAAACGTCCCGAGAAGGGTATCGGTAACTGGTACGCTCTATCCGATGGCTCGTCGAGGGGGTCTCGAATCACCCCGAGATTTATTACGTAGTACATACCATTAGTATCCATGACGCTCTCGGAGATCGCCGCCGGACTCGAAGTCACGACCCGCCAGCGCGACCGCGGCGTGGCGACGGCGGACGGAACCAACGCGTCGCTTCGAGAGCGACTCACCGCGTTCGAGGATCAGCTCCCCTGTTCGGCCGAACGCGCGGCCGCAGTCGTCGAAACCTACACCGAGGGGGCGAGCGTCGGCCGCGCGGCCGCCGTGGCGACCGTGCCGAAGACGACCGCGGCCAAAACGCTGTACCTCCTCGGGGAGCCGATCGATCCGCTGACGCCGACGGCGAAACGGGTCGTCGACGACTGGCTGACCGGCGACCTGTCGCGGACGGACGCGCGCACGCTCGCTGGCGTCGGCGACAACGAGTTCGCGCTCGGCGCGTACGTCGCGACCCACGATCCGATCGAGGGAGCCGACGCCGCGATCGCCGACGCGTGTTCGCTCGACGACGAGGACCCGCTCTCGGACGCCAGAAGCGGTCTCAGCGACCTCATTTGAACCGGAGTTGGTCGAGAACTCCTTCGGACTCGGGGCGTTCGATCGACACATCGGTGACCGTCTCAACCACGTCACAGAGCGCGTCGTAGATGGCCGTCTCGCGAGCAGTCGCCGGCGACCTCTCGAACGTCGGGATCGCCACGTCCGCGTCTGGATGCTCTGAGGTCCGGGTGACGAACGTCGCCGACGAGTCCGTTCCGACGTCCGCCAACCGATCCTCGGTACGGGGCAGCGCCGACTGCGCACGATCGTCGTCACAGATCATCGCGACCGTCTCGACCGCGGTGACGGCCGCGACGGCCGGATTCGTCGCCACCGGTGGCGTATCGACGAGGACGCACTCGAAGTGGCGGGCCGCCTCGTCGATCAGTTCGCCGAACCGCTCGGCGGCGTCGGGGGCCTTCGCGCGAGCGAGTCGCTCGAACGGCGCGTGGGCGGGACAAGCGGCCAGCCGGCCGGCCCCCTCCATCGGCAGGTCGACCAAGCCCTCCTCCAGGGGCGTCTCCCGGAGACAGAGCGCGGTCACGTCCGGATCGAGCCGTCCGGAGACACGGTCGGAGAGTCCCTGCGTCCCGTAGGACGCGTCGAGGATTGCCGTGTCGATCCCGTTACCCGCCAGCAATCGACCGGATTCGAGGGTCAATCTCGTGGTTCCAACTCCGCCAGCGGCACCGACGAACGCGACCGTCGTGGACATACGTACGGACGGGTCGGTTCGGAACAAAAGCGTACTGTTCTCCAAGTGGACGTTCGTCCGCTGTCACTCGATGTGAGCGGCGATCCGCTCACCGATCTCGGCCTGCTCTTGATTGGAGAGGTCCGCGAGTGAGCCCATCACGGTGTGGATCGAACCGCCCCCGTCGCCCTCGAAGCGAGGGACGACGTGGACGTGGAGGTGCGGAACCTCCTGACCGGCCGCGGTGCCGTCGTTGATGCCGACCGTGGTCGCGTCGGCGTCGACGGCTTCCTCGACGGCGGGCGCGATCGTTCGGACCACCTCGAAGACGCTCTCCGAGACCTCGGGCGGGGCGTCTCGAAGCCGGGTGTGCGGTTCCCGTGGGACCACGAGCGTGTGGCCGGGGGCGAGCGGGTTCGCGTCGAGGAAGGCCACCGCGCGCTCGGTTTCGTGGACAATGTTCGCGGGGATATCACCGTCGATGATCCGTTCGAAGATCGTTCTGTCGGACATGAATGAGATTCGGACGTCGAACCCTATGAACGTTGGTCTCGGCCCGATCCGACACCGAGCGAGTGTGTACCGTCCGCGTCATATTCATCATATAACATGTACGATCCAGCCACCGGCGACCGAACCCTTATAGCGATCCACCGCCACGGTATATATGCTAATGAGTAACGCACCCTCCGATACGGACGAATCGCCCGGATCATCGACCGAACCGCCGGAAACGCCGCTGGACTCCCAACAGTATGGACATCTTTCGCTCGACAACGGGGAGGTCGTCATCTACGACCGGAACGATCCGGAGATGTGGGTCCAATCTGACTTCGTCGTCGAAGTCGGCGCGTAGCACTGCGGCAGTTTTTTATACGACACTCGGCCTACCGACCGGTATGAAAGAGCTCCTCGCTCCGATCGTTGAACTGCTGGTCTACGCGGTCATCGCGGCCGGGTTCACCGTCGCCGGCGTCCTCGCCGAACTGACGAGCGCCGAGTACCTCGCCGCCGGGAACCTGCACTTCGCGGTCTGGCTGTCCGTCATGGGAGCGGTCGCTCTGTACGCGGGTATCGTTGCACTGGGACTCGACGAAGTCCTTCCGCGGCTCCGAGACACCGTCGACGAGTCGTAGTGCGCAGCGACTGAGCGTTCAAGAAAGCCGTATCCGGCGTTCACTTCGGGTCGCGTGACAGAGCGAAATCGACTACAAAAAGCGCACTGTGGGACGGGTCAGGGTCGAATGATCAGTTTCCCGAAGAAGCTGTCCGCCATCACGTCGTGGTGGGCCTGACCGGCCTCTTCGAGGGTGTACTCGCGAGCGACGTCGATGACCAACTCGTCGCGCTCGATCATCCCGGCGATTCCTTCGAGCGGGGGTTTCAGGTCGGGCGTGTTGAACATCTTCATGAACTTCACGGTAAGGTTCTTCAGTCGCGGGGCGGAGGAGGCTGCAACGCCGACGGACGGGTCCATCTCCGCCTCGCCGATACCCATCACGCGAGCCTCCATGTTGGCGACCTCGGCGTCGAGATCGAGGTACTCGTCGAGGCGGTGGTCGAGGATGACGTCGACGCCGCCGCCGGACGCCTCGATGATCGCCTCGGCGAGGTCGTCGCGCGCGTAATCGAGGACGATATCCGCGCCCAGCTCGCGCACGCGATCGTGGTTTTCCGGTGACGCCGTGGCGATGACGTGCGCACCCGCGGCGTCGGCGATCTGCACCGCGGTGTGACCGACGCCGCCGCTGCCGCCGTGGATGAGACACTGATCGGAGACCTGCAGGTCCGCGAAGTCGACGAGACACAGCCACGCCGTCACGGCCGCACAGCCGACGCCGCCGGCCGTTATCAGATCCATGTTGTCCGGGAGGTGAACGACCCGTGACGTCGGGATCGCCGCGTACTCCTGGTAGCCGCCGTGAACGTGCTTTCCGGTACCCGTCCCGAAGACGCGGTCTCCGACCTCGAAGTGGGCCGCTTGGCCCGCTGCGTCGGGGTCGCCGACCCGATCGCCAACCTCGACGACCGTCCCCGCGAAGTCAATTCCGGGGACCCACGGGAGTTCCGGCGGCGCGTACATCCCTTCGGTCATGTACGTGTCCGCGGGGTTCACGCTCGACGCGCTTATGTCGACCAGCACCTCGTCGTCGCGGGGGTCCGGGCGATCGATCTCGTCGACCTGATACATATCGATGGACTTGCCGAACTCGTGAAAGCGTACTGCGCGCATGCCCACGGGTACCTTCCACGAGATAATATACCTACCCACACGTTCCCAAATCACCGCGAGCCTCCACCAGTTATTATAAAAGCCGCCTTTTACGAAAGCGTTAATCCCGTCTCCGCGAAATTGAGCAGCGACATGCGCGACGCCGAGGCACCCACACTACGCGAGTTCGAGACATGGTTGAGCCTCTTTACCGACGGTGAACTGCCCGAAAAGGACCGATGGAAAGCGTGGTTTTGCGTCGCCGAGTACGAGCTCGACGACTTCGAGGCGCAGTCGGCGATGCTGACGGATAACGACGCGTCGGGGAGTTTCGCATTTTTGGGGCGCGATGCGGACGAGCAGGCGGCGATCATCGAAACACTGGACGCTGGCGGCCACGAGATCGCGTTTCACTCCCACCGCCACCACACCTACGCCAACCTCTCCTACGACGACGCCCACGACGCGATCACCACTGGCATGGCCGCTATCGAGGACGCCACCGGCGTCACCCCAGACGGCTTCTTCGTTCCCTTCCTCGATCTCAGCGATGGATCGGTCCGGGCGATCGAAGACGTCGGATTCGAATGGGTGCTCGGCTCCGCGGAGCGTGACTCCCACGTCGATATTCGCTCACCCGTGACGCCGTTCGACATCGCGCTGTTGCCCGACCACCCGCCGAGTGAGGTGATGGCCCAACTCCGCGAGGACGCCGGCGGAGATCGGCCGTTCCTGTTTCACCCGCCAGTCGTCGAGTACCACGATGGGCTCAACGCGTTTGAACAGTGGATCGCCGACGTCGACCCCGTCTCCGTCGCCGAACAGTTCGAGAACGGCGGGAGCGGCGTTGTCCTCGACTGCATCCGTCCCGTTCGGATCGAGTGAGGCAGTTTGGGGATCCAACCCTATTTATTCGCAGCTGATGCGTACGACAGATCGCGTCGCTAGCGGCGCGTTTCGCCCGATGTAAAAAGCCAAGGGCCGGATTTGAACCGGCGTGTAGCTGCTCTGCAGGCAACCGCGTAAGGCCAGACTCTGCCACCTTGGCGCGTCTAGGAGTTACGGAGACGCCGATTTAAGCGTAGCGGTGCAAAGCGACCGCTACGTCGGCGACGACGTCACTCGCCGTATAAAAATACAAAACCCCCACACAGCGGATGCTGTGCAGGGGTTGAATGAGTGGCAGGCGGCGAACCAGATTTCCCAGAAGCTCGCGCACTCCAGTACTCGCTGGGACGCTGGCGGGCTTATCTTCCGTGTTCGGGATGGGTACGGGAGTGGCCCCGCCGCTTTGGCCGCCTTAACGCCGGTTCGTGGAGTCGAACCACGATGGTATACCGATACCGGTGGTGCTACCGTGCTGTACATGCGATCCAGTTTACGCCCGGACCCGCTTCATCGGGCGGAGCAATCAAGATTGGTGGCTTCGGTCGGTTAGTGCTCGCGGGCTGAACGTCTCGTTGCCTCGACGCGTACACCCCGAGTCTATCGATCTCGTCTTCTACGAGAGACCTCGGCGACGCTTCTTTTCCAGGTGGGTTTCCGGCTTAGATGCATTCAGCCGTTACCCCGTGGTGCGTAGCTGCCCAGCAGTGCCCTCTCGGACAACTGGTAAACCAGTGGCACCCAACCGTAGTTCCTCTCGTACTATACGGTCGTTCCTGTCAAGCGTCAAACACACCCAGTAGATAGCAGCCGACCTGTCTCACGACGGTCTAAACCCAGCTCACGACCTCCTTTAATAGGCGAACAACCTCACCCTTGCCTGCTTCTGCACAGGCAGGATGGAGGGAACCGACATCGAGGTAGCAAGCCACGCGGTCGATATGTGCTCTTGCGCGTGACGACTCTGTTATCCCTAGGGTAGCTTTTCTGTCATCAATGGCCCGCATCGGGCAGGCTCATTGGTTCGCTAGACCACGCTTTCGCGTCAGCGATCCTCGTTGGGAAGATCACTGTCAATCCATCTTTTGCTCTTACACTCTCCGTCGGGTCTCTGTCCCGACTGAGATGGACTTAGGGCGCGCTCGATATCTTTTCGAGCGCGTACCGCCCCAGTCAAACTGCCCAGCTATCGGTGTCCTCCTCCCGGAGTGAGGGTCACAGTCACTGACGGGTAGTATTTCAGTGTTGACTCGGCGACGTGCTGGCGCACGCACCTGTGTAGTGTCTCCTACCTATCCTGCACATCAGCGACCATGTCCCAGCGACAGCTTGCAGTAAAGCTCCATAGGGTCTTCGCTTCCCCCTGGGTGTCTCCAGACTCCGCACTGGAACGTATGGTTCACCGGGCCCAACGTTGGGACAGCGACGCTCTCGTTAATCCATTCATGCAAGCCGCTACTGAAGCGGCAAGGTACTACGCTACCTTAAGAGGGTCATAGTTACCCCCGCCGTTGACGGGTCCTTCGTCCTCTTGTACGAGGTGTTCAGATACCCGCACTGGGCAGGATTCAGTGACCGTACGAGTCCTTTCGGATTTGCGGTCACCTGTGTTGTTACTAGACAGTCGGAGCGTCCGAGTCACTGAGACCTGCCTCTTTCCGAGGCAGGCACCCCTTATCGCGAACTTACGGGGCCAGATTGCCGAATTCCCTAACGTCGGTTGTTCCCGACAGGCCTTGCCTTTCGCCGGCATGAGCACCTGTGTCGGATCTCGGTACGGTCGTTGTGATTGCCTTTTCACGGGCCCCAGGTTGAACCGACTTGCGCTATCCTGCCGTTCGTCCGCTTCGTGCCATTACGGCTTCCACGGATTTGGACAGTTCGACCGGGCGAAGGCCCGGTTCGGTCGACCCCAAGGCGTCAGCGTTTAGTCCACAACGGTGCTGGAATATTAACCAGCTTCCCAATTTGATCTATTCGAATTGCGATAGATCTTAGGACCGACTAACCCTCGGCTGACAAACATTGCCGAGGAACCCTTGCTCATTTGGCCGTCGAGATTCTCACCCGACTATCGCTGCTACTGCAACCAGGATTTTCGTCACCGGTCGGTCCACTCGAACTCTCGTCCGAGCTTCCACCCAACCGGAGTGCCGACCTACGGAAACACGCTGTAAGGCGTGCCGCTGGGTCTCGGTGGTAGACTTGAGCCCCGATCATTTTGGGCGCCCCGAACCTCGGCCGGTAAGCTGTTACGCTATTCTTAGAGGGTAGCTGCTTCTAAGCTCACCTCCCGGCTGTCTTGGGCTCGGGACTACCTTCAATCGCACTTAGTCTACACTTGGGGACCTTAACCCAGCTCTGGGTTGTCTCCCTCACGCTGCACAGGCTTACCCCGCACAGCGGACTCCCTGCGTCCACGGCGTCCGTGAGTTCGGAGTTTGACAGGAGGGCGAACTTCTCTCGAAGTCCGCTCCCCCAATCAGTCTCTCTACCCCACGAACTACCTCAGCAGAGGTCATGCTTCGACATGTTTCGGTCGGAACCAGCTGTTTCCGGGTTCGATGGGCCTTTCACCCCTACACGTAGATCACGAGAGGGTATTGTAGGACACCAACTCTAACGGACCTCCACGTAGCTTTCGCCACGCTTCGTCCTGTCCACGCGTAGATCACCCGGTTTCGGGTCGTACCCATCTGACTCCCCGCGCTTGAACACGGCGGCCCTGACGCAAAGCGCTGCGGCCATGTCGGTTTCCCTACGCCTTCCCCGATGAACGGGTTAGACTCGTCAAATAAGTACACTCCCTGGTTCGTTTTTCAAAACGCACGACGGAACACCGGCTTCCGATGTTTCCTACTGGAGACTCGCGTCTCGGTCGTTTCACAGCGGACCTTTTATGCCCCGTCGTTCTATCACCACCTGATTTCAAGCCCTATTGCACCTCCCTTCTCGGGGTGCTTTTCAGCGTTCGCTCACGCTACTTGTTCGCTATCGGTCTCGAGACGTATTTAGTCTTAGCAGACGATGTCTGCCAAATTCACGAGGAATTTCCAATCCCCGATACTCTGGAGCTGACGCACGGATTACTGAGTTCCGGTACGGGGCTATCACCCTGTATCGCGCTCCGTTCCAGGAGACTTTTCGAAACTGTTCGTCCGATGAGAGTCAGTCCGAACACCACATTGCCCGTGAAGGCTTCGGTTTGGACTGCGTCGTGTTCACTCGCGGTTACTAACGACA
Source organism: Natronomonas salsuginis (assembly GCF_005239135.1). NCBI lineage: Archaea > Methanobacteriati > Methanobacteriota > Halobacteria > Halobacteriales > Natronomonadaceae > Natronomonas > Natronomonas salsuginis. The sequence continues at coordinate 210,295 of NZ_QKNX01000003.1, forward strand.
TCGCGTTCGCTTTCTCTTCCTGCCCCTACTAAGATGTTTCAATCCGGGGCGTTCCCCATTGCGCAAAGCAATTGCGGTGAGGATTCCTATTAGGAGATCCGTAGTTCTTCGCCTCCGTGCGGCTCCCTACGGCTTATCGCAGCTTGGCACGTCCTTCGTCGGCGCTCGAGCCGAGCTATTCACCAGGTGGCACAGTAGCCACGGTAATGATTATAGATCGCTCATAAACCCGATGAAACGGGTCCAGTGAGCGTCTGGATCGCATGTACACACGGTTTCATGCACACATCCGTTGACTGCGGACATGTGTCGACCCTTCCCACTCGCGCTTGCACGGAGTGGTGCATCGGTTCTGCGTACCCGAATCGTGCCGCGTTCCCCACTTAAGGGACACGGTTCGACTCGGGCACGTGAGATGGACCCACTGGGATTCGAACCCAGGGCATCCTCCTTGCAAAGGAGGCACTCTACCACTGAGCTATGGGCCCTACCATTAGCCTTGACAGTTCAAAGGTGCTCGGTCGGTCACGCATCGAGGCCGATAGCGCCAAAGGTGGGCTGAGGCGGATGCCTCAGTCCCGATCGTTAGGAGGTGATCCAGCCGCAGATTCCCCTACGGCTACCTTGTTACGACTTAAGCCCCCTTGCGGAGCCCAGATTCGACTTAGAAACTAAGCCTCATCCGGACCCCACTCGGGTGCTTTGACGGGCGGTGTGTGCAAGGAGCAGGGACGTATTCACCGCGCGCTTCTGACACGCGATTACTACCGAATCCAGCTTCATGTGGGCGAGTTTCAGCCCACAATCCGAACTACGACCAAGTTTAGGAGATTAGCTTCACCTCTCGGTGTCGCATCCCACTGTCTTGGCCATTGTAGCCCGCGTGTAGCCCAGCTCATTCGGGGCATACTGACCTACCGTTGCCCGTTCCTTCCTCCGTCTTGGCGACGGCAGTCCCCCTAGTGTACCCAGCCATCGCGAGATGCTGCTGGCAACTAGAGGTGCGGGTCTCGCTCGTTGCCTGACTTAACAGGACGCCTCACGGTACGAGCTGACGGCGGCCATGCACCTCCTCTCAACAGCGTCGGATAAGGTCATCAACCTGATCGTCATTACTGTTGTCGGAGCTGGTGAGATGTCCGGCGTTGAGTCCAATTAAACCGCAGGCTCCTCCGGTTGTAGTGCTCCCCCGCCAATTCCTTTAAGTTTCATCCTTGCAGACGTACTTCCCAGGCGGCTCGCTTCACGGCTTCCCTACGGCACAGCGCAGGCTCGTAGCCTGCGCCACACCTAGCGAGCATCGTTTACGGCTAGGACTACCCGGGTATCTAATCCGGTTCGAGACCCTAGCTTTCGTCCCTCACTGTCGGATCCGTCCTTCCAAGGTGCTTTCGCCATCGGTGGTCCGTCCAGGATTACGGGATTTCACTCCTACCCCGGACGTACCCCTTGGATCTTCCGGTCCCAAGCCGCACAGTTTTCGCCGGACGCCCACTCGTTAAGCGAGTGGATTTCCCGACGAACTTGCGCGGCCAGCTACGGACGCTTTAGGCCCAATAATATCGGCCATCACTTGGGCTGCCGGTGTTACCGCGGCGGCTGGCACCGGTCTTGCCCAGCCCTTATTCGTAGACCTCCTTACGGTCTACAAAAGCGAGGGCTCTATGCCCTCGCACTCGGTGTCCCCCTATCGCACTGGCGTGCAGTGTAAAGGTTTCGCGCCTGCTGCGCCCCGTAGGGCCCGGACTCGTGTCTCAGAGTCCGTCTCCGGGATCTCACTCTCATGACCCGTACCGATTATCGGCACGGTGGGCCGTTACCCCACCGTCTACCTAATCGGCCGCAGCCACATCCTATGGCGCCGGAGCGTTTCACACATCCGCCACTTCCAGGCTGGATGTACTATCCGGGATTAGCCTCAGTTTCCCGAGGTTATCCCAGTCCATAGGGCAGTTTGGCCACGTGTTACTGAGCAGTTTGCTACGTTATACGTACAACTCGCATGGCTAAGTCGGACACCGATAGCAATGGCCTCCGGCAGGATCAACCGGAATGTGTTCCCCGAACTTGTTACCCAGCTCGGGGAGGGTTTGGCGGGAACACACCCGCGTGGGTGTGTTACCATCAATGTCTATCGGCGTTCGATGACAATCGGACCGACCGAGTGTCACCGAACTGCCAAGGCTAACATCAGATCCCATCTATACGGCGGACCGCAGGGGTGGAATCCTCATTTCCTTCGGACCTGATTGTACCCCGCGACGGGTCATAAACCCATCGGAGTTCATCCGGTCCGCGAGCGAAGATGGGTTCGAACCATCTTCGACCACGTTGTATCTTTTCCGAGCACCCTTGTATGTATAAGGGCGTCGAATCGGAAGCGAGCCGAACGGAGTCCGGTTCGCCTTTCGCATTTCAATCCGAGTGCCCTGTTACACTTAAGGGCATCGGAGTCAGGTCGACGCCGGAATGCGATTCCGGACCGGCCTTCGTATTTCAGTCCGAGTGCCCTGTTACACTTAAGGGCATCGGATCGATGCTCCGAGCGATCGGAACATCGGGCCGTCGTCGCACGCTGCTCCGAGGCCGAGTGGGCATCGGAAACGAGACGACCCGGAGGGCCATCCCGTCGGGGCACCGCGCCCCGTGCCGTTCGCATTCGATGCGATGGGAGTCGGCATATTAAGCCCGTCGAAGTATGCCGGCTTCGTCACTCGATTTCATGCCGCTCGGGGCGTGTGAGTGGTGCACGCACTGGTTGACGCAGTTCACACATGGCGGAGTCGTTGGCGAACCGTAGCGGACCCACCCGGCTCGCGCGCGTATCTCGAAAGAGAACATCAATCATATTAAATATAAATGACACTATCGCGTATCGGACGATACAGCGTCGTGGCCACAGGCACGACTGTTGCGCGGCTGGAAGGCGACCCCGTCATCCCACGCGCGTGCGTACGCAGAGTCGGGGCGAGTGAGTTACCGCGCGTCGAGGGGTTTCCCCGCGCGAGCCATAGCCATTGCGGTGTCCACGGAGAGCAGTCGCTCGGGGGGCGGTCGGTCGGGTAGAAATGGAGACACCCACCGCAACGTTACACCGCGTTAGAGTTCTTCGAGGTGTTCGATCCCCTGTTTCGAGACGTTCGCCTCGGTGATCTCCTCGGGCATCCAGTCGGGACTGTCGTCTGGAGCCGTCTCCTCCCACGCCCAGCCCTCGTAGATGTGGACCTTCTTCGTCCCCTTCTCGCGAAGTCGAAGCTCCGTCGTCTCGGCGTCAGCCTCGCTTGCTGCCGGATCGAGTCGGCGAGCGGCCTTCAGTGCCGCCTGCCTCGGTGTTCGTCCGGAGAAAACGCTCGATTCGTCGCCGCTGTTCTCCCGAAGCGCGAAGTTTCGGGTATCGTCGTCACGTGCCATGGTTTCGAACCTCCGTGTGATTTCTGAACATACGTCAATATAAATATATCCCCGGAGTCGCCCCCTTGGTACGGTTTTTTTATAAACATCTCAGCGAGAGTGACGGAACTGGCGATGAGTTGGGGGCTCGAAGCCGCTCAAATCCCCGAAACGGCGCTCGTTTCCACTCGTGCGCGCCCGATTTCGGTCCTCGCACGGTACACTTATGTATCTCGTGTGGTGAACGACCCAACATAACGCGATGGTGCGAAAGAAGAAGCTCAGCCCCAGTGGCGCCAAAGACGAGGACGGCAAATACCACAACGTCCACGTGAACCTCCACGAGGACGAACTCGCCGTTGCCGGCATGGAGATCGGAGACGAGGTGTTCGTCCGGGTCCGTGACGGAAAGATCATCATTCAAAGAGCCGACGCGGACGACGTCGAACACGAGTTCTAGAGAAGGTAATTCGAACGGACCAACCGGACGATGGACGCCACCGAGGGAGCATCGCGTGACCCGAACGCCGGGAATCGCGGGGCTTAAGCGAATCCGCCGGCCCCATAGAACAATGACGCCTTACGACCTCGCGAAGCCGCTTTTTTTTCGACTCGATGCCGAAACGGCCCACGGCCTCGGCGGCCGAGCGCTCGAAGCGATCCAGCACACGCCGATCGAGCGGGTGATTGCCGATCGCTACACGGTCGTCGACTCGCGGCTGCGCGTCGAGACGCTGGGCCGGACGTTTCCAAATCCGATCGGCGTCGCGGCGGGGTTCGACAAGAACGCGAAGATTCCGAACGCGCTCGCGGCGTTGGGCTTCGGACACGTCGAGGTCGGCGGCGTGACGGCGGAACCGCAGGCCGGAAACCCCCGTCCTCGGCTGTTCCGACTGATCGAGGACGGCGCGTTAATAAACCGAATGGGCTTCAACAACGACGGAGCGGACGTCATCGGCGAACGGCTCGATGGGACCGATTGCCCGGTCCCGGTCGGGGTCAACATCGGCAAGTCGAAGTCAACGCCCAATGACGACGCGGAGGACGATTACCGCTACACCTTCGAACGCGTCGGTTCGGGCGACTACTTCGTCGTCAACGTCTCGTCGCCGAACACGCCCGGTCTCAGAGAGCTCCAACAGCGGGACCGGCTGGCATCCATCCTCGGGAGCCTCAAGGACGACGGTGCCGATCCGCTCCTGGTGAAGCTTTCGCCGGACCTCACCGACGCCGCGATCGAGGACGCCCTCGCGGTCGTCGAGGAACTCGATCTCGACGGCATCATCGCGACGAACACGACGACGAGCCGACCCGCGTCGCTCCGCGGACGGCACGCGAGCGAGGAGGGCGGCCTCTCCGGGAAGCCGATCGAGTCCGAGTCCACGGCGATGGTTCGGTTCATCGCCGAGCGGACCGACAAGCCGGTCATCGGCGTCGGCGGCGTCACGGACGCCGCGGGCGCGTACGCGAAGATCAGATCTGGAGCTCACCTCGTGCAGTTGTACACCGGGCTGATCTACGAGGGCCCCTCGATCGCGAGAGAGATCAACCGCGGGCTGCTCGAGCGGCTGGAACGCGACGGGTTCGACTCGGTCGAGGATGCCGTCGGCGCCGACCTCTGAAGCCGCGAGACCGACGTTTATCACGGCGGCGATCGGACGTCGAGTATGGACGCCCCTGCCGGTGATAATGGGGGGATCACGACCACGTTCCGGCGGGTTTTCGCCCTCGAGCGCGACGTGCTCGTCCTCTCGGTCGCGATGTTCGCCTTCAGCCTCGGCTTTCAGATGACGAGCCGGTACGTCCCGCGATACATGTCGGTGCTTGGATCGGGTGCCGTGGCCATCGGCCTGTTCGGCACGTTCGGCAACCTCATCGGCGCAGTCTATCCGTACCCCGGTGGCGCCGTCTCGGACCGGATCGGCTCGCGGGTCGCGCTGACGCTGTTCGGATTGGCTTCCACGGCGGGGTTCGTCATCTGGCTGTTCGCGGACGCCTTTGGCACCGTCGTCGTGCCGCCGATCGGAACGACGGTCGATCTCCTCGGCCGCGAACTCGTCCTCGGGTGGCTCGAACCCGCGTCGATCCCTGTCGCGATCTTCCTCGGGTTGCTCTTCGCGCAGGCGTGGAAGTCGTTCGGGCTCGGTGCGACGTTCGCCATCGTCAAGCAAGCCGTCGAACCCGATCGGCTGGCGACCGGCTTCGCGAGCACCGAGACGTTCCGCCGGACGGCGTTCCTCTTGGGCCCGCTCCTCGCCGCAGCGATACTGACGCTGTTCGCCTTCGAGACGGGCTTTCGGATCGTACTCGCGGTCGCGGCGGCGTTCGGGCTCGGCGCGACGCTCGCCCAGCACGTCCTCTACGACGCGAGCGAGGATCGCCTTGGCAAATCGTTCGAGGGCGTCTCGACGGTGCTCGGTGACCTTCGCGCGATGCCCGCGGAGTTGCGCCCGCTACTCGCGGCCGACACGCTCATCCGCTTTTCGAACGGCATGGTCTACGTCTTCTTCGTCATCGTCGTCACGGAGTTCCTCGCGGTCGGGGCGCGGGTCCCGGTCGTCGGGGCGCTCTCGCCGGACGCGTACTTCGGCGTGTTGCTCGCGATCGAGATGTTCGTCGCGCTCGCGATCATGGTTCCGGTGTCGCGGCTGTCGCGCCGAATCGGCCTAAAACCCGTCGTCGCGCTCGGCTTTGCGGTGTACGCCGTGTTCCCGGTTGCGCTGATCTACGCCCCGCCGAACGCCGCCGCGTTGGCGCTGTTGTTCGCCTTCTCGGGGGTCCGGTTCGCGGGGCTACCGGCGCACAAAGCGCTCATCGTCGGCCCGGCGAAAGCGGGGGCCAGCGGTCGCGTGACCGGCTCGTACTACCTCGTCAGAAACGTCGTCGTCATCCCGTCGGCGGCCATCGGCGGCGCGATCTACGCCGCCTCGCCGAAGACGGCCTTCGTCGGCGCGAGCGCGATTGGCATCGTCGGCGTCGCGCTGTTCCTCGTCGCCGGACGGGAGTTCGACGCGGCGATCGCCCGTTGACGGTTCCGGCTGATGGACCGGATTACCGCACCGAGCCGGCGCGGAACTCGCCGTGTTTCATCCCGAGCGCGAACGCGATAAACCCGAAGGCGAGCATCGAGGGGGCCACCATCATGAGCGTCGTTTCGAGTGGCATTACTCCGCTTCCGGCGAGGCCGGCGACACCGATGACGACGATTACGAGTAGTGCACCGAGCGAGACTGGAAGGCTGAATTCCATATGAGGTCTCGTTGGAGTTCCGGCGTCATAGTTCATGCTGTCGAGGAACCCCAGCGTACGACGGTGACGGCCCCGGTACAGGTTCAAGTGTCGTCGGCCCCAAGGGAAACCATGTCTGACAGCGTCGCCCGCGAACTCGGTCGCAAGACTGCGGGGCTCTCCACGCGCGCGTCGGTCGTCCTGTTCGCCCTCCTCGCCGTCGGTGCGGCCGTCGCGTTGGGCGTGGTCGAGTTCGATCCCCTCCTGGTCGCGGGGGTGGCGCTGTTGCTCGTTGCCGTCGCCGCAGTGTCGAGCGCCGTCGAGATCGTCGAGGCCTACGAGAAGGAGGCGCTGACGGTGTTCGGCGAGTTCCGGACGCTCCTCGAACCGGGGATTCACTTCGTCCCCCCGTTCGTCTCCCGCACGTATCCGTTCGATATGCGGACGCAGATGCTCGACGTGCCCCGTCAGGAGGCGATCACGGAGGACAACTCGCCGGTGACCGCCGACGCCGTCGTCTACATCAAGGTGATGAATGCGAAGCGCGCGTTCCTCCAAGTTGACGACTACAAGCGGGCGACCCTGTATCTCGCCCAAACGACGCTCCGAGCCGTCCTGGGCGACATGGAACTCGACGAAACGCTCTCGAAGCGCGAGAAGATCAACCGCCGCATCCAACAGGAGCTAGAGGGGCCGACCGACGAGTGGGGCGTCCGCGTCGAGGCCGTCGAGGTCCGAGAGGTCAACCCGAGCCCCGACGTCCAGCGGGCGATGGAACAGCAGACCTCCGCCGAACGGAGGCGACGGGCCATGATCCTCGAAGCGCAGGGTGAACGCCGCTCCGTCGTCGAGCGAGCCGAGGGTGACAAACAGGCGAACATCCTCGAGGCGCAGGGCGAAAAGCAGAGCCAGATCCTCGAGGCGCAGGGGGAAGCGATCTCGACGGTCCTCCGGGCGAAATCCGCCGAGTCGATGGGCGAGCGCGCCGTCATCGAACGCGGCATGGAAACGCTCGAAACCATCGGCCAGGGCGAGTCGACCACGTTCGTCCTCCCCCAGGAACTCACCTCCCTCGTCGGCCGCTACGGCAAACACCTCACCGGCAGCGAGGTCGACGACGAGGGAGGTCCAGAGCTCGAATCGAGGGCCTTCGACGAGGAGACCCGCGAACTGCTCGGGATCGACAGCATCGAGGCGCTCGCGGCGGGCGACGGAGACGTCGATATCGAGGTCGAAAGCGCCGATATCGAACTCGAGGACGACATCGCGTAGGGCGAGAGACGATCCGGCCCAACACCGGCGACAGATTCAGGCCGAAACAGCCCCAATCACACGCATGTCGAGCGTCGCGGACCGGCTGGTTCGATACGCCCCGCCGCCGAGGGCCGTCGATTGGTCGATCCTCGTCGTCGTGCTGTTTTCGGCCGGCACGGGGCTGTACTCCTTTACCGTCGGCGTCCCCGACGGCTTCGGGTGGCTGTGGGTCTGGAGCCACCGCGTCGTCGGCGTGGTCCTCGTCCCGCTGCTCGCGTTCAAGATCGCCCGAGTTCGACAGCGGTTAACCGATCCGGGTCGGTGGCAGCGGTCGACCGCGCTCTCGGTCGCGACGCTTATCGTCGCCTCGGCGACGCTGGCGACCGGCGTCGCGTGGGGCGTCGTCGGACTCGTCTGGATCGCCGTCTGGCCGCTGCTCGCGGTCCACGTCGGCCTCGGCCTGCTGTTGGTCCCGCTCATCCTCGCCCACATGCGCACTCGGTTTCGACTGCCGAGGCGGCGCGACGTCGCCGAGCGCAGGGTCGCGCTCAAGTACTTCGGGCTGCTCGCGGCGGGAGCGCTCGCCGTCCGGTTGGGCGACGCGGCGACCCGCATCGCCGGCGCGCCAGGCGCGGATCGGCGGTTCACCGGCTCGAAGCCGACCGAGGGGGAGGGGAACGGCTCGTTCCCCGTGACGATGTGGGTCGCCGACGATCCGGATCCGATCGACGTGTCGAGCTACGAGCTCCGGGTTCGCGGCCTCGTCGAGACGCCGCTGCGTCTCGACTACGCCGACCTCGTGGACGGGCCGACAGCGACCGAGGAGGCGCTGTTGGACTGCACCAGCGGCTGGTACACCGTCCAGTCGTGGGGCGGAATCCGCGTCGGGGACCTCCTCGATTCGGTCGCGGTGGACGAGTCGGCCGCCTACGTCCGGTTCGTGTCGGTGACCGGCTACCGGTGGTCGCTCCCGATCGAGGAGGCACGGGACGCGCTGCTCGCGACACACGTCGGCGGCGAGCGTCTCACCCACGGTCACGGGGCACCCGTCAGACTCGTCGCTCCCGGCCGCCGCGGCTTCCAGTGGGTCAAGTGGGTCACGCGGATCGACGTGCGCGAAGGGAGCGATCCAGCGCAGTGGATCGTCACGCTCGTGAGCGGCTTCGACTAGCCCAGTGCGTTCTCGATGGAGCTTGCCACTTTTCGCGCGCGCTCGGCCAGCGGTTGGGAGACTAGCCCCGCGTCGACGGCGTCGTCGAGTTCGTCGTCGTCCACGCGACGGACCTCGCCGCCGGGGCCCTTGACCACGTCGACGTGGAGGTCGACGTACCGAACCGCGCGGGGGAAGATCTCGACCGGCGTGCAGACGTTGACGTACGTGCCGCGGCGTTCGCCGGCGGCGCTCCGATAGACGGTCGCGTACCACCACCGCCCCTCGACGAACGTCGTCGTCGCGACGTCGCCGGTCCTCCGATCGACGCCGAGGGCATCGTAGGTGCCGCCGCCGGTCATCTCGCGTTCGACGGTGATCGATCCCGTCGGGTCGCGTTCGGTGACCTCGCCGCGGCCGAGAGTGATGGTTCGGCCGGCGGGTTTCCCGTGTCGGATGGCGACCGAGTCGCCCGCCGTCGGCCCGAACTGTCGAGTGACGACGTCGAAGGGGAAATCGACGTCGGCGGCCGCGGTGTCGGATGGCGACGAACAGATCGATTCGACGAAATCGACGGCCGCGCTCGCGGCGTTGGTCGCGGCCTTCGTCCGGTGGTGGCCGGGCATCGTCGTCTCGACTCGGCGACGACGGTCGTCGAGGGCGAATCGACCCTCGCGGCCGAACCACACCCACGCGCCCGCGACGGGAGCGGCGAGTCGGGCCGGCGCGTCGTCGTCGCGGGACGCGATCGCGTTTTCGATCTCCTCGGCGCGCGCGTTCGCACGTTCGAGCGCCGCGGCCATCGCGTCGAGGGAGGCATCGTCGGCGGCGGGCGACCACCGCGGCGTCCACCCGTCGATCGGATCGACCGGGAGGAGGTCCGCCAGTCTGGCGGTCTCGCTCGTCGATCGGCCGTCGCCGCGGCGGAGTTCGACGAGCCCCCCCGGCACGCGAAGGGCCGTTGCGAGCGTCGGCCGGTCGTCGCTCCAGGGCGGTTCCGACGAGGCGACCTGAAGGCGATAGCGGTCGCCCTCGTCGACGTAGCCGTCGACGCGGTCGTAGGGGAGAAAGCCCGAGACCGGCCGTCCGTCGACCGAACCAAGATCGACGACCGCCCCGGAGCCGAGCGTCTCGCGAACCTCGCCGTCGAACACCGCGCCCTCGGGGGTATGGTCGGGCCACGAGAGCGTATCCCGAGAGATATCGGCCAGTCGGTCGACGAGTTCGGGAACGGCGTCGGGCGCGCCGGCGACGCCAGTTCCCTCGCGGTCGTCGGTCGTCCGGAGCGTCGCATCAGCGACATCGACCTCGAAGAGCTCCTCGAAACGATCGCGGATCGGCGGCGACGCGTCGACGATGTCGTGGTCGTCTCGGAGCAGTTCGGTGAGCGCCGTGGTGTAGATCCCGCGGATCCGGACGTTCATAGCTCGTCGCGGTCGGCGGCGAACCGAACCCGGTCGTGAACCGTCGGCCCGAGCGTCAGTTCGACGATCGAATCCGAGAGGAGCCGTCCGCCCTCGACGGGGACGCCCCAGCCGTCGAAGGCGACGTACCCCCGAAGATCCGCGCCGTGGGTGTACAGATCGACGTACTCGAGGCGGTGTTCCGGGAACTCGGCGCTCGAATGTGCGAGGGTCATATCCGAATGGACCACGTCGAGCCCCGAAAAGAAGCGCTCGATGTCGCGAGCGTCCGCGGCGGCCGCGTCGGCGACCGACCGGGAGAGCTCCGCGATCTCCTCGGTGTCGAGGCCGAACTCGCGGAGAGCCGTCTGCGTTCGTTGGTCGAAGTGCATGGGCGTCGTTGGGGGTCGAGGACCGAAAGCGTCCCGGCTTCGGGGCGGAGCGCACGGTCGAAACCATGCCAAACAGTTAGGGTCGCGGCGCGAGAGTACACGTGCATGAAGGATCCGGTCGCGAAACGCTCGGGCGACGAGGATCTCTACGACATCGCGTCGTGGGAGCCCCGAACGGCGCTCGATCGGCTGGCGGTCCGAACGTATCGCGGCGTCGTCAGGGCCGGCCGACGGTTCGTCGTCGGGCTCGGGGTGTTGATACTGCTCGTCATCCTAGGGGCCAGCGGGGCGGGCGGACTCATCATTCGGGACCCGTTCATCCTCGGGTTGGCGCTCCTGTCGATCATTCCGGCGGCCGGCCTCGCGCTGTACATCTACCGAGCCGACATCACGACGAAGGAACCACCGTCGCTTCTGGTCGCTACGTTCGTGCTGTCGATCCTCTTTGCGGGCTTCGCCGCGGTGATCAACTCCATGTTCGGCTTTCTGCAGTTGTTGCCGCTCGTCGGGTTCATCCTGTTTTACTACCTCGTCGTCGGACCGGTCGAGGAGTCGGTGAAACTGCTCGCAGTCTGGCTGTATCCGTATCGCGACTCGCGGTTCGACTCCGTCGTCGACGGCGCGGTCTACGGGGCCATCGCGGGACTGGGCTTCGCCGCGATCGAGAACGTCCTGTACATCACACAGAACCTCCAGACGCCCGGAGCGATGCTCATCCAGACCGGCATCGGGGTCGTCGACGGGTTCGCCGACACCCTCGAGGCCGGCGGTCAGATCACCGCCGTACGGGGGCTCGCGGGACCGGGGCACGTCGTGTACTCGGCGTTCGCCGGATACTATCTCGGATTGTCGAAGTTCAACCGCGAGAACGCCGGACCGATCGTCGTGAAGGGGCTCCTCATCGCGGCGTTCATCCACGCGACGTACAACACGCTCGTCGGAATCGTCCCAGGGATCGTCAGCCTGATCGTTCCCGGCGTCCCGGTTCTCGTGTTATTCTTCGGGTTCGTCGTCGTGTTTCAGGGCGTGTTTTTCTACATCCTCTATCGGAAACTCAAGCGGTACGAGGCGGCGTGCAAGCGGAGCCACGACGACGTCGACACGGCTGCGGATTTCGGCTCGGAGTTGACGGAGTTCGACCCCGAGATGCGGTAAGATGACCACGCACGAGGCCTCGACGAACACGGAACAAAGCACATGACCGAATCCACATCCGACACCGAGGCCCAGCTCAGAGAGCAGTTCCTCGCGGCCGTCGAGGACGCCGACTACCCGATCGAGAATGAGATCGGGGTCGTCTCGGCGCTGCCCGATGGCATGGCGACCCGCTTCGAGGCGGGCGAGTTCTCCATGTCTGCCGCGTCGATTGCCGCCCACCTCTACACGTACCAGGAGTTCCCCTACGGGACGCCGGAGGCGCTGGTGGACGATCTGATCGATGGGCTGCGAGCCGAGGGACTCATCTAGAGAGTACGAAGAGCGGAGCCGAACGCGACGGGGCTACTGGAATTTCACGCCGAGGTCGTGCAGCCCTTTGTTTTGCATCGCGACGTTGATCAAAAGCGGCGTGACCGCCTCGACCTCGGGCGCGTTGGCGAGCCCGCCGACGTCGAGCGGGCGGATCCCCTCGATCCCGGCGGTGAGGTCGACGACGATTGACTTGGCGTCTTCATCGTCGCCGAAGACGAGCGTATCCCACTCGAGTTCCTCGTCGAGGTCCGCGAGTCCGCCCGCCGGGAGGTTGTGGAACGCGCCGACGAGCGGTACGTCGTCTGGTTTCGCCTCGTCGGCGAGCGCGGCGACGCTACCCGCTCCGGGGCGGTTGTAGTGGAACCCGTCCTCGTCGCGTTTCATCCCGACTGCGGGCGTGACGAGGATCGTCTCCGAATCGAGTCGATCCTCGATGGCCTCGATGGTGCCGACGACGTGGTACGCCGGGACCGCGAGGACGACGACGTCGGCGCGGTCGGCCGCCATGGCGTTCTCGAACCCCTTGATCGAGGTCTCGACGCCGCGGCTGTCGAGTTCGGTCTCGTACTCCTCGGCCTTCGTGCGCGCCTTTTCGGGGTCGCGCGAGCCGACGAGGAGCTCGTGGGACGTGTCGAATCCCCATCGAAGCACGAGACCCTGTCCGATATCTCCGGTGCCGCCGAGAATCGCGATTCTCATGCGGGTATGTCGAACGACTCGGAGTTAACCGTTGCGTGATCGGAGAGAGTTGCCTGGAATGGGTGAAGACGAACGAAATCGAGGGGCGAGCGAAAATCACTCCAGCAGGTCCGGAAGGTCGTTGATCGAGTCGACGATCACGTCCGCGCCGGTGCTCCGGTACTTTCGACGGCCCTCGTCGCCCGTGAGACCGCCGGTGAGGACGCCGACGCTGCGGTACGTCCGCGTCGGGTCGGCTTCGGCGGCGTTCTTGACGGTTCGAACGTCGTCGAGCGTGTCGCCGACGAAGACCGACCGATCCGCGTCGAGCCGTTCGATGAGCGTACACAGGGCGTGTGGATCCGGTTTCCCCGCCTCCCAGTCGTCCATCGTAAAGCGATACTCGTCGGGGATGTCGAGGCCGACCCGGTCGAGGGCGATATCGGCCTCGGCGGCCGGGCGGCCGGTCACGACCCCGAGCGGCCACGCGCGGAGCTTTTCGCGCGTTTCCGGGGCGAGCAACACCGGCTCGTCGTGGATGAACCCCTCGCGGTCGAGGTCGGAATCGGGCTCGTCGCCCTCCAGTCGGCGGTAGAGGTCACCGCCGAGGTACAGCTGTTGGAACACCTCGCGGAGGCGCGGCCGATCCCACTCGGAGAGGATCTGTTCTCTGTCCGCCGGATCGAGTTCGTCGGCGATCGCGGTCTCGGCCGCGGTCGGTCCGCCGCCCGAGGCGGCGATCAGGCCGGTGTACGTCTCGATGCTCAACTGCGGTTTCTCGCGGCGTGCGAGGACGTACAGCGCGGCGGCGTAGGTGAGCTCCCAGTCGTTGTTGAACCCGCCCGCGTTCTTGAACAGCTGGATGTGATCGCGCTCGATCGTGTCGCCGTAGACGTGCCGGACCGATTCGACGATCGCCCGCCGATAGGAGTCGGCCACGTCGACGAGCACGCCGTCGATGTCGAGAATCACTGCGTCGACGTTCATGGTTTGAGTCGCGAGAGTGTGGTCATGTGTTGAGTCGAAAGAGCGTGTCCCCCGAAAGCGTTTCCGGAGTCGCGTCGACGACTGCCGGGTCGCCGCCGAGGGTGGTGAACAGGCAGTCGGCACCGGCGGTCCCGGCGGCCTCGGCGAGGGGACGTTGAAGTTCGGGCGGGCAGTTCAGCGCGTACACCGCGTCCGCGTCCCGATAGAGACTCGAGTCCGGGTCGGTCACGTCGTCGCGGACGAACCGAACGGTGTCGGGGACGGATCGATTGTACACGTCGGTCGCCGTGACGCGGCAGCCGCGGTCGGCCAGTCCGGCCGCGACGTCGGGGCGGTTGCCGATGCCGACTTCCACGAGCGTCTCGTACCGGGACAGCTGGTCGACGAGCGTCGACTCCGGATCGCTGTGCACGTCGGGATGTTTATCAGCAACGGTATCTAACGCTTTCCCATGCACGTCGATATCGTGCCGGTCGGCGACCTTCCCGCGGTAGTAAAGCGGGAAGCATCCAGCGGGCTGCGCTCAGTCTACGACTGCGAGGTGACGATCCACGAGAGCCAGCCCGTCCCCGACGGCGCGTACGACGCCGGGCGCGAGCAGTACCGCGCCGAGGAGTTCATCGAACTCGCCGGGCGGGTCGGCACGGGTGAGAAGAACATCGCGATCACGGCCCACGACCTCTACTACCGCCGCCGAAACTACGTCTTCGGCCTCGCGTACCTCTCCGGCAACGGCTCGGTCATCTCCACGTACCGCCTGCAGACGTCCTCCGACGGCGGGTTCTCCGAGCGATCCGCCAGCGACATCTTCGCCGACCGGGTCCGCAAGGAGGTCGTCCACGAGATCGGCCACACACTCGGGCTCGAACACTGCGACAACTCCCGCTGTGTGATGAACTTCTCGCCGACGGTCCGGGAGGTCGACGTCAAAGAGGAGAACCTCTGTGGCAGCTGTCAGCGGCTCGTTTTATGACGAATTCGGGGCCACAGGGTGGATATATCCACTACGCCAGCCACGGTAGTGTGAGGACACACTATATAAAGATTAGGTGAGAGGACCCACGAGTTCAGTCGTGGGATGAATCGCCGAACGGTTCTCAAACACCGCAATCAACAGATTTGAGTGCCCACACGTCGTATTTATGTTTTGTCGTTGCGATGGTTCCCCCATCGTGGACGATTGTCCGAAAACTGGCAGTTGACTTGGTGTTTGCCTCAGCAAAACGTAAGCCTTCGGACAACCAAACCGACATAAAACAATCAGGTACCTCCGAATCTGTTACAGGATAGGAGTAACGGGGGCGTGGCACTCCCATCGGCGTGTCGGGTCGCAAACGGAAGTTCCCAAACCAGCCCAACGGGCGTGGGAAGCCCACGACTTCAGTCGTCGGAGGATGTCACCAATCGTCATCCACTACCATCATCAATGAGTGGTGAGGGCGTCGACTCCGAGAGCAAGGTATCGGGGAATCAGGCGAACATCCCCGCCCATATCCGCCGGGAACTCGATATCGACGACGGCGACAAACTCCGGTGGCACATCGAAGGCGGTGGGACGCTCCGCGTACAGGTCGTCCAGCAGCGTAGCGGTACGTTCAGCGACTTCGATGGCTACGACGGCGACCGGACGACGGCTGTCGAGAGCGATCACGACACGTGGGGCGTCGAGCTCGAATAGATGCCGCGCGCACTCGTCGATACGACAGTGCTTTTCCGCGCGCACTCGTCGATACGACAGTGCTTTTCGCGGCGGCGTACCGCCGCGACAGCGTGCACGATGACGCCCTTCCCATCGTTCGGGGAATCGACACGGCTTCGCTTCCAGAGGCGGTGATCGTCGATTACGTGCTCGCAGAGACGCTAAACGGGCTGACGGCGCACGCTGGTCACGACGCCGCGACGGACTTTCTCGATCGAATCGAAGAAAACACCCGGTTCCACATCGACTCCCTGACAGCGGACGGGTTCGCGACGGCGAAAGCGCTCTTTCGACGGTACGAGCGGTTCTCGTTCGTCGACGCGTGTATCGTGGCGTACATGCAAGTAGAGAGGCTCGGGTATCTATACGCGTTCGACGACGACTTCGACGCCGCCGCCGACGTCTACCGCCTCGACACCGCGACCAATCCCTATCAACCGGACTGACCGAGATGCACCGTACGGCTGATGCGACGGTTAGATTCCCTCGTGTCGTTTGTTCGTTGATTCCGGGGGAGTAACCGCCCCCCTCCGGTTGGAATTTATATACCGATCGCGAGGGGCGGCTGTAGGATTTATAAGCCGTCTCATCGCGGCAGCGAGCATTTATATACCCCTCAGAGCGACATCACTCGCTCACGTCCGACGCCCGAACCAGTTCGTCCTTCCGAGCGCGGGAGAACGTCTTGATCTCGTGTTCGCGGCCCATTGCGGCCGAGCGACCCGCGAACGACTCTTTATAAACGAGTTCGACAGGCGTCCGCCCGCGCGTGTACTTCGCCCCGGTGCCCGCGTTGTGCTCGGCGACCCGTCGCTCCACGTCCGTCGTGTACCCGGTATATAAAGAACCGTCGGCGCACTCGACGATGTAGACGTGGTGGGCGTCCTCTGAGGCCATCGCTATCGGTTCGCAGCGGGCGTACAAAATAGCGATGGATAGGGGCTAGGCGGCCGGCCGGCCGCTGTTCGTCCGCTCGAATTCGCGTTCGTTCGTCGTACCTGGCCTCCGTGGACGGCGGGGGCCGTCCGGGGCGATCTCAGGGCGTACGACGGTCGGGGTCAGTCGTGTGCGCGGTCTCTCGATACCTCGGCGATGCCGGCGTTCGCGGAGCAGTTCGGACACGCTCGGATGTGTCCGCGCTCGTCGGCGAACACGCGGGCGAACTGGCACGAGACGTGCGCATCACAGTGATCACACTTGGGCATTCTGTTGTCGGCGAGGGGTCACCTCGTCCGTACGTGTCAACAGGGCTTCGAGGCATTAATAGCCTCGGCAGACAGTACCAAACGGCCGGATTCGAGGGAGTTAAATCGTTTGACCGATGGGTCACTCGGCTCGGGCCGCCGAGATCGAGCGGGCGATCAGGCCGGCCTGCGCGCCCGCGGTGAATCCGGCGTCGATGTTGACGACCATGAGCGGCGCGCAGGACTGCAACATCCCGGCGAGGGCGGCCTCGCCCGACCCGCCGTGGCCGTAGCCCGTCGAGACCGGCACCGCGATCAGGGGGACGTCGACGAGCCCGGCGAGCACGGTCGGGAGCGCGCCCTCGCGGCCGGCGGCGACGACGAGCACGTCGGCCTCGCGGATCGCGTCCAGTCGGTCGAACAGCCGGGCGATCCCGGCCACACCAACGTCGTCGATCCGCTCGACGCGCGCGCCAATCTCCTCGAGGACGACCGCGGCCTCGCCGGCTGGGAACGCGTCGGACGTGCCCGCGGTGACGACAGCGGCGGTGGCGGACAAAGACGGTGGCTCGTACTCGGGGGCGTGGACGACGAGGGTCCGAGCCCGGTCGTCGTACGCGACGTCGGCGTCGGGAAATCGCTCGTCGAGACGGGTCCGACACGCCTCGACGGTCGTCGCGTCGACGCGCGTCACGAGCGCGCACTCGGTCGTTTCGACCGCGGCGACGGCCATCGACGCGGTCTCTTCTGGCGTCTTTCCGGCGGCGATGATCCCCTCGGGGATCCCGGTCCGGGCCGCTCGGGCGGCGTCGAATCGCCCGGCGTCCGTCCGGGCGTACCCGCGGAGTTCGGCTTCGGCGGCGGTGGGTGAGAGCTCGCCGTCGGCGACGGCGTCGAGTATGTCGCGCATGAACGGCAGTTCTGCGCCGGCGGCAACGAACCTGTCGCCTCGAAACGGGCGACGGGAGCGCGCGTCGCCGTCGGAGACCGCTCGCAACCGCCGCGGGACGGGTGCGAGCGTCGGAACGGGGGAAATAGTTAAATGCCTCCACGAACCAACCCCGAGTTTGGGATCGGCCAAACCCGCTAAACCGGCGATAGAAGCGGCCACAACGCCCCATTTTGGGAAAGTATATAAGGGGGCCGGCAAAACCGCTGATTGTATGGCAGACCTGATCGTCAAAGCCGCCGTTAAGGAAGCGCTCGATGACATGAACGTTGCTTCGGACTTCTACGACGCACTCGACGCGGAAGTCGAGGAGCTGCTCGAGGACGCCGCACGCCGCGCCGAGGAGAACGACCGCAAGACGGTCCAGCCGCGCGACCTGTAAGGTCGACACCGTTCACATTTTTTCGGACGCAACGCCGAACAGCCGCGGCCGGCGGCGAGAAATCGGTCAAGACTCCCGAGGATACACGTCGACGCCGTCAGCAACACCGACGTGAACCTCGTCGGCCAACCCGACGAACAGCCCGTGCTCGACGACGCCCGGGAGCGTGCCGACGTCCGCTGAGAGCGCGGCCGGATCGTCGATCGCGCCGAACGCGCAGTCGACGACGAGGTTGCCGTTGTCGGTGACGACGGGACCGTCCTTGCGCTCGGCGGCCCGGAGCGTCGGCTCCCCGCCGAGGGCCGACAGCGCCGCCTCGACGGCCGGGACGGCGTCCGAAAGCACCTCGATCGGCACCGGGGCGTCGAGCGCGTCGGCGAGTTTCGTCGGGTCGGCGACGACGACGAACCGATCGGCGGCGGCGGCAACGAGTTTCTCGCGAGCGTGAGCCGCCCCACCGCCCTTTATCAGATCCGCGGAGTCGTCGCGGCCGAGGCCGGCGACCTGGTCGGCACCGTCGATGGCGATGTCGGGGAGCGCGTCGTCGAGGGTCGTCAGCGGGATTCCGACCTCGCGAGCGAGCGAGCGCGACTGGTACGACGTGGGGATCCCACGAACGTCGAGGCCGGCGTCGACCCGGCGGCCGAGCGCCCGGATGGCGGCGGCAGCCGTCGAGCCGGTTCCGAGGCCGGCGACGTCACCGTCGGAGACCACTCTGGCGGCGCTCTCGCCGGCGCGGCGTTTCTGCTCGTCGGTCCCGCCCGGCCGTTTCATGTGCATGCCTCGCACCGAAGCCGAAAAAGCACTTGTGGTGTCTCGCGGTGATTCGACGGGTAGAACTTTCATCGTGCCGCTGGAGGACCCGATATGTTCGGAACCAGCGGGATCAGGGGTCCGGTCGGCGAGGAGGTAACCGCGCAGACGGCGCTGGACGTGGGGCGAGCGCTCGGCGCCGAGACGGACCGCGTCGTGATCGGGCGGGACCCGCGAGTGAGCGGCGAGTTGCTCGTCGACGCGCTGGCGGCCGGCCTCCGGGAACTCGGGACGGACGTCGTCGATATCGGCGTGGCAGCGACGCCGACGATCGCCCGGAACGTCGGCTGGCTGGACGCCGACGCGGGCGTCTCCGTGACCGCAAGTCACAATCCGCCGGAGGACAACGGCCTGAAGCTGTGGCAGCCGTCGGGGCAGGCCTACGACGCCGCCGGCCAGGATCGGATCGCAGGGCGAGTCGAGGCGGGCCAGTACGAACTCCGAGCGTGGGACGGCCTGGGTGATCGAACGGCGGCAGGCGGGCGCGAGCGCCACGTCGAGGCGCTCGTGGAGGCGGCCGGCGGCGAGGGGGCGCTCGACCTCGATATCGCCGTTGACCTCGGGAACGGGGCGGGCGGGGTGAGCGTCGAGGCGCTGATCGAGGCCGGCAGCCGGGTCGAGACGCTCAACGCCCAGTCCGACGGCCGGTTTCCGGGCCGCCCCTCCGAGCCGACCGCTGAGAACTGCGCCGCGCTCTCGACGCTCGTCGCCGGGGGCGAGTACGACCTCGGGATCGCCCACGACGGCGACGCGGATCGGATGCGTGCCGTCGCCGGTGACGGCACGTTCCTCTCGGGCGACGCGCTGTTGGCGCTGTTCGCGGCCGACGCGGCGGAGGCGGGCGATCGGGTCGCGGTGCCGGTCGACACCAGCCTCGCCGTCGAGGACTTCCTCGCCGAACGAGACGTTGGCGTGACTCGAACTTCGGTCGGGGACGTCCACGTCGCCGAAGCCGCGACGGCCCCTGACGTCGCCTTCGGCGGGGAACCCTCCGGCGCGTGGATCTGGCCCGACGAGACGCTGTGTCCGGACGGTCCGCTGGCCGCGATCCGAATCGCGACGATGGTCGCGGCGGAACCGCTCGAGGATCGACTGTCGGCGATCCCCTCGCACCCAATCTGCCGGGCAAGCATCGAGGTAGATCGGAAATCGGAGATCATGACCGGCGTCGAATCGAGCGTGCTCGACGCCTACGAGTCGGTCGAGACGCTCGACGGCGTTCGAGTCGACGCCGGGGAGGGGTGGTTTCTGATCCGCGCGAGCGGTACCCAGCCGCTCGTCCGGCTGACGGCCGAGGCGCGCGGGGAATCGAGAGCGGAGGAGCTGTTGGCCGAGGCGAAAGGGCTGGTCGAAGAAGCGATCGTTGGGGAGTGAAACGGGGAGAACGAGTCGTCGGTCGCGGGGCGAATCCGGATTACGTGCGACGGGTCGAACGGGCCTCGCGGACGTCGGACCCGTCGCGGATCTTGTCTTCACACTGTGGGCAAACGCGCGGATTCTCGACGCCGTTCGGCGTGAAGACCCGGGCGTACGCTGCCGTCACGAACGCGCCGCAGTTTTGACATTCCGGCATACAAACACGCTGGGGCGCGACATACATAATAATAGTGTGGTACGCGGTAGCGAGCGCGTCGGCGGCGGGAGAGGACCCCCTACAGGGCCGACGATCGCCTCACAACAGGTCGGCAAGCGCGTCGATCTCTTCGGCCGTGTTGAACGCGTGGACCGAGGCCCGGACCGCACCCGTGGGGAGGTCGCGAACGACGACGCCGGCGTCGTCCGCGCGCGAGACGAATCCGGTTGCATCGTCGACCTCGAAGACGACGAGGCCGGATTCGTGGTCGTCGGGCGAGACGAGCCGGTCACCGAGGCTCGATTTGAGTCGATCCGTGAGCCGCTCGATGCGGGATTCGATCGTCCCAAGCCCGACCGACTCGATCGTCTCGATCGCCTCGACCAGGCCGGCGTACGGCGCGACCGCGTCCGTCGAGACCTCGAAGCGTCTCGCGTCGGGGTGGTACTCGAGGCGGTCGCCGGTCGGGTCGACCGCGCTCCGGTAGCCGATGTGGCGGGGGCGAAACGCGTCGAGTGAATCGGGGTCGACGTACAGGAACCCCGCACCCCACGGGCCGAGCAGCCACTTGTGCCCGGACGCACAGACGGCGTCCGCCCCCCACTCGGCGACGTCGATCGGGTGTTGGCCGACGGTCTGAACCGCGTCGACGACAACCAGGGCACCGGCGTCGTGAGCTATCTCGACCGCTTCGGCGACCGATAGCCGAGTGCCGTGCACCCAGCTCTCGGAGCTCAGACAGACGAGTCGGGCGTCCTCGACGGCGTCACGATAGACGTCCATCGGCAGCCGACCGTCCGGACACGCCAGTTCGGTCACCTCGACGCCCGTCTCCGCCAGGCGTCGCCACGGCAGTACGCCCGAGGGGTGTTCGAGGTCCGTGCGGACGACCCGATCGCCGGGCTCCCAGTCGACGGCGTTCGCCAGTCGACTGATCCCGTCGCCCGTCGAGGCGACGAGGGCAACGTCTTCGGGATCCGCGCCGATGTGCCCGGCGACGACCTCGCGGGCGTCGTCGCGGATCCCGGCGGCGGCGGTGTAGTGATCCGTCTCGCAGGCGTCGAACTCGTGGCGGCGCTGGGCCTCGACGACGGCCTCGACGACGGGACGAGGGCCCGGCCCACTGGCACCGGTGTTTAGGTACATGCAGGACTCGCAGACTGGGATCGACGCGCGAAGCTCGGCTGGGTTCATACGCGCGGTTCGATCGTCGACGGGAAAATGCTATGTGTCTCGGATGGTGTGGGACGGTATGACGACGGGTTCAGCCGACGAGAGCGCGGAGGCGGTCGCGACCGACGGGGCGACGCTCCGATATGCCGTGTCGGGCGAGGAGAACCGACCCGCGATCGCCTTCGTCCCGGACGCGGGGTTCGGCCCGTGGGTGTGGGGCTGGCAGGCCCCCGCGCTCGCCGGGCGGTATCGAACCGTCGTGTGCGCGACCCGGGGGACCGACGACTCCACTCGGACGGGCCCGTACACCGTCGACCGGTTCGCAGCCGATCTCGAAGCCGTCCTCGCCGACGCGGGGATCCGCCGCGTACACGTCGTCGGGGCGGGGCTGGGCGGGATGGTCGCGCTCCGATACGCCCGCGAGTACGGCCGCGCAAGATCACTGTCACTGCTCGGCGTGACGGCCTCGGGGGACCGGATCGACGACGACGCGCTGGCGGCGCTGCACCCCGGCGATCCGGTCGGATTCGAGGCGTCGCTCTCTGCGGCGTTCACCGAGCGATTTCTGGCCGAATCCGGACTCGCAGCGCAGATCGCGACGTGGCGGCGAGCCGAGGACGCGACCGGGGAGGCGGCGGCGGGCCACCGGGCGGCTGCCCTCGAGTTCGAAGCCGGAGCGCTCTACGAACTCACCGTCTCGGCGCTCGTCTGTCACGGCGTCGATGATCCGGTTGTGCCGATAGCCGCAGGCGAGGAGGTGGCCGAAAAGCTGCCACGGGGGCGGTTCGAGGCCGTCGAGGGGAAACGGTGCTGTTACGTCGAACACGCGTCGGCAGTGACGGACGCGATAGACGGCTTCGTCGATCGAATCGAATCCGGTGTGTGATTCGCACAGCGAAAGCTCGCGAGCGGAAGCGAACCCGCGTCCGAAAACTTACACCACGTCGGGCACAAGCTAGCGGACAAACAAGACCGATTATGGGACAGAATCTGCGAGGCGTGGTCGTGTACGGAAGTTTGCTCGTGCCTCTCGAACTCCGCGAGTGGTTAGACGGTGTCGAAAATCGGGCAAGCCGGGTCAAAGTGTCCGGATTCGAGCGGGTTTTTGATGCGGAAGCCGAGCAACGGGAGACAAGCGGTACGCGGCGTGCGGTACTCAACCTGCACGAACGCGAGGAGAGCTGGTTCAACGGGCTGTTGATCCCGAGGCTTGATCCGAAGGAGTACGAGGCGTACGTGACCCGCGAGACGGGCTACGAGTTCGGCGAGGTCGACGCCGATCGTATCACCCCGTATGTCGACGAAGCAGCCACCGTCGATGTGGATTCGGATCCCATCGTCGCAGTGAACGCGCCTGCGAGCAACGGGATCCGTCCGGTTCCCTCGTACCTGAAGAACTGTTTAAAAGGGGCGAGCTACTGGGGATCGAATTTTTACGACGATTTTCTCGACTCGACGAGGCTCACGTCGGGCCGATCGCTGAGATCGTACGTCGAATCGACCCGAAAGGGGCGCTCACGACCCGGGTCGAAGACGAAGCGGCCGTCGTGACGCTCGATACGCCCGATGTCGCCGCGACTATCACCGCGTGACTTTCTGTCGTTCCGGCCATAATAAAAGCTATATAATAAACACGGACATGGCGAGCACGGTCAACGCGAGACCGCCATCCTGTAATACCCCCCCTGGGACGGGCGTCTCGAGCGTTCCGAGCCAGGCGTACAGACGGGTGAAAAGTGGTTCCCCGCCAACGAGGACGCCGATGATACCGAAGACGGAAAGCGTGATCCGATTGATCGCGGTGTAGCTCATATCCCGTCGGATATCGACGACATCGTTTATGCAGGCGTACGTTTTCCGCCGCTCGGTCGTCGGAAGGTAGATCTCGTTCGTGGTGTTCACCCGGGTATCGGTATCCGTCCGATCCGAAAGGGAGCCGTTATTATCTGGAATCGAGTCGGCGTCGGAGTTGGAGTTCGAGTCGGCGTTAGCGACGATTTCGGGCGACTCAGCGGGCGGTGTCAGGCACCGCAAAGGATGCTTTAGCCCGTTCCACTCGACGACGAGTCGGTCGCCCTCGGAGATGCCGAGGAGCTGTTGGGTCTCTTCGTCGACTCTCGCGATCCCGCGCTCCTCATCTCGGTCGTATCCGGGACGCACCTCCGCGTTGATCCGCTTGAAACCGACAAATTTCGAGAGGATCTTCGTCCACGCGGAGCGGGCGATTCCCCGAGTTGCGGGCGCTGGAAGGATAGCTTGAACCGGAGTTCGAACGCCAACTCGGGCCGTATCGATCGTCTCGTGGTTTACCTGATCGACGGATTTCCGATCGAGCATCTGCCGAACAACGTTACTTATCGCGATGTGATTTCGATCGATCCGATCCAACGTCTTCACAATGAGTCTGATTCGTGCGCCGTTCTGCAGGTTGTACACCTCGATTGGTTGGTCTTCGCTCCAGGGGCTTTCGCCGAGGTCGGTCGGGTTCATGTAGCAGGTCGACAGATCCGTTTCGACGAACGCGGGTAGCCGGAGGGCGATGTACTCGCGTGATCGCGTCGCTTCCCGCGCCGTTTCGTGTGGAGCGACCTCGATATCCGCGTGTCCGCTATCCGTCTCCTCGAGAACGTCTTTTTGAAGGCTCGATTTCAACAGCGCCGTCGGTCCGTCAGAGTCGGGTGAAAACCCGTCCGCGAACGGGAGCGCGTACACCGGCGGAGGCTCTTCGTCACGATGTCCCCCCGACCGTTGGTCGCCGACTGCCGGACGAATGTAGACGTAATTGTATGGTTCGATCCCGAGGCTATCGAACGTCTCCTGCGCGAGCAAGAGTACGTGTTGAAACTTATCAACGTCGCGGCAGTATATGTTCGAGCCGAAATCTTCGATCTCGCCGATCGTGACCGTTGCCGTCCGAGTTTCGTCGGCTGATTCGGTCGCTTCGTTCATCGAGGAATGACAGTCCGTTGAAGCCGTTTGAGTCCCCCAGTAATCAATATTTTCAGGGCGACGTTGAACTGAAAGTACATCGAACCCGACAGTTTCTTCGTGCGAGATCCGGGGCACGAATCGCCGTTCAGAGTGTTTTTGTCGCTTCGAACCAATGAGCGTGTATGTTGGATTACTTCGATCTCGGGTCGGATCTGACGGAAGAAGAACGCATGGTCCGCGATACCGCCCGGCAGTTCGTCGACGAGAAGGTCAAACCAGACGTCGGTGAGCACTGGATCGAGGGCACCTTCCCGAAAGAGCTCATCACCGAGATGGGCGGATTGGGCTTTTACGCGCCGAACCTCGACGGCTACGGCCTGCCGGATCTCTCCCAGCGGGCGTACGGTATCCTGATGCAGGAGTTGGAGGCCGGCGATTCGGGGCTCCGGTCGATGGCCTCCGTGCAGGGCGCGCTCGTCATGTACCCGATCCACGCCTTCGGGTCCGACGAACAAAAGGAGGAGTACCTCTGGGACCTCGGCACCGGTGAGAAGGTCGGGTGTTTCGGCCTGACCGAACCCGAACACGGCTCGAACCCCTCCGGAATGGAGACCCACGCCGAGAAGGACGGCGACGAGTACGTTCTCAATGGCGCGAAGACGTGGATCACCAACTCCCCGATCGCCGACGTGGCGATCGTCTGGGCGAAGGACCGCTCCGACGACGACACCGTCCGCGGCTTCCTCGTCGACACGGACGTAGACGGCGTGAGCACGAACAAGATCGACGAGAAGCTCTCGCTTCGGGCGTCGATCACCGGCGAGATCGGGCTCAACGACGTCCGCGTGAACGAGTCTGACGTACTCCCCGAGGTGGCGGGGATGAAAGGTCCCCTGTCGTGTCTCACGCAGGCGCGCTACGGCATCGCTTGGGGCGCGATCGGCGCGGCGCGCGACTGCTTCGAGACCGCCCGCCAGTACGCCATCGATCGCGAGCAGTTCGGCGGTCCGATCGGACGGTTCCAGCTCCAACAGGACAAGCTTGCGGAGATGGCCACTCAGATCACGCTGGCGCAACTGCTCGCCGACCGGCTGGCCGAACTGAAAGAGCGTGGCGAGATGCGCCCCCAGCACGTCTCGATGGCCAAGCGCAACAACGTCCGGATGGCGCGCGATCAGTCACGGATCGCCCGCGAGATGCTCGGCGGCAACGGCATCACTGCCGACTACTCGCCGATGCGACACATGGCGAACCTCGAGACCGTCTACACCTACGAGGGAACCCACGACATCCACACGCTGATTCTCGGCGAGGACCTCACCGGACTGCAGGCGTACCAGTAACGCGGCGGAGCTATTCCGTTTCGAGCGCCTCGAACGTCTTTTCTGCCCACCGGACCGCAAAGGCGGCACCGTGCCGATCGTAGGCTGGACTGTCCAGCGCGACGAACGGCGTCGGGATCTCGATATCGTGTTTGACGGCGCTACAGGCGAGTTCGGCGGCGTCGGAGAAGCTGGTTCGACCGAGCGCGACATCCCCCGAGAGCCCCGAGAGCCCGGGTTCGAGCCGTTCGCCGGCGTCGACCCACTCGGCGTGCAGCGCGGGGAGTTCGTCGGCCCAGCCGGCGAAGATCGGCCGCGTCGACCGGCCGACGGAGGCAGTGAAGAGGGCGGCCGCGAGCTGATACGTGTCGGCCGGCGAGAGCGGCACCGCCTCGGCGAGTTCGCGGTAGTCGTCCTCGAAGAAGCCAAGGAAGTGTTCCGGGCCGCCGAGGCCGATTTCGACGAGCGCTTCGGCGATCAAAAAGTCGATGAACCCCTCGGGGGATCCTTCGAGCCGCGGCTTGACGAGGACGACCGGGGGCGTCGTCTGACGGGTCCACACGACGCCGCCGTCGCCGGGCGCACCGATCGTGAACTCATTGCCAGCGATGCGATAGAGCGTCTCCGGAGCGTCTTCGGGGAGCCACGACTCGTCGTACGAGAGCGGCTCGACCCCATCCGTGACCGCGAGGAGGTTCTCCACGACCGACGGCGGTAGCGTTTCGAAGTCGCCGCGGGCATCGAACACGAGCGCCGACGGCGCGTGCGAGCGCCGCAGCTCGTCGAGTTCGCCCGAGAGCGTCCGTTCGTCGAACATCAGACGGCGGCGATGCCGGCGAGTAGCACCAATCCGAGGACGACGGCGACGCCGATGGTTCCGAGAACGACTTTTGTGGCCTGACTCATACCCCGGGGTTCCGCGGCGAGTGATTTAAAGACTTCAGTTCGTCGCGGTGAGAGCGTGGAGAGAGACGTATTTCCACGTGAAATGGAGGGGTCACGTGAAACGAGGGAGTTCTCGAAGAATTCTCCGGCGAACTTCAGTTGTCGAAGCGCGCCTGCACGAACGGCTGTGCGTCCTCGACCTCTCCGACGCGCGAATCGGAGAGGAGGACGGCCTCCGTTTCGTCGAGCGGGACCGAGAGGTTGATCTCCTTCGTTCGGCCGTAGCGCCCCTTCGAGACGACGATCGCGTTGACGATGCCGAGCATGTCGAGTTCGCTTATCAGGTCGGTGACCCGGCGCTGGGTGAGTACGTCGGCTTCGATCTCCTGACAGAGCCGCTTGTAGATGTTGAACACCTCGCCCGTGTTGATGTTGTGGACGCCGTTCTTTTCGAGAAGGATCGTCGCGTAGAGGACGAGTTTCGATTGAGTCGGGAGCGTCCGGACCACCTCGACGACGCGGTCGAGTTCGATCTTCTCTTGTGCCTTCCGGACGTGGGCCTCCTCAACCGTCTCCGTCCGACCGCGTTCGGCGAGCTCGCCCGCGGTCCGCAGCAGGTCGAGCGCGCGACGGGCGTCTCCGTGTTCCTGTGCGGCAAAGGCGGCACACAGCGGGATAACGTCGTCGGAGAGGGTCGCGGATTTGAACGCGATCTCTGCGCGGTGTTGGAGGATGTCGCGGAGCTGCGTCGCGTCGTAGGGTGGAAAGACGATCTCTTCCTCGCCGAGGCTCGATTTGACGCGGGGATCGAGAAAGTCCGTGAACTTGAGATCGTTCGAGATGCCCATGATCGACACCCGAGAGTTGTCGAGTTCGGAGTTCATCCGCGAGAGGTTGTACAGCGTGTCGTCGCCCGACTTCTCGACGAGCTTGTCGATTTCGTCGAGCATGATCACGACCACGCGCTCGTGGTAGTCGACGGCGTCGAAAAAGGTCGAGTAGACCCGGTCGGTCGGCCACCCGGTCATTGGGACGGGGTCGAATTCCTCCAGATCGGATTCGAGGCTCGTGATCTCGTTTTCGACCGCGGCGACGCTGTCGAAGTCCGTGTCGTCGAGTTCAGCCGGGTCCTCCGCAGCTCGATCCCGGAGATCGCCGAGTTCTTCGAGACGATTCTCGATGTATCGCCCGTTCTTGTCGATGAACTTGTTCGCGAGCTGTGCGAGGACGCGATACTGCGTGTCCGTTACCTCGCAGTTTATGTACTCGACCTCACACGGAACCTCGTACTTTTGTGAGGTCGTCTCGAGCTCCTCGCTGACGAACTTCGCGCTGGCGGTCTTCCCGGTACCGGTCTTCCCGTAGATGAGGATGTTCGATGGCGTCTCCCCGCGCAAGGCAGTGACGAGGATCGTTGCCATGTTATTGATCTGCTCCTCGCGATGCGGGAGTTTGTGCGGCGTGTACGACGGTCGGAGGACCTCCTTGTTCTCGAAGATCGGCTCACCTTCGAGAAGATCGTCGAAGAGTCCCCTCGACGCCTCGTCGGCCTCGCCGGAATCGTCGGCGTCGGAGTCGAGATCGAGATCCTCGAGGTCGACATCCCCGGAGAAGCCGTCGATCGAGCCAACTTCGCCGGAAGCGGGGGCCTCGGGACTGGGGCCGCCCCCATCTGACTCCGTTTGTGTGCCCTCGGAGACGGACGACGACGGCTCGCCAGACCCCTTCGTTTCGGGTGGAGAACCACCCGACTGCGTGGCGGAGTCGGGACCGTCGACCGACGGATCGAGCGCGGCGGCGGTGTCAGAATCGGCTGCGTCTGCTCGTGCGTCTATATTGTTATCGATATCCGAAGTATCGCCATCTGAAGTATCACCATCTGAAGTATCGCCATCCGAACCGCTCTCCGACGCCTCGTCCGAACTGTCCCCACGTGTGCCATCTTCCGGCGTTCGTTTGCCCATATCGTCGTCCATTATTTGTGCGCGCACCCCTTCATTTCAGGTGGAGCCGGTCCCACGCGACGTGCGAACGGATGGATTACGGCGTCTCAGTCCCGATTAGATCGGCGTAGACGAATCCATCTAGTCCACTTGATGCAGTCGAATCGATAGTCGAACATCCAATTAAAGTTTTCCATAGTTCGGGCGGCCGTTTGCGGGTCGGGTAGTCACGGACGCGGTTCAGGGCATCGTGGATCGCTCCGTGGGAGCGCGTCGCATCCATCGGGGAAGTCTCGTTCGGGACGTCGAGTCGAAGCCGGTGTGGCATCCGAAAGCGCAGCGAGAGCTGTACCGGGATCGGCGGGAAGCGGGTGGGAAACAGGTAGGGAGTCGATAGAGAGGCGGTGGGGATAAAAAGCGGATGAAGTGGTTGTCGAGAGGAGAGAGACGGTTCAGAGACAGACGAAGGGCGGACGAGAGGCGGCCGAGGGATGGACAAGGGGTGGTCGAGAGGCGGCCGAGGGATAGACGAGGGGTGGTCGAGGGGTGGATTGTCGATTCTACGTGGGTTCCAGGTGATGCAGGGGAAACGGGGGTGATTACCCCCACACCCCTTTGTTTCGGGTGGAGAGGCAGAGAGATGGGGTGGGGGTTGAGTGCGTCTTACGTATTTAACGAGAAACATTTATAATATATACCTTAGAATAGCATCCGTACTGGGGGAAATTAGAGCTGAGTATGTATCTAGCAACTAGTATTAAAACTAGAAGAATAACCAAAGCTAATAATTATAACTAGAAACTATTCTACTCTAGCTTCGATTATTAATCCCGACCTCCCGACTCTCGGGAGAAAACACCCGCCGTACCCCTCTTGTCCGTTCCACACGAAATGAAGGGGTGGGGGGCTTCCGATCGCATCTTCGGCCGTCTCGGCCGTCGGTAGGAGACTCGCGAGACTCGCTTTTCGTCCTTGTTTATTCTCACGCTCTGCTTTCCCCCGGTTATCGCCGGTTTCCGGTTACCGGGAATTTCCTGCCAGTTAACCGTGATCCGTCACGCTTGTCGCAACTATTCCACTCACTGACTCGTTTCATTATCGACCATCGGCAGCCGCTCGCGTTTCACCGCCGCTAACCGCTCGTTTGACTGCTGTGGTATCGTGCGACGCTCGTCTGACACACAGTTAAGTGAATGCGGTATGGTACTACGTGCAGAGCGACTCCGATTTCGAGTCGAAATCGGGGCCGCGGGAGGATGATATGGGATTGTTAACAAGCCTCAAGTCGAGTATTTCCCGCGCTACGTCGAGTCTCTTTACGGGGAGTGAGCCCAAGCGCATCGGTATCTACGGGCCGCCGAACGCCGGCAAGACGACGCTAGCCAACCGTATCGCCCGCGATTGGACCGGCGACGCCGTCGGTCCCGAGAGTCACGTTCCGCACGAAACGCGGCGGGCTCGCCGCAAGGAGAACGTGGAGATCAAGCGCAACGGCAAGTCGGTGACGATCGACGTCGTCGACACGCCCGGTGTCACGACCAAGGTCGATTACAACGAGTTTCTCGAACACGACATCGAGAAGGAGGACGCCGTCCGGAGGTCCCGCGAGGCAACCGAGGGCGTCGCCGAAGCGATGCACTGGCTGAGAGAGGACGTCGACGGCGTGATCTACGTCCTCGACTCCGCGGAGGACCCGTTCACGCAGGTCAACACGATGCTCATCGGCATCATCGAGAGTCAGAACTTGCCGGTGCTCATCTTCGCGAACAAGATCGACCTCGATGATTCGAACGTACAGCGGATCGCGAACGCGTTCCCACAGCACGAAACCGTGCCGTTGTCCGCGCTCGAAGGCGAGAACATGGACGAAGTGTACGACAAGATCGCGGAGTACTTCGGGTGACATCATGGCAGAGATAACCACAGACGACGACTGCGGCGATCCCGAGGCCGGCGACACCGGCCACGATGACGGGATCCAGATCGACATGATAAGCGCCGAACGGATGGACGGTATGCGGACGATGGAGAAGATCCGGCTCATCCTCGATGGTGTCCACGACGGGAACATCGTCATCCTCGAACAGGGGCTGAAACCCGAAGAGGAGTCGAAACTCATCGAGGTGACGATGTCCGAAATCAACCCCGATGGGTTCACGGGTATCGAGATCGAGAGCTACCCCGGCGAAGGGAGCGGTGAAAACGGCTTCCTCGGCCGTCTCATCGGACGCGACAGCCCGAACAAACTGACGGTTATCGGCCCGGCAAACCGAATCGAGACGCTCCACAAGGACGAATCGCTCATCAGTACGCTGATAACTCGAACCTGACCAGAGGCTTTCACTCCCACATCATGCCACACCAGTGTACCGGCTGCGGCCACACGTTCGAAGACGGGTCGAAAGAGATGCTCTCGGGGTGTCCCGACTGTGGCGGCAACAAATTCCAGTTCCGACCCGCGGGTGAATCCTCCGAGATGTCATCGGGCGGCCAGTCGCCCAATACCTCCTCGGACGATGGACCGAAGCCGCTGAACACCGACGGTTCCTCAGTCGCCGAAACCGTCGGCCGGGCGACGACGCGCGTTCGAGATTTCGTTTCGTCCGGTCCCGAGGCCCCACCAGCAGACACATCCCAATCACCCTCAGCAGACACATCCCGATCGACGGAGCCAACCGGTTCTGCCGAACCAGACCCGACCGCCGAATGGCCCGACGACTGGAGTAACGACCCTGAAAAAGCCCGTCGGCAGAGTTCCAGTCGTCACAGATCGAACGAATCGGATGCTGAGATCGAATCGAGTACGAGCACCGCCGGCGACACCGCGAAGCCACGCGCCAAGCGCGGCACCACCGATCCCCCTTCCGACGACGACATCATCGACGCCGACGCGAACCATTCGGCTGCCGATGCCGTCACGAGCGAAGATCTCGCCCAGGCGAACGCGCGGTCGGATATCGTCTCCCCCGAAGAACTCGACGAACGCGCCGTCGAGTCGACTGACGATGGAACGGACTCATCCCCTCAGTCTACGGCGAACGAGGCGTCTGACTCCGCGCTCGCTGACGCGTCGACGGCTCCGTCCGAGGGAACCGTCGTCAGTGAACCAACCGGTGACCAACCGGACCTCACCGACCTTCGCGAACAGCTAAACGATCAGTTCGAATCGATCAAGATTCTCGAACCCGGCCAGTACGAACTCAATCTCATGGAGCTGTACGACCGCGAGGAGTACATCATCGCCCTTCAGGAGAACGGTCGATACGTCATCCAAGTCCCCGAACAGTGGATCGGCGAGGATCCGGACGATCGGTAATCACGTCCGACAACCGCATCCAACTACCCGCGCCCTGCACGAACCTTCGACTCCAACAGCAGTCCTACCGCGCCGGATCCACAGGCGGTTCAAGGCGAGTGCCTCGGGGCTTGACCCCGAGGCGGTTCACCCTGCCTCGCCGTCCAGACGATCCACCACGGCGTCCGCGTCGTACGACAGCGACAACGCGCGAGATCGCCCCCGCCCGCCGACGTCCGCGTACTCCGTCTCGATGAGCCCCAACTGTTCGAGTTTGTTGACGATCTCGGAGTATCTCGTGTATCCGAGATCGGTGGCCTCGCTGAACGCTTCGTAGACGTCACCCGCCTGCTCACCGTCGTGGTCCGCGAGGACGCGAACCAACGCCGCCTCCGACTCCGACAGCCCCCGGAGATGCCTGGAGAGGTGGACGTATTTCGCCTTCTCGTAGGCCGATTCGACGTCCTCGACGGCGACGTCCGTCGAGCCGCGCATTTCGGCGCTCAACCCCGCTCGCCGGAGGAGGTCGATGCCGACGCGAAGATCACCGCCGCTGTCAGCCGTGTACGCCGCGACGCGATCGAGCACCTGCGGACTGACGACCCCGTCGCGGAACCCCCGTTCGACCCGCTCGCTGAGGATGTCGACGATTTCCCGCTCACCGTAGGCCGAGAAGTACACGTCCTCGGGGCGGAACACCGACTGCACCCGGGTGTCGAGTTCCTCGATGACGTCGAGCCCGAGGTCCGACGAGACGACGACGACACCGATCTTCGCCCCCGAATGGGCCTCGTGGGCACGCAGAAGCGAGTACAGCGTATCCGACGCCTCACCCTCGTAAAACAGGTAGTTCACGTCGTCAAGCGCGACGACCAACACCTCGTCCTCCTCGACCAATCGGTCCGTGATCTGTCCGAAGAGTTTCTTGAAGGAGATCCCAGACGCTGGTGGTTCGTACTCGAACAGCCCCTCGAATAGTCGCGAAAAAACCGCGTACCGCGTCGAGTCAACCTGGCAGTTCACCCGGACGACGTCGACGTCGCTGACGCCTCGAAGTTTGTCGAAGAGCTTCTGGACCGCCGTCGTCTTCCCCGTACCCGGTGGGCCGCGGGCCATCACGTTGAGCGGCCGTGAACCCCGAACCGCCGGTCGGAGCGCGTACTTCAGCGTCTCCATCTGGTCATCGCGGTGGAGAAAGGTGTCCGGCAGGTAATCGAGTTCGAGGACGTGCTCGTCGCGGAAGACGGATTCATCCCACGAGAGCATATCGTCGTCCGCCATTTCACTTTCACCACGCTGGCCGCCATGTTAAGCCTTCGG
Organism: Natronomonas salsuginis; assembly: GCF_005239135.1. Classification (NCBI taxonomy): domain Archaea; kingdom Methanobacteriati; phylum Methanobacteriota; class Halobacteria; order Halobacteriales; family Natronomonadaceae; genus Natronomonas; species Natronomonas salsuginis. The sequence goes on from NZ_QKNX01000003.1 coordinate 243,716, forward strand.
GCGGGATCGACGCATTGCTGATGGCTTGAGACGACCACACCACTGACACAACCTGATTACTGACACAACCTGATCACTGACACAACCTGATCACTTGAGAGATCTCGTCACCTCAGTTCGAATCGGAATCGAACTTCTCCAAGAGATCCGCGTAGAACGCACCGCCCTCCGCTTCGGCCAACTTCTCGACGATGAGTTCCGGCGTCGATCGAGCGAGGTGATCCTTCACCGGCGATCGGTTCACCCGCAACTCTCCGTCCACCAGCCCGACCGCCTCGATTCCGTCGACGGTCACCTCGGCGTTCGTCCCGGTGGCTTCGAGGATCTCGCCGGCCAGATGGGAGACGAACACCGCCGTCGAGTCTCCCTCGGCCAGCGCTTCGAGAATCCCGGCGATGATGACGGCGCTCGCGCCGGGTTCCGTGATCGACTCCAGTTCGTCGACCAACACCAACCGCTCCCCCTGTCCGTCGACGAGATCGCCGAACTCGCGCAGCGTCGACTCGAACGCTCCCGCATCCAGCGTCCCTTGCGTCTTCGCCTGGTAGTGCAACGCTTCGAACCGTCGCAGTTGGACCGACTCGGCGGGTACTGGCAGTCCCATCTGCGCGACGATGACGACCGTGCCGAGCAGATCGAGCGTCGACGTCTTGCCGCCGCTGTTGACCCCCGACAACAGCGAGACGCCGTCGACCGCGTAGTCGACCGGCTCGACCGCCCCGAACTCGACGTCGAGGAGGGGCGAACGCCCGCCATCGATCGCGATACCGTCGCCCTCGAACGTCGGAAACGAACAGTCGAAATCCCGCGCGAACCGCGACACTGCGAGTTCGACGTCGAGTTCCAGCGCGGCCTCGACGAGCGCCTCGGCCGGCTCGCGCAGCGTGCCCAGCACATCGGCCACCTCGCGCTTCAGCCGCGTCGCCCGCCGATCCCGGTCGGCGATCAACTCCTCGCGCAACCGGTCTATCACCCGGTCGTCGTGTTCGACCGGAAACGTCGGTTCCTCCTCGAACGCCTGTCGAGCCAGTTGCTCGTAGTCGTCGATCCCGAGTGCGTCCACGAGATGCGCGCGCGCCGCCTCGATCGCGGCCGCGAACTCGCTTTTGAGCTCCCGTTCCAGCAACGAATCGACCCCAGCACCCCGTTCGACGAGCGACAGGAGGTCGGCCCCCTCGATCGTCACGTCCCGCTCTTCTATCGCCGTCCGGAGCCTGTCGTTGGCGACGTTTTCGGCCATCGAGACGGTCGCGTCGATGTCGTCGATCGCCGTTTCGAGCTCGCGAAGTCGGTCGTCGTCAGCGACGTTCCCATCGTCGTCGAGCCGCGACAGCCCCGCTTCGAGCCGTTCCATCCCCTCGTCGAACCCGCCGATGTCGGCGGCCGACGGCTCGCACTCCATCCCCGCTCCGAGATCGGTTGCCGCGTCGTTGACTGCCACCGCCGCCCGAAGCCGCGCCCTGTTGTGCGCGAAAAACGCGATCGTCCGCTCGGGGACGATCGACCCCGGATCGTCCATCGCGTCCGGCCGCACTCGAACGTCGACGTCGCCGTCGAGGTCGATCCCGGCGAACGCCTCGTCCAAGACGACGACCGTGGAGTATCCCCGGGCGAGATCCGAGACGTCGCGCGCGTCCTCGATCAGCTCGACGCTCAGCTCCGGAACCGCAGACTGCGCCTCGGCGTACATCTCCGCGTCGCTCGTGGCCAGGCACCGATCCCTGACGCGCACTTCCCGCGGCGCTTCGAGCGGCTTGACGCCGGTCAACGCCTCCAAAAGCGCCGGTGTCGGTTCCCGTTCGACCGCGTCCTCCGCGAACGCTCGGACCTCGTCGATCCGTGCCTTCGAGGCGCTTGGATACAGTGTCTCCAGCCGCTTGCGGCCGTACTCGGTCACCGCCCGATCTTTGAGCAACCCGAGCACGGCTTCGTACAGCTCCTCGGCGCGATCGGTCGCGAGAAATCCATCGCTGTCCCCGTGCCGATGCCGGATCGCCGCCCGCGCGATCCGCGCCGCCCGTCCCTCGCTGATCCCCGGTGCCCGCGCGAGTTGCGCCACGTCGCCGTCGGCCAGCGCGCCCGCCGGATCGTCGAGTTCGGCCAGCCGCTCGGCTGTCTTCGCCCCAACGCCCGGGATCGACTCCAGCTCCTCGATCTCCATCTATCGGTCCCTGCGTCGCCCCGCAGCAAAATCCCATCGCTCGTCGGAATCGGAGATGCCCGCCCGAAATATCGCGACCGCCTACATGAGGTACGCGATCGCCACGCCACCACGCCGCGACCGCCTACATGAAGTCCGCGATCCCGCTCTGTTTGTTGGTGTCGTCCTCGAACACCGACTCGACGGCGCGGTCGAGGATCTGGAGCCGCTGTTTCGTGTACTCCCGACAGCCGTACTCCTCGGCGACCTGAATCGCGGTGTCGATGTACTTTTTCACCGACCCCTCGTGTACCGTGAGGTTCACCCGGCCGCCGCACTCCCGGCAGTCGCCCGTCAACGGCACTCGGCGGAACTTCTCGCCGCAGTCGAGACAGCGCGTCTCCTGGCGCGAGAAGGCCCGGAGGTTGCCGATGATGTCCGGTAGGAAGTGATACTCGATCACCCGCTCGGCCACGTCCGTCTCGTCGACGGACCGCAGCTTTCTCGACAGCTCCAGCTGGGCGTTCATCTTCTCCATCATGTCGCCCAGGGTCTTGTACGCCGACAGGTCCGGCCCCGCGGCGATGTTCGTGGTGTCGTGGGTGTGTTCGAAACCGCGGTACTGCTCGTCCGTGCCGAGTGTGTCCTCGCCGAGCTTGATCAGCTCTTCGACCTCGCCCGGGTCGGCCATCCGCCGGGTCGCCTCGTAGAATTCGCGGGGGTACTCGGAGACGATGTCCATGTTGTGCGCCTCGTCGTCGATCTCGGCCGGATCGATGCGCGAGGACATGACGAGCGGAGCGTCCATCTTCCCGCCCCGCTGGTCCGGGAGAAACGTCTTGGAAAAGTTAAGTATCCCGTCCATGAGCAGCATCACGCAATCTTCGTCTCCATCGCACTGCTTTGTCCCCACGTCATTCGCGATTAATGCGTTGGTCTCGGTGACGGTAAGACAGTACACGGCATCTAGATCTGCCTGTTCGTACTCGACCGTATCAATGCTCTCAACGAGGACATCGTCTGAACCACCGTCGAAAACGCGTCGGCTACGAGCCGGGATGTTCTCGACTTGTGTCGATAGGGCGATCTGCTTCCGAGTAAGGTGGAATCCAACGTCGTTGTAAAATTTGACCGTATCCGCTGAAGAGATCGTCAACACGTAATGGACTGCGGATCTACTCTCGTCATCCTCGTCGTAGTACTCGGGGAAGTTGTTTTTAAGTTGGATCGGGGTTCGCGCATCGACCCGTGCTTTAATCCCCAACCGCGTGAGCGCTCCGAGCAGGTCTTCTTTTAATTCTTGACTGACTGTCGTCGCGTTAATTACGAGTCTTCCGTCTTCAACGCTGCCGTCCCCGCTGAAGTATCCACTGAGATACGCGCTCAGGAGATCACTATCTCCTTGAAGTATGCACTCCGGAATTCGCTTATTCGCTGCACCGGTCCCTGCGTTAAGTACATCGTCGAAGAAGGTCCGTAGCAGTCGACCGGATGCGGTAATCTTCGCGTCGTTTTCGACGTACGGTTCGACACCGAACGCCGATTCGAGCGATTCGAGATAAAACTCTCGGGCTTGCGCTTCCGTCCCGCATATCGTCGTCTGCTGAATCGTCCCTTTAGCGGTTTCTTGTTCCCGTGTAAACCCTTCGGCGGCATAGTACCCCAAGAGCGTTGCAACTCCTTCGTCTAGTTCGACGGTCCGATCGATCGAAGTTGAATCACCGCGAAGGCCGAGCGAGACAGTCTCGGGAAGCGTTCCCAGAAGATCACTCACATCATCGAAGATCTCCAGTAACAACGTGACCGGGATCCGCTCTCTGTACAGATAGTTACTGAGCGATTTTTTTGTCATTCCAAGATACTCAGCAGTGCTTTTCAACGGATAGAATCGACCATCCCAGTCGTTACTGAGCACTTCTTCGAATATATCGTAGAGCTCTGCCTTCGACATCCGTTCAATCATCAGCCGATCAGTCGGTACTGAATCGAGCTGGAGAAACTCCTCTAACAAATCGAAGGTGGCCGGTTTGGAGTCGATTACATCGAGATGTCTCGGCGTCACTAAATGATCTTCTTCGGACAACTCCGAGGCATGCTTCCCAACCACTGTTCCCGTACTGGTGTCGTAAACCTGCATCTCGTGATCCGGCGTTATGGTTATTTCACGCCCGCTTCGCGTCTCTACTCGGACCATATGTTCCGGGGCCGCGTGTTTGGACACCGCAGCAACCGATTTTTGAACTAACTCGCCATCTTCTGTCAGTGAGGGAACCGATACCTCGCCATCCAATTCCTGTATCAGCGTCCCGAAATCATCCGATTCGGGATCCTCGAGTCGCGATTCGACCAGCGTCTCGATCCGCCGGTGATGCCAGCCGTCGTCGTCCTCGTACCAGAGTTTCGTCTCTGGATGGAAGCAATTCCGACGTTTCGCGGCGTGAAAGTACGGATGAGCGTATCCGACGGCGGCCGACGTAAAACCAATCACTCTCCCGACAACTGCGGCGGAAGTGTGCGGTGCCATCCCGAAGACCAACTCGCCGACCAGGTCGTCGCGGTCGTCGAGGTCGTAGTACCGATCGAGTCCGTAGTACTGCTCTAAGAGATCGTCGACGAAGTCCGCCGTGCGGAGCATGTGTTCGGCGGCCCCATCGGAGAGCACCACGTCCTGCACCCGCAACTCGACCAGCTGCTCCTCGTGGGTCAGCGGCTGACCGTGAATATCCGTCTCGTAGCCCAGCGACTTGAGCTGGCCGACAGACACGTCCAACTCGGCGGCCCCGACCGACGTGACCGGCAGGTCCGTCATGTCGTAGCGGACGGTGCCGTCCTTGAACGACGAGACCCCGTTTTTCGCCCGCAGGATCCCCTTCTCGATCGGCTCGGGAACCTTGTGCTTCGAGGCGAGCCCCTGGACGCCTTTCAGCACGTCGAAGGCGTTCTCGCGCTCGCCGACACTCGCGAGCGCGGATCGGTACTCCGCGTTCACGTCGATCGTCGTCCGCTGGATGGCGTCGGCCTCGCGCTCGCAGTTCGGACAGACCGCACGTCCGGACTCGTCCGGTTCGATGTCGATGTCGCAGTTGTGACAGAGGTAGTGTGGCTCGGTGACGGCGTTGCACTCCGGACAGCGCGCGCGGAACGTCGAACCCGAACACTCGGGACACCGGCGGCGGCCGACCTGCGCTTCGAACTCGCCGGGGGTGTCCTGCATCGTGTCGGCGTGTTTGGCCGCGTCGGCGACGTTGCGCTGTGGGCCGCCCGTCTCGCCGATCGGAAACAGCGTGTGAACCGCCGGCGAGAGATCGCGCTTTTCGGACTTCTCGGGTCGCCCCATCCGACAGCCGATCCGGGTCGGTGCGCGTTCTCTGATCTCGAACGGGGCGACCTCGTTGACCGCCTTGATCGCGCTGTTGCCGTCGTCCCACGCCCGCGCCGCTGCCGACAGCTCCGTCCACGCCCGTTCGAGGCCGTCCGTCAGGCCGAGCGATCTCACGAACGGGACCGCGTCGGGGATTGTCAGCGTCTCGTCGCCCTGTCGGTGTTCGACGAGGAGCACCTCCAGCGCTTCCCGAACCGGGTCGGTGTTCGGCACGACGAGCGTTCGATCGGCGTCCGATCGTGGCGCGTCCAGCGCCGACCCGTCGGCCTCGGCCCAGTTCCCGTCGCTTACGGCCACCGCGAGCGCTTCGAACCGATCGACGTCGATGTCGTGCCACAGGTAGGTGTATTCGGGGTGCAGCGGCGCGTCGAACTCCTCGGTCCACCGAAGCGCCTGCTCCGCGTCGGGGTGTTCGAGGTTCACGCGCGGGGCGTCCTCCAGCGCCTGCACGTCCGCGCCGGCGGCCTCCATGTCCCGCTTCCACCACTCCGGCGCGTACCCTGCCGGGGACAGCGGGTGGTTGTTCTCGACGAACTCGCCGAAGTTCACGAGGTACTCGCCCAGATCGAGGATCGCCTCGACGCCGTTTCTGATCTCCAGCGCCTCGGCGGGGTCGTCGATCCGGCGAACGTCGCCGTTGGCGAGCCGAACCGTCGGCCCCTCGATGGAGTCGACCGGGATGACGCCGCCCGCCTTTCCGGGGCGTTCGGTCTTGATCTGTGTGCCGGTCGCGAGAAAGTCGTCGACGAGGTGCATCGTCGCCGGATGGACGCCGGCCGTCGCGAAGCCGTGGTTGCGCGATCGGCCGTATCGGAGCCGAAAGCCCCCCGCTTCGGAGGGGTGGCCGAACACCGGTCGCCCGGCGATGAGGTCTCTGAGGAACTTCGTCGCCGGCTCGGGTCGGATCGGGCCGTCGGTATCGTCGCTCCCATCGTCTTCGTCGTCCTCGACCGCGTCAGCTACCGTTTCGTCGCCGTCAGCGTCGCCGTCCCGGTCCGTCGGCGCGTCGGCCTCCCCCTCGCCGTACGTCCCGTCGATGAGGTCCTGTAGCCACGGCCAATCGACCTCGTCGAGCTGGGAGGTGTACCGCTGGATCTTCGGCGCTTTCTGGGCGATCCCCTCCCCGAGGACGAGACACATGCCGCCGCGGGCGTTGTTGGTGTCGACACGCTCTAGGTCCCGAAACCCTGAGACCTCCTCGTCGCCCGTCGCCTCGCCGTCGAGCATGACGGGGAGGTGCTTCGCGATGAACTTCGCCTCCTTGTCCTTCGGCGCGTACTGCAGTCCCGTCTCGTTGTCGTACAGCGACAGCTCCTCGGCGTAGCGCTCGATCTCGTCAGTCCGGGCCCTGTACTTCTCGACGCCCAAGAGGGTTCGGGTGTAGTCGGCGACGAGCACCGACAGCGCCTGCGCGGTCCCCCCGGCCGATCGGATCGGGCCGGCGTAGTAGATGTTGACGAACTCGGTCCCGTCGTCGTTCTCGAGCAGTTCGACGCGGTCGATCCCCTCGATCGGCGCGGCGACGACCCCCTCGGTGAGCAGCGCGACGGCGGTCCGGACCGCGCCTTCGATCTTCCCGGCGCGGGTATCGTAATCGCCGACGGATCCCTCCGCGAAGTCCGTCGCGAGTTCGAGCGCGGCCTCCTCCCGCGAGAGGTCGGGATCGTCCTCCATCTCGCGGACCCGCTTCGCGACGCCGTCGATGCCGAGGATGTTCTCGACGCGGTCCGCCATGTCCTTCGCGATCGGGATCTCGACGTCGTCGGTGGGATCACCGCCGCGCTGGCGTGCCTCGCGAGCGACCGTTAGGGCGTCCTCCAGTCCGGCTTCCAACTTCCCGAAGTACCGCTCGTCGTCGGGGCGCATCTACAGGGTCCACGGATCCGCATCGATGATCCCACGGTGTTCGAGTCGATCGACGTACTCGCGGCCGCCTTCGACGCGCTGATAATCCATACCGGGCCAACACCCCGCGGAAGCAAAAAGTTGTCCGCCCCGCGACTCCGTCCCCTATCGCCAGTCGTCGACTGCGACGGTCGTCTCCGTCGGCATCGTGAGATAGGCCTCGTCACGGCAAATCTCGGCGATTACGAGCTGTTCGCCCGCATCGTCCTCGTCGACCGATGCCATGACCTCACAGTCGGAGACCGTCACCGGAGCCGCTTGGTTCTGCGACATATATGGTAATAGTTGACAGTGAGTATATAACGGTGACGATGTGAGATGGTGTCATACCCGGCGGAACGCTCGCAATCGGCACCGATCGCTCTTTTACCCAATAAATACGCCGTCGGTTTCGAGTGATGAAGCGTGGCGAATCCGGAGAACCGTCGTCGGATCGAAGAAGCAGGGCAACAGCGGATTCGATCGACCGCCGGCTCACGAGAACTTGTGGACCGTCATGTCGAGCGTGTCGAGGTCCACGACCGGCGCGAACCCAGCGTCGGGATCGATGTTGACGCTCTTTTGGAAATCCGTCTGGGCCTGCCAACAGCCGGAGTTGACGGCGACGACGTTGCGGTATTTCCCCCAGCCGAGTTTGTGCACGTGGCCGGTGTGGAAGATGTCCGGCACCTCGTCCATGACGAGATAGTCCTTCTCCTCCGGGGCGAGTCGCGTGTGCCCGCCGAACTGCGGGGCGACGTGGCGCTTTTTTAAGAGCTGGTACATCGCCTTGTGCGGTTCGTCGTAGTTGGCCTTCTCCTCGGGTAGCTCGGCGATCACCTCGTCGAGGGAGACGCCGTGGTACATCAACACCGACACGCCCTCGATCGTGACCATCGCCGGGTTCGAGACGATCCGGGCGTCGTGGGCGGTCATGATCGATCGCAGCTCGTCGTCGAACCCCGGCTGCGGTTCGGCCAGACGGACGGCGTCGTGGTTGCCGGGGATCATCACGATCTCGAGATCGCCCGGCACCTCCTTGAGATACTCCGAGAACTGCCGGTACTGATCGAAGATGTCGACGATGTCGAGCTCCTCGTCCTGATCGGGATAGACGCCGACGCCCTCGACCATGTCGCCCGCGATGAGCAGGTACTCGATGCGCTCTGCCTCCTCGGTGTGCAACCACGAGGTGAACCGGTTCCAGGCGTCAGCCATGAACTCCTGGCTGCCGACGTGGACGTCGCTTATGAGTGCCGCCTTGACGTGTCTGTCGGCCGTCGAGGGTTCGTAGGTCCGCGGGACGTCGGGGAAGTACAGGTCATCGACGAACAGGATCCCGCCGTCGTCCGACAGCGTCCCGTCGACGGCGATCACCTCGTCGAACAACAGCTCCTCGACCAGCCCGGCGATCGCCTTGTCCTTCATCACCAGACACGGGAAGACGCCGGTCGTGTCCTCCAACTCGATCAGCCAGTGGCCCGACGCCGTCGAGCGAATGTCCGAGACCATCCCGACGATCCCCGCGTCCCCGCCGCCGGGACTGGCCTGCAGCGCCGTCGCGTTTCGGTGGTTCACCCGGCCTTTGAGCTTCCCGGCGAGGCGGTCGTATCGGTCCCGAAACGTCGCCACGAAATCGTCGTACTCGCCGGTTCCGGTCGAGTAGCCGGTCATGTCGTTGCCGATCTCGAGCGATCGCTCGACGGTTCGATCGGCCGTTTGAGCGGCCGTTCGGGCAGCGGTCGAGCCGCCGGTATCGACGCCCGCTCGATCCGCTTGAGACCCCTCCGTTTCGACTGGAGACGAAGCGCTACCATCCCGCACTCGTTCGCTCTCAGTTCCACCCGAAACAGAGGGGTCTTGCTCGCGCGAACCGTCGGCACTCGCGGGGGGATCGGCAGGTCTCGCGCTCGAATCGCTCCCGCTGATCGGATCCCGACGCGCCCGCGGACGGTTTCCGAGCGCTTCGCGAACGTCTTCCGCGGTGAGCTTCAACGTGTCGTCCGGCGTCGCCTCGACGGCGAGCGCCAGCGCTCCGGCGACGTCTTCCGCGCCGGCCAGTAGCGTGATCGCCTCCCGATCGGCCGCGTAGCCGTGGCTCGCGAGCTCGCGGGCGATTCGCGCTGGCTCCTCCAGTGACACAGCCGCACGTCGTCGCCGTCGGTCAAAAGGATAGCGAACCGGAAAGCGCCAGCCTCGACCCGCGAACGAAGCCACATCGAGATATTAATGAGTATTCCTGAGATATGCTTCAGGTATGCCCAAAATAAGCGTGGAGATCCCGAAGGAACTGCTCGACGACCTGGACGAACACGTCGGCGACGACGGGAAGTTCGTCAACAGAAGCGACGCGATCAGATCGTCGATCCGCAAGACGCTCGACCTGCTCGACGAGATCGACGCTCGGCACGACCGGCTCACAGAGGACGATGAGTAGCGCGACCGCCACCCGAACCCATCCGTCCCCACAGGCCGGCGCGATCGTGCTGGCGGCGATCTTTGTCGCCTCGCTCGCGACCGCCCAGTTGACGGCGGCGAAGGTGTTGGCGTTCGAACTCCCCTTTGCGGTCCCGCTCGCCGGCGCCGAGTTGGCCCTGCCGGGCGCGGCGCTCGCGTACGCGCTGACGTTTCTCGCGTCGGACTGCTACACCGAACTCTACGGGAGACGGGCCGCGCAGGTGCTCGTCAACGCCGCCTTCGCGATGAACTTCCTCGTGCTCGCGCTGGTCTGGAGTACGATCCTCGCGCCCGCCGCGCCGTCGAGCATTGACCCCGGCGCGTTCGAGACGGTGCTCGGCGCTTCGACCAACATCGTCGCGGGCAGCCTGCTCGCGTACGTCGTCAGCCAGAACTACGACGTCGTCATCTTCGACGCGATCAGAACGTGGACCGACGGCGATCACCTATGGCTGCGCAACATCGTCTCGACGGGGACGAGCCAGCTGCTCGACACCGTCATCTTCGTCGGCGTCGCCTTCTGGGCCGTCCCGACGCTCTTCGGCATCGGCCCGCAGCTCCCAGGCGCAGTCGTCGTCTCGCTGATGGTCGGGCAGTACCTCCTGAAACTGCTCATCGCGATCCTCGACACGCCGCTCGTCTACCTCATCACGGGCGCGGTTCGACGTTCCGAATCGACGTCGGCTTGAGATCCGTGCGGCCGATCCGAACCCCTTTGCCGTCGTTTGAACCAGCAACATTTTCTGCTATGCAATAAAAACGTGACGAATTCGTGCGGGTCAGTGGCACGATCGAGGTAGCTTCTTCGGTCGCGCTATCCATCTCCCTCGGTATGTCGACGCAAACCGAAACCGCGACCGCGACCGCGACGGAAACGATCCCCGGAAACTGGAAGGCGGGCGTCGCCGGCGGCTTGGGCGGCGGCCTCGTCTTCGGAATGCTGATGACGATGATGATGCCGAACATCCTGGAGACGGCGATCCCCGTCATGTACGGCATCGAGGGGCCGGCCGGCGGCGTCGGGTGGGTCATCCACATGATCCACGCGGCGATCCTCGGCGTCGTCTTCGCCGCTCTCCTCGGCGGTGCCGGGTTCGCCGGCGCGTCCGTACAGCGACAGCTCGGAGCCGGCATCGCCTACGGGCTCGTCCTGTGGATCGTCCTCGCGACGTTCGTGATGCCGGCGTGGGTCGGCGCGATGGGGCCGATGGCCCCGCCCGTCCCCGACGTCAACCCGATGAGCGCCGTCGGACACGTCGTGTACGGGGCGATCCTCGGGGGCGTCTCCCACGCGCTCGAGGGGCTATGAGCCGCGCAGCCAGGGCAGGAACGACCCCTCGAGGAACCCGACGAACTCGACGACGCCGAGCGCGAGCGAGACGAACAACACGACTAGCACCGGACCGCGAGCCAGCCAGATCCAGTAGGTGCCGAGCGGCCCCAGTCGCCCGATGCCGCGGCGCAGTTCCTCGATCGCCTCTTCGGACCACTGCCATGCGACGTACGCCGTGAGCAACAGCGCGCTGAGAACGAGCAGTATTCCGTCGGCAAGCTCGTCGTACAGCTCCAACAGCACGGTGTCGTAGGCCGGCCCGAGACCGAGGACGAACAGCGCACCGCAGACCAACGCCGTCGCTCGTGCTCTCTTCATCCCGCGCTCGTCGATGGCGTAGGAGACGACGACCTCCGTCAGGCTGATTGCGCTGGACAACGCCGCGATCACGACGGTTCCGAAGAAGATGGCCCCGATGAGCCCGCCCGCCGCGAGTTCGCCGAACGCCGCCGCGAGCGTGATGAATATCGCCCCGACGCCAGGTTCGCCGGGATCGATCCCCGCGGTGAAGAGGATCGGGAAGACGATCAACCCCATGGCGACCGCGATGGCCGTGTCGAACGCGATGATGACCACGCCGTCGGCCGCCAGATTCCGTTCCTCGCCGAGGTAGGAGGCGTAGGTGATCATGATCCCGAACCCGAGCGAGAGCGTGAAGAACGCCTGCCCGGCCGCCGCAGGCAGGATCGTGGTCCACTCGGCCGCGATTGTCCCGAGATCCGGAGAGAGGTAGTAGCCGTACGCTGCGCCCGCGCCGTCGAGCGTCGCGGCCCACACGGCGAGGGCGGCGACGATGGCGACGATCGACGGCACCATGACTTTCGCTGCCAGCTCGATCCCGCGGCGGATGCCCAGACCGACGATGGCGACGATGGCGAGCAAGAACAGCGCGTGGAAGCCCACCGCGTCCACGCCCTGCGCCAGGGCGGCGAACTGCTCACCGGCCGCCGCCGGGGTGTCGGAGTACCCGTCCTGCAGTCCGAGGATGGCGTAGCGGATCGTCCACCCCGCGACCACGCTGTAGTACGACATGATGACGAACGTCGTCACGACGAATATCCAGCCGAGGTGCTTCCAGATGCCCCGTCCGATCTCGTGCATGGCCCCGACCGGATTCCGTCGCGTTCGACGCCCGACGACGAACTCGACGAGAATCGCCGGTAGCCCGACGAACGCGACGAACAGCAGGTAGATGAGGACGAACCCGGCGCCGCCGGCTTCGCCCGCCACGAACGGAAAGCGCCAGACGTTCCCGAGTCCGACGGCGCTCCCGACCGCGGCGAGGATGAACCCGATCCGCGTCGACCACTGTTCGCGGCCCCTCTCAGAAGGCATACGGTCGGATTCGGCGCGATTACTGATAAAATCGCCCGTCTCCAGCGTCTCCGTGAACCGTCCTTATTGACGTATTCAGACGCCCTCGACGGTCGACCGATACGCGCGGATCGACTCGAGCGCCGCCTCGATGTGCTCGGCGGCGGCCTCCTCGCCCGCCGCGATCTCCGTGAGGATGTGTTCGTGGCGCGCGATCTTCCCGTGGTCCGGCCCGCGATCGGCGTTCGACAGGGTTTCGAACGCGGCCGCCTGGTCTTCGAGTCGCTCTCTCGCCTCGTCGTCCTGTGCCGCTTTCGCCGCCTGTTCGAGTAGTTCGGCCGCGTTCTGGAGTTCGTCTCGGGTCATGACTGTACGTTCGCCGTTCTCCATTAAAACCCCTCGGCCGGTCGGGGTGGTCGTCGCATCCCTCTGGATGCGAACCACGCTCTCCAGACACCTCTCTGCCGGTCCACAGCGACACTACAGAGTGGTTGATTCTTTGACGATCTTGTCGTCCTCGACGGTCACGACACCCTTGCTCTCGAGACTCCGAATGGCTGCGTCGATCCCCTCTGACGGTAACCCAACTCGTTGGTCTAAATCGGAACGAGAAACCGAGCCTCCGACGGCCTGTAGAACTTCGAGTTCCTCATACACGCGTTCCGTGATGGCTTCCACGGTCGTGGAGAGCGGTGTCCTGATGTTGTGCCGGTCGGCGAGTGCCAGCAAGGCCTCGTTGACGTACGTGACGAACAGCTCCTGCCCGAGCAAGTCGATCTGCCGTTCCAGCTCCGCCTCGACGATGTCGAAGTCGAGGGCGGTCTGCACCAGTGCGAACATGTCGTCGATGTCGTCGGTGCGCCCCGCGACGCTTTTAAAAAGGAAGACGTCTTCGGCACTGACCAGCGCGACAGTTAGTTCACCGGCAACGAGATGTGTCACGCTCCGCTGGCGCATCCCCTCTGAGAGAACGAGCTTGTCGACTATCTGCTGGTTGAACACGTCGATCCGACAGCCGTCCTCGTTTTCGAGGATACGCTGTGCCCCGAGGTCGTCGTACTCCTCTCCCGGTTCCTCGACCACCTCGTAGCCGTTCTTCAGCAGTACTGTCTGGAGGTGACGGAGGGCGTCCCCGTGGGTGACGACGAGATCGATGTCCTTCGTCGTCTCCTTGAGATCGCGAAACGCCATCGATCCACCGCCTATCAGGTAGACCGTCAGCGGTGTTTCGAGTTGGTCACCGATACGCTCCAGTTCGGACCGGATGTACTCGCTGTCGAACCGCGCTCTCATACTGTCACCCCGTATTCGTCGGCGAGGTCACGGAACTCCTCCCACGTCGGGAACGACGCCGTCCGTTCCGCTCCGTGGGTGTCGAGGTACTCGAGCAAGCCGGCCACGGCGTCCTCCACGTCGTACGTCGCCGCAAGGGCGAGTAGTTCGTCTCTGTCGATGTCCACCGTACTGAGCAGGAGGAGGCAGTACGACCGCGACCTCGTGTCGTCGCCGATCACCAACATGTGGCAGCACAGCTCCGCGGGCGATACCCCGTCCTTGGACTCGGAGTACAGGTAGTAGCGACGCTGGCGGGCCAGCAACGGAAGGTCGTAGTCTTGGAACCGCTCCGGGCCAGTCACGTGGAACGCGTCTGCCTCGATCGGTTCGTCGGACTGGACGAGGAATTCGTCGAGCGACTCCCAGAGGATGGTGTAGGTGTCGACGTGCGCTTCCACTCGATTCCGGTTTTTGTGGTGGGCGAACTCGCGTGCCAGCGTGGCCAGCTCCTCGAACTCGTCGTTAAGTGTGAATTCTCCGTCGTCGCGGTAGACGATGCCGCGATGCTGGAGCGGCGACAGTGACCGGTAGACTGTGCTACGGTGGACGCCGGCTCGCTCCGCGAGATCGGTCGGCGACGCCGGATCCTCGAGATGGTACAGTACCCGGAGGGTCGCGCCCGCGAGGAGTTCCGGGAAGGGGATGTGGGGGTATCGTTGGACGAACTGATCGAACAGCTCGATCGCTCTGGCACTCGACCGATGGACGTGCTTGGTCTTTCCCGACCGAGCGGCGTGAACGAGGCCCTTCTCCTGCATCCCGTCGACGAGTTCGGAGACGTAGTTCACGCTCCGATCCAGTTTCTCGGCGAGGTCGGAGATCGTGGGCCCGCCTTGAGCGGTCGCCAGCACGCGGAGTTCGGCCTCGGTGTACATGTGTTGCGATAAAACGATTTGATCATAAAAAGGTTCGCAATATTGCGACAAACAATCCGTCCGGGTTCTCGATCCCAGCTCGGAACTATCCGATGTCCCTTTCCGATTCGACCGCGTCTCTCTCCACATGAACGCGAATTCGCCGGCAGTTCCACGGCAGAACACATCAAATGATTTGGTGAGATATCCATGACGCGAAAGGACGACTACTACAACCGGGCCAAACAGCAGGGCTACCGATCGCGGGCGGCCTACAAGCTCAAACAGCTCGACGAGGATGCGGGCCTGATTGGCGACGGCGACACGGTCGTCGACCTCGGAGCCGCACCGGGCGGGTGGCTCCAGGTCGCCAAAGAACTCGCGGGCGAGGGCGGCACCGTCGTCGGCGTCGACCTCCAGCGAATCAAGCCGATCGACGGCGTCGACACGATCCGCGGCGACATGACTGACGCCGAGACGCGAGAGAAGATCGTCGCCCGCGTCGGCGGCGGGGAGACGGACGCCGAGGGCGACGGCGGCGTCGACGTCGTCATCTCCGATATGGCACCCAACATGACCGGCGAGTACTCGTTGGACCACGCCCGCTCGGTGTATCTCGCCCGGACGGCGTTCGAGACGTCGCTCGATCTGCTCGCGCCCGGCGGTGACTTCGTCGCCAAGGTGTTCGAGGGCCCCGACACGAACGACCTCCGAGCCAACATCGACCGGGAGTTCGAGTACGTCCGGACGATTCACCCGAAGGCCTCGCGCGATTCGTCCTCGGAGCTGTACATGGTCGCGAAGGGGCGGCTAACTGCGCCGGTCCGCGAGGGCGACCGCGTCGACGTCGAGATCGAAGCCGTCGGTAGCGAGGGCGACGGGATCGGGAAGATCGAGGGCTACACGCTGTTCGTCCCCGACGCCGAACCGGGCGACACCGTCGAGGTCGAGGTGACCGACGTGAAGCCGCGGTTCGGGTTCGCCGAATCGGTCGAATGACCGTTCCCGACCGCTGAAGTGCTCCGGAGGCGAGACGAACGCATGGCCGACGAACCGCACCCCCAGCTGACACGCATTCTGGAGCTGACTGCCGACGCCCCCAATTTCGAGGACGTGGGCGTCGCGGAGGCGCGCGAGGCGTTCGAGGCGATGGCGTCGTTCTCGCCCACGTTCGAGGTACACGAGCAGTACGACACGACGGTCGCCGGGGCCGACGGCGACCTCGACGCGCGGGTGTATCGCCCCGGCGAGGGCGACCGTCCGATTCTCGCGTTCTTTCACGGCGGCGGCTTCGTCATCGGCGGGCTCGACACCCACGACAACGTCTGTCAGCGGCTGGCGGCCGAAAGCGGTTGGACCGTCGTCTCCGTCGACTACCGGCTGGCCCCAGAACACCCGTTTCCGACGCCGCTCGAGGACGCCTACGCCGCGGTCGAATCGATCGCCGACGACCCGGAGCCGTTCGGTGGCGACGGCACGGTCGCGGTCGGCGGCGACAGCGCCGGGGGAAACCTCGCCACGGGCGTCACGCTCTTGGCTCGCGACGCCGCCGCGCTCGACGACGACGCCCCCGACATCGACCACCAGCTGCTGTACTACCCGGCGTGCGGGTCGCCGTTCGAATCCTACGGGAGCCGCGAGGAGAACGCCGAGGGCTACTTCCTCGAGCGATCGACGATATCGTGGTTCGACGAGCAGTACGTCCAGTCACCGACGCACGCGCGAAACGAGTACCTCGCGCCGCTGCTCGTCGAGGATCTCTCCGAACTGCCCGACGCGACGATCGTGACGGCCGGCTTCGACCCCCTTCGCGACGAGGGGATCGCGTACGCCGAGGCGCTCGAAGCCGACGGCGTCGCGGTCGAGCATCGCCACTACGAGTCGATGATCCACGGGTTCGTCAGCTTCATCGGACGCGTCGACGCGGCCGAAGACGCGATCTCGGTCGGTGCGGCGGCGCTCGATCGGCGCTGATCACTCCCCGGCGCGTCGCCCGGGCGTCCAGTCAGTGTCGAGATCGCGGTGGGTGAACGGGAGCGCGTCCTCGCCCGCGTACGTCGCGACGAGGTGGCCGTCGCCCTCCAGATAGTACTTGTACGTCGTCAGCCCCTCCAGCCCGACGGGGCCGCGGGCGTGGATCTTGCCGGTGGAGATGCCGACCTCCGCGCCGAGACCGTATCGATAGCCGTCCGCAAAGCGCGTCGAGGCGTTGTGGAAGACGCTCGCGGCGTCGATCCCGGTCATGAACGCCTCGGCCGTCTCGGCGTTCTCCGTGAGGATCGACTCCGTGTGCTTCGAGCCGTTCGCGTTGACGTGCTCGATCGCGTCGTAGACGTCGGAGACGAGCTTGATCGACAGTTCGAGGTCGCCGTACTCGGTCCGCCAGTCCGCCTCAGTCGCCTCGCCGATATCCACGATTTCGCGCGTCGCCGCGTCGCCGCGGAGTTCGACGCCAGCCGCCTCGTATCGCTCGACGAGTCCCGGCAGGAACTCGCTCGCAACCGATTCGTTCACCAAAAGCGTCTCGACGGCGTTGCAGACCGCCGGGTACTGCACCTTCGCGTCGAAGGCGACGTCCTCGGCCATCGAGAGATCAGCCTCCTCGTCGACGTAGACGTGGCAGACGCCCTCGGTGTGACCCAAGACGGGAATCTGTGTGTTGTCCTGAATGTAGGAGACGAACTCCGAGGATCCGCGGGGCATCACGAGGTCGACCTTGTCGTCCAGTTCGAGCAGACGGTCGACCTCCTCGTGGGCCTCGATCAGCTGCGCCCAGCCCGCCGGCAGGGTCTCGAAGCTCCCGTCAGTCGCCTCGCGGATGATCCGGTACAGCGTCCGATTCGATTCGTTGGCCTCGCTGCCACCCTTGAGGATCACCGCGTTCCCGGACTTCAGCGCGAGGGCGGCGATCTGCACCAGCGCGTCGGGTCGGGATTCGAACACCGTCGCGATCACGCCGATCGGAACCGCGACCCGATAGAGTTCCAGCCCCTCGTCGAGTTCGCGCGCCGAGAGCGTCGCCCCGAGGGGGTCGTCCTGCTCGGCCACCGACTCGACCATCCCGGCGATGTCGTCGAGCTTCGACGCGTCGAGCTTCAGCCGATCGACGAGCGCCTGGGTGTACTCGCCGCGTTCGAGCATCGCCTCGGCCTCCGTCACGTCCTCGGCGTTGGCCGCGAGGACCTCTTCCTCGTGCTCGTGGATGGCGTCGGCGATCGATCGCAGCGCCGCGTTCCGATCCGCTTCGTCGACGTTCGCGAGGCGCAACGCGGCGCGCTGTGCTTCCGTCACCTGTCCGTCCGTGTCGTGTTCGTTGTCGCTCATCGGTTTACGTGTCGATCGGTGTCGTGTTCGCGCTCACTCATCTTCCTCACCGTTTATCGGGACGAATATGGTTCCGGCCGACTGTTCGGTGGCGATGCGCTCCAATACGTCCGGCTCCGCCGATCCCGCGATGATCGCCGGGATGCCGTACTCGCTGACGTCGCGCGCGCCCTCGACTTTCGTGCGGATCCCGCCGAAACCGGCGGTCGTGCTCTCCTGTACTAGCCGCTGGACCGCGTCGTAGTTCGCGCCCACGGCGTCGATCAGTTCGGCGTCGCCGTTCTCCTTCGGATTGCCCGTGTAGACGCCGTCCACGTCCGTCAGCGTCACGAGCAGATCGACATCGAGACCGATCGCCACCGACGCCGAGAGCATGTCGTTGTCGCCGATCCGGAGCTCCTCGGTCGCGACCGCGTCGTTCTCGTTGATGATCGGGACGACGCCCCACTCCAGCAGCGTCTCGACCGTGTTCCCGAAGTTCGTAAAGCGCTCCGGGGTCTCCAGATCCTTCCCCGTCAGGAGGATCTGCGCGACCGTCTGGTCGTACCGCTCGAAGCTCTGGGTGTAGTGGCGCATCAGGTGGCTCTGCCCGACGGTCGACAGCGCCTGGCTCTCCTCGATCACCTCGGTCTCCTGGTCGAGCCGCCCGCGCCCGGCCCCGACCGCGCCCGAGGAGATCAGGATGACGTCCTTGCCCCGATTGCGGAGGTCCATGATGTCCGCGACGAGCTTGTCGAGCTTCACCCGATCCAGCCGCGAGTCCTCGTCGGTCAGCGAGTTGGTGCCCGCCTTGACGACGACGAGCTCGGCCTCGGCCGCCAGTTCCCGCGCCTGCGAGACAGTGCGAGGATCGACCGCCTCGATGGTGGCTGTCTCACTCATCCCCGTCCTCGAACGCCTCTGCCAGCTCCTTCGACCGCCGCTCGGCCGCCGCGACGGCGTCGACGACCGCCTCGTCGGCGTCGCTGTCCCACAGCACGTCCATCCCCTCGATCGTCGTCCCGTTCGGCGAGCAGACCGCGTCGATGAGGTCGTCGACGCTTCGGTCGTCGCGGAGCACGGTCTCGGCGGCCCCCTTGAACGTCTGCGCCGCGAGCGTCTCGGCCTGTTCGGGGTCGAGTCCGCCGTCGATCCCGCCCTGCTTCATCGCGTCGATGAGGTAGAACGCGAACGCCGGGCCGCTGCCGTTGACCGCCGTCGAGATGTCCATCAGCTCCTCGTCGATCTCGACGAACTCGCCGACCTCGTCGAGCAGCGCGCGGACCTCGTCGGTGAGCCCCTCGTTCGTCGCCGCCGCCGCCATGTTCCCGGTCTCGGCGGCGAGGTTGGGCATGATCCGGACGACCTGCGCTTCCGTCTGTCCGGCGACGAAGTCCCGGGGCACGCCCGCCGCCAGCGTGACCAGCGTCTGCTCCGCCGACAGGTCGAGATCGCCGAGCACCGCGCCCGCGATGTCCGGCTTCACCGCGAGAATCACGACGTCGGACGCTTTGGCCGCCGCCGTGTCGTCAGTCGTTTCGGTCGCGTGATCGGCGACTCGTTCGAGCGCGTCGGGATCGAGATCGATCGCCGTCAGGTGGTGTGAGCCGCTTCGAGCGAGCCCCTTTAAAAAGGCTCCGCCCATGTTTCCGCAGCCGATTACGCTCACTCGTGTCATCTTACCCGTACCGAGTGGATCGAAAGCTATACAAACTACGGTTTTCGAGTGCCGACGCGGGGGAGGCCGCCGTTCGCGGTTCCGACCGCCGCTGCGTTTTTATTTCGCCGCGCCGTTTTTCAAATCGTGTGGCCCGGTCAACCGTGGGGGAACCAGGGGAGAGACAGCACGGATGCTGCCGCCAATGGCGAGCGATTTCGTCGTCGGCGAGGACGCCGACACCGCCATCGAGCACGCGCTGGGGTGTAACGCCGACGGGATCGAACGCGCCGTCGAACTCCAGAACGCGACGCCGTACGGCCTCGCCGGCTCGATCATCTCCGAGGACTACCGACAGATCAACTACTACCGCGACAACGCGGAGGTGGGCCTCACCTACGGCAACCTGCCGTGCATCGGCGCGGAGGTCCAGTTACCGTTCGGCGAGGTGAAAACGTCCGGCAACGGGTACCCGTCGGCGCGCGAAATAATCGAGGCCGTCACCGAACGGACTGCGTGGACGCTGAACAACTCGCCGGACATCGAACTGGCGCAGGGGTTGTCGGCGGAGCTGAAAACCGGCGACGAGTAGCTCCGAAGCGCAACCGTTTCGGTCCGCCCTCTCGTACCTCGGCCCGAATGGACCCGTCGATCGGCTCGGTGCTCCTCGAGGAGGTGCTGCCGCGGGTGGCGACCATCGCGGTCGCCATCGCCGGCGGCGTCGCCGTCGCGAACGCCCTCGTCGCCTTTGGCGCGATCCGGTACATCGCGGCGCTGTCGAAGCCGCTGACCCGCCCTGCGAACCTCCCCGACGAGGTCGGCGGAGCTATCCTGACGACCGCCGCGTCGACGACTGCGGGCTACGGGATGCTCGCCGAGTACCGCGACTCGGGACTACTCGACGACCGCGCGACGCTCGTCGCCGTCACGATCAACACGTTCTTCGGCTTCGTCCAGCACATCTTCACCTTTTACGCGCCTGTGTTGATCCCGATCCTCGGGCTCAGAGTCGGCCTGCTGTACGTCGGCACGCGCGCGGGCGTCTCGCTCGCGATCACGATCACGGGCGTCGTCGCCGGGGCGTTCCTGCTCTCGGCTCGAAACGTGAACCCCGACGCGATGCGCGAGGTCGATCCCGAGGCTCGAACCGACGGTGGCGACGACCGGACGAGCCGCGAAAAGCTGCTCGACGCCGGCCGCGGCGGCCTCGAGAAGACGTGGGAGATCCTTCCGCGGCTCGCGGTCGTCTACACGCTCGTCGTCCTCGGGACGACCTACTACGACCTCGAGGCGCTGACGGGCGGGGCGGCCGATCCGCTCGCGGCGCTGACGGGGCTACCGAGCGCCGCCGTCCCCGTCATCGTCGTCTACGCCCTGGATACGACGAGCGGCGCGCTGACGCTCGTCCCGTTCATCGAGGACGGCACGTTCACCGCCCGAACCGCCGTCGCGACGATGCTCATCGGCGGTATCGTCTCCTTCACCGTCTCGACGTTCAAACGCTCGATCCCGTTCCAGTACGGCATCTGGGGCGCGGAGTTCGGGACGAAGGTCGTGATCGTGAACACGGTGCTGAAGGTGGCGTGGATCTCGGTCGCGCTCGTCGTCCTGCTCGCGATCTGAGCGTCGCGGCGACGAGGGGCGCGCCGACGGCCCAGTCTGGCCGGGTTTTTGTCCGCCGCCACCGTATCGCCGCCGTGAAACTCCTCGCGACGACGAACGGCGGGCTGGAATCGATCGCGGCCGCCGAGATATGCGACCTCGTCGATGGCGACGCCTCCGTGCACCACCGCGGCGTCCTCGAGTTCGACGCCGACGTCGAGGACGTGTACGAACTCCACTACCGGAGCCGAACCCTGCATCGGCTCATGGCGGTGGTCGCCGACGGCACCGTCGCCGAACTCGAGGACGTATACGCGTTGACGGCGCGATCGTCGATCCCCGATCGGCTCCCGAACGAGGAGTTCGGCGTCGTCGGCACTCGCCACGGCTCCCACGAGTTCACGAGCGTGGACGTGGCCGAGCGCGTCGGGCAAGCGACGATCGACGCCTACCGCGACGCGACCGGAACGCGGCTACCGGTCGACCTCGACGACCCGACCGTCCGGCTGGAGGCGTACCTGTACGACGACCGGTTCACGCTCGCGGTCGATCTGACCGGCGAGTCGCTGCACAAACGGCCCTATCGGATCTGCGAGCACGATGCGCCGGTCCGGGCGACGCTCGCGTACTCGATGCTGGAGATCGCCGGGTGGACATCCGACGAGTCGCTCGTCGACCCGATGGCCGGGTCGGCGACGATCCCGACCGAGGCCGCGTTGGCGGCGACAGAGGCGGTCCCGCGACCGGATCTCGACCCGGCGTTCGACGCGCTTCCCGGATACGACGGCGAGCGGTTCCGGCGACTTCGCGACGACCACACCGAAAAGTCACCGACGCTGGATATCGAGGCGCGCGAAAAACGGAAGCGGTGGCGACACTGCGCGCGCGTCAACCGTGAGGCGGCGGGCGTCGAGGACGGGTTCGAGATCGTCGAAGCGGACGCGCGCGAGGCGTCGATCGACGCCGACTGCGTCGTCTCGAACCTCCCGTTCGGCATCCGGACGGGGACGGACCTCCGAGAGCTCTACGGCGCGTTCGTCGACCGCCTCCGCGAGGGCGACGTGGGCCGTCTCGTCGCTCTGACCACGAAGCCGAACCTCATCCCGATCGAGCCGACGGTCCGATACGACATTCCCTACGGCCGCCTCGACGCGGCGATCGTCGTCTGGGAGCCGTGAGCCCCGAACCGTGCGACACACTACCGCTTCTCACCTCCGGAGCATCCCGATACCTTTATGAACAATCATGAAATACGTCTGAGTACATGCGAGACACCACTCGCCGCGATTCGTCGCTCGCTCTCGGGGTACACGTAGCCTAACTCTTCTCGTCCGTACCGACGCCGATCACCCCGAACCCGACCCCGACCCAAAATGAGCACGAACCCGCAGACGACGACCGAACCGCACCAGACCACGCAGACGCCCACGCCGACGACGGAGATCGCCGCCCGCCGCGGCACCGACCCGTGGGCAGCCCCCGGCGAGACGCCGACTGATTCGCCCTCGGCGCACAGCCAACGACAGTTCGAGCCCACGGCTCGCGACCGGTTGAAGAACCTCGTCGACGAGGAGAACGCCTACTGCGAGTAGGCCGCGACGCGCCGCCTTGACACCGCTACTCCACTTCCAGTCCCAACTCCTCGGCGAGTTCGCGCGACTCGTCGCTGATGATCCGCTTCTCCGCGGATACCTGGTGGGCGTGCGTGCCCTCCAGCTTGCAGATGCTCGCCGCCCACGGCGCGACCGAATCGGCCCCCTCGGGCGTGAGTTCCTGATGGGTGAGGACGCGCAGGTACGTCGTGACGTTGACTCCGCCGCTGTACTTGGCGACTTCGAGCGTCGGGAGCGTGTGGTTCGTCCCGACCGCCTTGTCGCCGAAGACGACCGGCGCATCGTGGCCGAGGAACAGCGAACCGTACTCGTGGAGGTCGTCGATCAGCCGCCGGGGCTCGTCGACCATCACCTGCAGGTGCTCGATCGCGTAGTCGTTCGCGATTTCGGCGGCTTCCGCGAGGTCGGCGGCGAGGACGATCTCGCCGTTGTCCTCCCAGCACTCGCGCGCGGTCTCCTCGGTTCGCAGGGCAGGGAGCTGGGCGTACAGCGCCTCCTCGGTCGACTCGGCGACGCCCTCGTCGGTCACCACGAGGATCGGCCGCGACCGGGGGTCGTGCTCGGCTTGTGCGAGGAGATCCGCCGCGACCATCTCGGGGTCCGACGTGCCGTCGGCGATGACGAGCACCTCGGTTGGCCCGGCGAGGAAGTCGATGCCGACCCGGCCGTACACCTGCCGCTTGGCCTCGATGACGAAGATATTCCCCGGCCCCGTGATTTTGTCGACGCTCGGGATCGTCTCGGTGCCGTACGCCATCGCCGCGACGGCCTGTGCGCCGCCGGCGACGTACACCTCGTCCGCGCCGGCGCGATCCATCGCGTAGAGTTGGGCCGGCTGCACCGACCCGTCCGGCTGCGGCGGCGCGCACGCGACGACCGTCTCGACGCCGACGACTTTCGCGGGCACGATCGTCATCGCGGGCGCGGCGACGAGCGGGTGGCGACCGCCGGGGACGTAGACGCCCGCCGTCTCGACCGGGAGCAGGCGGGTACCGAGCGTGACGCCCGGTTCGAACTCCTTTTCGAAGCCGTCGAGGTGTGCGAACTGCTCCTCGTGGAACTCGCGGACGTTCTCGATCGTGTTGTCGATCGTCCGGCGCTCGGCCTCGGTGAGCGCCTCGGCCGCCGCCTCGATCTCTTTGTCGGAGACGCGGAGCGCCTCTCGGTCGACCTCGTCGAACGTCCGCGTCAGTTCGCGGACGCCGTCGTCGCCGCTCTCGCGCACGGTGTCGACGATGTCGCGGACGGACTCGGTCACGTCGTGGGGGATCTCCAGCGATGCGTTCTCGGCTTCCTTGAGGAACTCGTAGTCGGCTCGCATACGCCGACCACTCTCCCGACCGGCGTAAAAATCCCCCCAGCTACGCGAACTCGAGTCGGACCGGCTCGCCCGCGTCGAGGCCGAACGCCTCGTCGCCCCGCCCCCGGTTGACCGCGCACTCGACGTTACCGTGGCTACCGATGGTCACGATCGCTCGGTCCGGTTCGACGTGGCCGTAGGATCGAACGATCGGCGTCGGCTCGTCGTTCACGCGAACCACAGTGCGGTTCCCGAGCACCTCGCCCGGAATGTTGGTGATGACGTTGCCGAAGTCGTCGACCGCGATGACCTCGCCCGTCACCTCGTTTTCCGTGAGCTCCGGTTCGGGGAGTTCCAGTTCGACGATCTCGTCGGCGGGCGAGAGCCCCTCGAGTTCGGGGAGCCGATCGATCCCGGTCTCGTGGACCTCGGCCGCTCCCGGGGCGAACACGTCACGGCCGTGAAACGTCGCGCTCCGCGTGGCGTCGACCTCGAACTCGTAGGCGTCGATGTCGTCGCGGTACTCGCCATCGGCGCTCGCCAGCGCGCGGGCTGGCGGGAGTAAGACGCCGTTGTCTGGCCCGACGAGGACGTGGTCACCGGCCCGGACGACGAGCGCGGCGCGGTCGGTGCCGACGCCGGGATCGACGACGACGAGGTGGACGGCGGGCGGGAACTCCGGGAGGATTTGCGACAGCCAGAAGGCCGCCGCTCGGACGTTCTGACGGGGGAACTCGTGACCGATATCGACCAACCGGGCGTCACAGCGTTTGAGGATAGCGCCCTTCATGGCGGCGGGGTACGGCGATCCGAAGTCGGAGGCGAGCGTGATCATCGGTCGTCACTCGCTCGGGTTCTCGCCGTCACCGACGGCGTCGTTCGCGTCGGTGTCGGTGATCCGCTGGATGCGTTCGACCCCCTCGATCTCGGCGAGCACTTCCGCGACCGTCGGGGGAACGAGCGACTCCCAGTCGTCGCCGACGGCCATCCGTTCGCGAACCTCCGTCCCCTCGAACTCGTCGCGGTGGAACATCGGTGACTGCCTGACCTCGATGTCCGCTTCCTCGAACAGTCGGACGACGAGTGGATTGTTCGAGTAGGCGACTTCGAATCGGGGGCTCATCGACTGAACGTGGCTGACCCACACGGAGTTCCGGTTGAGGTCCTCGATCGGGACCGCGTAAGTCGTCATCTCGAACTCCGCGAGCGCCTTCGTGATCATCATGATCCGCTCGCCAGCGGTGAAGGGGTTCCGAACCGTGTGCGATTGGTCCGCGCTGCCGATGCCGACGACCAGTTCGTCGACGTCCTCACGGATCCGATCGACCATCGCGTGGTGGCCCTCGTGGTACGGCTGGAACCGTCCGATGTAAAACCCCCGCGTCATGGTGATGGATCCGAGGGGGCGTTTGATAAATTCGACGGGTCCCTTCGGATCCGTCGCAATCGCCTTCGCGGTAGCCTCGTGTTGCGGTTTCCCCGACCGGTAGCGCCTGTCACGGGGAGAAAGTATATCAGTCGATAACCCTTCTGTACGGACAGCAGAAACGTTTCTATGAGCAACGAAAAGGACGTAGATGAGGCATCCGAGGCGGACGAGCGTCGGGTGCCACAGGAGGAGCCAGCGGACGCCCCCGATGGATCCGACGACGGGGAATTCGGGTCCGACCACGGCGACTGGACGACCCAGATCGACCCCGACGCTTCCGACGATTCGTCCTCGGACGAATCGGAGCAATCGGAGGAACGCGACGCCAGCGACCGCCTCGACGAAGACGAGGATCTGCTCGATGGTTCCGATCTCGGCAGCGAAGTCCACGTCGACAGCGAGACCGAGATCGACGAGGACAAGGAGGACGGTCTCCTCGGCGGGCTGCAGATCGACTCCAGCGCCGACATTCAGGTCCCCGATCGGCTCGTCGATCAGGTCATCGGACAGGATCACGCCCGCGATATCATCCTGAAGGCGGCCAAACAGCGCCGCCACGTGATGATGATCGGCTCGCCCGGAACCGGCAAGTCGATGCTCGCAAAGGCGATGAGCCAGCTCCTCCCGAAGGAGGAGCTACAGGACGTCTTGGTGTATCACAACCCGGACGACGGCAACGAGCCGAAGGTCCGAACTGTGCCGGCTGGCAAGGGCGAACAGATCGTCGAGGCCCACAAGGAGGAGGCCAGAAAGCGAAACCAGATGCGGAGCTTCCTGATGTGGATCATCATTGCCGTCGTCTTCGGCTACGCGATCCTCATCGCGCAGGCGCTCCTCCTCGGGATCATCGCCGCGGGTATCATCTACCTCGCGTTCAAGTACATGAGCCGCGGGTCGGACGCGATGGTGCCGAACCTGCTCGTCAACAACGCCGACCAGCAGGTCGCCCCCTTCGAGGACGCGACCGGCGCGCACGCCGGCGCGCTGCTCGGCGACGTTCGGCACGATCCCTTCCAGTCCGGTGGCATGGAGACGCCTTCCCATGACCGCGTCGAGGCCGGCGCGATCCACAAGGCCAACAAGGGCGTGCTGTTCGTCGACGAGATCAACACGCTCGACATCCGCTCCCAGCAGAAGCTGATGACCGCGATTCAGGAGGGCGAGTTCGCCATCACTGGCCAGAGCGAGCGCTCCTCGGGCGCGATGGTCCAGACCGAGCCCGTCCCGACCGACTTCATCATGGTCGCGGCCGGGAACCTCGACGCGATGGAGAACATGCACCCCGCGCTCCGCTCGCGGATCAAGGGGTACGGCTACGAAGTGTACATGGACGACACCATCGAGGACTCCCCCGAGATGCGCCGCAAGTACGCCCGCTTCGTCGCTCAGGAGGTCCGAAACGACGGCCGATTGCCGCCCTTTACCGACGAGGCGATCGAGGAGATCATCCTCGAGGCCCGCCGCCGTGCGGGCCGGAAGGGCCACCTGACGCTGGAGTTCCGCAGCCTCGGCGGGCTCGTCCGCGTGTCGGGCGACATCGCCCGTGCCGAGGACCGCGAGTTCACCACCCGCGACGACGTGTTGCGGGCGAAGGCGCGCTCGCGCTCGATCGAACAGCAGCTCGCAGATGACTACATCGAACGGCGCAAGGACTATGAGCTCACGGTCAGCGAAGGCGACGTGGTCGGCCGCGTCAACGGGCTCGCCGTCATGGGCGAGGACTCCGGTATCGTCCTCCCCGTCATGGCCGAGGTCACGCCGAGTCAGGGACTGGGGCAGGTCATCGCCACGGGCCAGCTCAAAGAGATGGCCAAGGAGGCCGTCCAGAACGTCTCGGCGATCATCAAGAAGTTCTCCGACGAGGACTTCTCCACGGAGGTCCCGAACTGGTACGAGGACCGCTACGGCGATACGCCGTATCCCGACACGTCGCTGGCCGGCAAGGACATTCACATCCAGTTCGTCCAGGTCGGCGAAGGCGGCGTCGACGGGGACTCGGCGTCCATCACCGTCGCGACCGCCGTCATCTCGGCGCTGGAGGACGTGCCCGTCCGACAGGATCTCGCCATGACCGGCTCGCTGTCGGTCCGCGGCGACGTGCTGCCGGTCGGCGGCGTCACGCACAAGATCGAGGCCGCCGCAAAGGCGGGGCTCAAGACCGTCATCATCCCGAAGGCCAACGAGCAGGACGTGATGATCGAGGACGAGTACAAAGAGCAGATCGAGATCGTCCCGGTCTCGCACATCTCCGAGGTGCTCGACGTGGCGCTCGCGGGCGAACCCGAGAAGGACTCGCTCATCGACCGCCTCAAGAGCATCACCGGCTCCGCGCTCGAAAAGCAACAGCCCGACGTCAGTCCGGGCAGCCCGAGCCTCCAGTAACGCGTGACACGGTGGGTCGCCTTCGCGGCGCTCACCCTCACCGTCCTCGCGGCCGTCCTCTTTTCCGCCCGCGCCTCCGAGCGCGTCATCTCCGATCTCACCGCCGACGAGCCGGCGGTTTCGGACGCGCCACCGCTCCCGCCGACGGCGCTGCTCGCGAACGTCGCCGGCTCCCACGCGCTCTTTGCAGTCGTGTTGCTCGCCGGAATCTGGCTGGCGGCGGTGCCGGCCTCATCGCTCGGAATCGGCGGTGAACCCTCCGGGCTCGCGGCCGTCGCCATCGGAATCGGCGTCGGGCTCGCGCTCGCCGCCGTGAATCTCGCCCTCGGCGCGGTGGTCGACACCGACCCGAGCGCGGCCCTTCGGGAACTGCTCGCGCCCGACTCGTCGAGCGGTTGGGTCGTGCTCCTCGGGGTCGTCCTCCCAATCATCGCCGGCTTCGAGGAACTGCTGTTTCGAGCGATACTGATCGGCGCGTTTTCGACGGGCTTCGAGCTCTCGCCGTGGCTGCTGGCGATCACCTCCTCGATCGCCTTCGCCCTCGGCCACGGCGCACAGGGCCGCGTCGGCGTCGTCGCCACGGGCGTCTTCGGCGTCGCTCTCGCGTCGGTGTTCGTTCTCACGGGGAGTCTGCTCGTCGTGGCCGTCGCTCACTACGTCGTCAACGCGGTCGAGTTCACCGTCCTCGAGGGTATCGGGTACGACCCGTCCGGTGTCGAGTGACCGTCTCTACTCCGGACCGACCGACAGCCCGGCGTCGAGCAGGCCGTAAAACGGCGGCGCGCCCGTCTCGACGGCGGGGCGAAACTCGTCGGGGATCGCGTGGGCGTTCTCGTAGAACTCAGATTCCGTCTCCGGCGTCAGGAGTTGTCCGTCCCCGGTCTGTATCATCGCCGGGGCCGTCGAGCGCAGTCCCCACTCCTCGCGTTCGACCCAGTCGGGGCCGAACCGGAAGAACGTCCCGAAGGTGAACTGGCCGGCCTCGACCGCGGCCGCCTTCGAGCGGAACCGACCGGCCTCTTCGGCCTCGAACTCGGCGTCGCTCATCCACGCCACGACCGCCCCCTCCTCGTAGAGGAGGAGGTAGATGTCCCACGAGAGACTCCCGTCGAACACCGCCCAGACGCTTCGCGGCCCGACGGTGCCGAACTCGATGCTGAACGCCTGCGTGTCGTACTCGCCGTCGGTCGGTTCGTAGACGAACCGCCCCTCGTAGCTCGGCACCTGGATCCCGCGGTGGTGGTAGACGAGCCCTTCGATCTCCGTCTCGGAGTTGACGGCGTCCCAGATGTCGAGCGCACCCTGCAGTTCGAGTCGATCGAAGAACTCCGGGAACGACCGGATCTCCCGCTCGAACTCGCCCTGCGGCGGGCGCTCGAACTCTCCTACCATGGAGTCCCCTCCCGCTCTCGAACGAACTGCTCGACCGACCGGCACTCACTCGGGTGATTCATACCCGAACTGGGGGGTTCGATGCCGATTAGTGTTTTGTCACGCGGCGAGCGGCCCGCGTCTGCGTTTGGCTCTTCCGGTCTGCCCTGCCGATCGTCGGCAGATTGACGGGGACGCGCCCGAACCGTCGCTCAATGACGACCGGCAAGATCTCGCGGGCGTTCTTCGAGACTCGGATCGCCTCCCGACTCGGCGCGCCGCGCGACGACGTGGCGCTCGGCCCGAAACACGGGGTCGATTTCGGGATCGTCGACGTCGGCGATCGCGCCCTCGTGACGGCGACCGACCCGATCTCGATCCTCCCCGAGTTGGGCTTCGAACGCGCGGGGGAGTTCGCGATCGGGATCGTCCTCTCCGACGTGGCGGTTTCCGGTCTGCCGCCGACGCACCTGACGATCTCGTTTTCGCTCCCGCCGGAGATGACCGACGACGAGTTCGACCGGGTGTGGGGGGCCATCCACGAGGAGTGTCGCGATCTCGGTATCTCGATCGTGACCGGCCACACCGCCCGGTACGCCGGCTGTTCGTTCCCGTGGGTCGGCGCGGCGACCGGGATGGCAGTCGGCGATCCCGACGAGATCGTGCGACCAGACGGCGCGCGCCCCGGCGACGATATCCTCGTGACGAAGGGGCCGGCGGTCGAGGCGGTCGGGCTGTTGACGACGCTGTTTCCCGAGGCGATCGATCTCCCACCAGTCGCCCTCGAAACGGCCCAATCGCGCCTCGACGACGTGGGCGCGGTGCGGGATGCGCTCACCGCCGCCGCTGCTGGAAACGTGACGGCGATGCACGACGCGACGGAGGGCGGCCTCCTCGGCGCGTTTCACGAGGTCGCCGACGGAGCCGGCGTTCGGCTCTCGATCGACGCCGAGGCGGTGCCGCGGCTGGCCGGCATCGACGCCGCCTGCGAGGCGCTCGGGATGGATCCGTGGCGGGCGACGACTTCCGGCACGCTCGTCGTCGCGGTCGATCCGGCCGACACCAAGTCGGTTCTCGCCGCCCTCCGAAACAGGGGAACAACGGTTTCGGCCGTCGGAACGGTCGATACCGGCGCGGGCGTCGAGCTCGACGGCTGCCCCGCCGGACAGCCGGACGGCGACGCCTCGTGGGCCGTCTACGAACGCTTACTCGACGCCACCGCCAACGGTCGCCAGCCGTAGGGATTTTTGTTCTCCACTGCCGTCGGATCGCGTATGAACGTCGACACAGCTCCGACAACGCCGTTCGCGGTGGCCGGACGACGAGCGGTGAGGGGGAGACACGCGTGACGACCGAGGAACGGTTCCACGGCGACGTGCCGATCCGGACCGCCGAGGAGGCGGCCGAACTCGTCCCCGAGGACGCGGTGGTCGCGACGAGCGGCTTTGGGAGCGTCGGCTACCCGAAAGCCGTCCCCGAGGCAATCGCCGCGGCGGGCGAACGTCGCGGCCTGACGATCCTGACCGGCGGGAGCGTCGGCGAGGAGATCGACACGGCACTCGTCGAATCGGGCGATCTGGTCAGACGGTTCCCGTACCTCGGCACGCCAGCCGTCCGCGAGGCGGCCAACGACGGCCGCGTCGCGTTCCACGATCGGCACGTCTCACAGCTCGGCGATGAGGTGCGCTTCGGCGGCGCGGTCGACGGTGTCGACGTCGCCATCGTCGAGGCCGTCGCGGTCGGCGAGGACTGGTTCATTCCGTCGCCGTCGATCGGCGCGACCGTCTCCTACGTCGCGGCCGCCGACGAACTCATCGTCGAGGTGAACCGCAAACAGCCGCTCGACCTCGAACGGCTCCACGACATCTACCTGCCCGGTGCGCCGCCGGACCGCGAGCCGATTCCGCTCTCGGAGCCCGGCGGCCGGATCGGCGACCCGAAGGTTCGCTTCGACCCCGACGACCTCGTCGCCGTCGTCGAGACCGATCGCCGCGACTCGACCTACGACTTCCGGGAGCCGACGGAGGTGGATCTCGCGATCGGCGCGAACTTTGGCGAGTGGCTCGAAGCCGAGGCCGAGACGAACCCGACGATGACGGAGTCGATCCGCCTGCAGTTCGGCGTCGGCGCGATGGGGAACGCGCTGATGCGCGCGCTCGGCGACCTCGACGTCGACCGCGAGCTGGTCTACTTCGGCGAGGTGATTCAGGACGGCCTCCTCGATCTGATCGACGAGGGAACGCTTCGGACCGCGTCGGCGACGACGCTCGCGCTGACGCGGGACGGGCAGGATCAGCTGTTCTCCTCAATGGACTCATACGCCGACAGCGTCGTGCTTCGGCCCGTCTGCGTCTCGAACGCCCCCGAACTTATCGGGCGCTTCGGCGTCGTCGCGGTCAACAGCGCGCTCGAAGTCGACATCTACGGGCACGCCAACTCGACGCACGTCAACGGCACGCGGGTGCTCAACGGCGTCGGCGGGAGCGGCGACTTCAACCGCGCCGGCCTCGTGACCGTGGTCGCGCTGCCCTCGACCGCTGCGGGCGGCGATATCTCGCGGATCGTCCCGATGGCCCCGCACGTCGACCACACTGAACAGGACATCGACATCGTCGTGACCGAACACGGCGTCGCCGACCTCCGAGGGCTCGGTGCGAGCGAGCGTGCCGACGCGATCGTCGAGGTCGCCGACCCCTCCTTCCGCTCGGACCTCGACGCCTACCGCGAGCGCGCCGCCGAGTACGGCGGCCACATCCCGCACGACCTGGAGACGGCGCTCGAGTGGCCGCTGGAGCGACAGCAGGGGTGAGGCGGCCGCCGATTCCGCGCTCGCCGTCCGATCCGTGGCGAAATCGCGTTTCGCTGTGAGTTTGCGCGCTCGTATACGCTCCGTCGATGACCCATAGCCCCCGTGCGGCGACCACCGCCAAACAACACCGAGCCGTGTGGGTCCACGGGAGTTCCCAAGAGGATGCGTAATTATTACACTCTCCAGCGAGTACGGTTCCCACGATGGGTTTCGAGGAGGCCTCATCGGGGACTGACGCCGATCTTGGGACGTTTCGGGAGGTGGTCGAGAGCGCCGGTCACTCGATATATTGGACGGACATCAATGGGACCATCGAGTACGTCAATCCCGCCTTCGAGGCGCAGACGGGGTACACCGCTGAGGAAGCGGTCGGGAACAACGCCAACATCCTCCAGTCGGGTGCTCACGACGACCGCTTCTATCAAGAACTCTGGGATACCATCCTCATGGGCGACGTCTGGGAGGGCGAAATAATCAACGAGCGCAAACACGGCGACCAATACGTGGCCAACCAGACGATCTCGCCCGTCACCGACGAGTCCGGCGAGATCACTCGGTTCGTCGCTGTCAACGAGGACATCACCGAACTGAAGACGTATCGCGAACGGCTCGGGCGAGAGCGGGATCGGTTCGCCAGTTTGCTCGATGCCGTCCCTGTGCCGCTCGTACTCACGTCCTTCGACGGGGAGACGCCGATCGTCGCACGGACCAACGAGGCTTTCGATGCGAAGTTCGGCTTCGCCGAACAGACACTGGCCGGATCGTCGCTAGACGAATACATCGTCGATGACGCCGACTCCGAAACGGCACGCGACGTCAACGACCGAATCCTTCGAGGAGACTCGGTCCACCGAGAGGTGATCCGCCGGACCGCCGCCGGCGAAACTCGGACGTTTCTGCTCGAGGCCACGCCGCTCGCCGGCGAGGAGTGCGACGAGGCGCTCGGAGCGTACATCGACATCACCGAACAAAAACGGGCCGAAGATCGCCTCCGCCGGAAGAACGAACAGCTGGCGGAGTTCGCGGACGTCATCAGCCACGACCTTCGGAATCCGCTGAGCGTGGCGTCGGGTCATCTCGAGTTGGCGGCCGAAGACTGCGAAAGCCCACACTTCGAGACCGTTTCGCACGCGCACGAGAGGATGGACGAACTGATAAATGACGTGCTCGCGCTGGCGAAACAGGGGCGGGCGATAGACGAGCTCGAGGCGGTCGATCTCGCGACCTGCGTCTCACAGTGTTGGGAGACGACCGCCACGGCCGACGCCGAAATACGGATCGAAGCCACTGGCAGCGTCATGGCAGACGAGAACCGCCTTCGACAGCTGTTCAGCAACCTGATCCGAAATTCGATAGAACATGCCGGATCCGAAGTGACGATCGCTGTTGGGGTGCTCCCCGGCGGCTTCTACGTCGCCGACGACGGTCCTGGCATCCCTGAAGACGAACGCGAATCCGTCTTCAAATCGGGCTATACGACGGCCGACGACGGGACGGGCTTCGGCCTCTCGATCGTTCGAGAGATCACGGTGGCACACGGGTGGGACGTGGACGTGTGTGAAAGCGTCGACGGCGGCGCGCGCTTCGAGATCACCGGCGTCGACGTCGTTACCGACTAGAGCCCTTCGAGTGACCGGAGCCGCTGTTCGACCGGCGGCGGCGCGGCGCTCGGTCCGTCCGAGATCCGGTGATCCGGGACGATGAGCGGGGTCGGGTTCTCGTCGAGCGCGGTCCGAACGAGGATGCCGTCGTCCTCCGATTCGGGGTCGAGCCCGGGAACCATCCCCGCGAGCGCGCGTACCGTCACGCTCTCGCCGTAGGGGATCGTCCGGACCGACTCCAAGACCTCCCGGTGGTTGGTCGCCATCGTCATCGCAACGTCCACGTCGTCGAAGTCCTCGGGCTCGCCCTCGAGGTACGCCTCGATCCGATCCAACAGCGGGTGGTCGTCTCCGGCGTCGTCCTCGGGCGTCTCCGGGAACGACACCGAGAGCACCCGCCCGCTCGCGCCGCCGATCTGGACGTAACGCTCCAGATACGGCGATCGTCTGGCGTAGATACCTGCATCCGGCTGTGCGTTCATACCCCTGCTTCGGGCGGGGACGTTTTGAAGATGCAGGACAGTTCGCCCGGCGACGACAACCCATATCAGAGTCGGGATATAATCGCGGGTATGGAACCACGCGATCGTCCCCGGCGGCTCCGGACGGACGGCGTTCGGCCGCTTCTCAGCGAAACCACGCTGTCGCCGACGGATCTTGTCACCCCGATCTTCGTCGACGCGACGACCGACGAACGGGTCGAGATCGACTCGATGCCCGGCCACGAGCGCGTTCCGGTCGACGAGAGCGCCGACTGGGTGCTCGAAGTCATGGAGACGGGCGTCGAGGCCGTCATGATGTTCGGTATCCCCGAGTCGAAAGACGAGATGGGGACGCGCGCGTGGGCTGAAGACGGCGTCGTCCAGCGCGCCGTCCGCGAGATATCCGCCGAGACGGACGCCTACGTCATCACCGACCTCTGTCTCTGCGAGTACACGGACCACGGCCACTGCGGCGTCCTCGAGGACGGGGCCGAAACCGATCCGAACCTGACCGTCGACAACGACGCGACCCTGGAGCTGCTCGATCGGATCGCGGTCTCGCACGCCGAGGCCGGCGCGGACATGATCGCCCCCTCGGGAATGATGGACGGGATGATCGGGACGATCCGGGCAGCGCTCGACCGGGCGGGCTTCGAGAACCTGCCGATCATGTCTTACGCCGCGAAGTACGAGTCCGCGTTTTACGGGCCGTTTCGCGACGCCGCCGACGGCGCGCCGGCGTTCGGCGACCGCCGCCACTACCAGATGGACCCCGCGAACGCGCGCGAGGCGCGACGCGAGATCGCCCTCGACGTCGAGCAGGGCGCGGACGTACTGATGGTCAAGCCCGCGCTGCCGTATCTCGATATCCTCGCCGATCTCCGCCGCGAGTACGACCACCCCGTGGCCGCCTACAACGTCTCCGGGGAGTACGCCATGCTGCACGCCGCCGCCGACCGGGGCTGGCTCTCCCTCGAGGAGGTCGCCCACGAGTCGCTGCTGTCGATCAAGCGGGCCGGCGCGGATCTGATCGTCACGTACTTCGCCGAAGACATCGCCGAGCTCCTGTAGCGAGCGTTCGCCATCGGGGTGCGCGCGCGAGCGGATTTTGGGTGAAAAACGAGAATTCGACGGGTTTCGAGGCTGACGTTCGTCCAGAAATCGACGCCGAAGACCGCGGACTTTCTGACGAGGAACGACCTTATATTACTATTATTATCACCTATATCTGACGACTGTCCACATAATCAGTAAAATATGGGTCTATGTAAACTCCAACATTTATATAGATCTCTTTCATGAGGCTATCACGTAATGCAGAACACAAACGTGGCGAAAATTTGGAAAAGTATGGACGTGTATGGAAATGTTATCCGTGACAGTCCGGAGGTGGGACGATGATCGAAGCGGTGCCGATCCAGACCGGGGCCGAGGCGATCGCCGAGGGGGTCAACTGGCTGTGGATCCTCGTGGTGACGTTCCTCATCTTCTTCATGCACGCCGGCTTCGCGATGTTGGAGGCCGGACAGGTCCGATCGAAGAACGTCGCGAACCAGCTGACGAAGAACATGCTGACGTGGTCGGTCGGCGTCGTCGTGTTCTTCATCCTCGGTGCGGGGGTCTCCGGAGTCGTCGCGGTGTTGACCGGCTCCGGCGGCAGCTACGGGCCGCTGAGCCAGTTCGGTGCCGGTAACTTCGGTTGGGTCAACTGGCTGTTCGGTGCCGTCTTCGCGATGACGATGGCGACGATCGTCTCCGGAGCCGTCGCCGGTCGCGCGAAACTCCGCGCGTACGTCACCTACACGTTCCTCGTCGCCGCGGTCATCTACCCGGTCGTCACCGGGCTGACGTGGGGCGGCGGTTTCGTCGCCAGCCTCGGATTCCACGACTTCGCGGGCGGCATGATCGTCCACGGCGTCGGTGGGATCGCGGGCTTAACTGCGGCGTACATGCTCGGCTCGCGCATGGGTCGGTTCAACGACGACGGCTCCGTGAACGTCATCCCCGGTCACTCGATGACGTTCGCCGTCCTCGGAACGCTCATCCTGTGTTTCGGCTGGTACGGATTCAATGTCGGCACCTCGGTAAACGTCTTCGCGGTCGAGGGCGGCGAGGTCGTCCTCGGGGCCGGCTGGGAGATCGTCGGTCGCGTCGCGATGAACACCACGCTCGGCATGGCGATGGGCGCGCTCGGTGCCGGTGCGATGGCGCTCGCCCGAACCGGGAAGGTCGACACGCTGTACGTCGCCAACGGCATGCTCGCGGGCCTCGTCGGCGTGACGGGCACGGCGGACGTGCTCACCCCGGTGGGCGGACTCATGCTCGGCCTCCTCGCCGGAGCCCAGCTCCCGCTCGTCTTCGAGTTCGTCGAGAAGAGACTCAAGATCGACGACGTCTGTGCGGTCTTCCCGGTCCACGGGAGCGCCGGCGCGCTCGGTATCGTCCTCTTCCCGCTGTGGTCGACCGGCGGGACGCCCATCGGGGCGGGCGTCGTCCCCGGCGGCATCCTGAGCGTCGAAGCGTCGATGTTCGTCCCGCAGATCGCCGGCACGCTCGTCATCACGATCTGGACGGTCGCTGCGACGGCGCTCGTCTGGGGCGTGTTCAAGGCGATCGGCCAGGCGCGCGTCTCGCCCGACCACGAACGCGACGGGCTCGACGTTTCGGAACACGGCGTCGACACCTACCCCGAGTTCGGCGGCCAGGACGCGATCGCGACCGACGGCGGTAGCGTCACCGGCGACGACAACGGCGTCATCCGCACCGACGGTGGCGTCGACGAACGCATCCGCGCGGATGGCGGTGAGGTGAGCGACGACGCGAATCGATCCTCGTCGGACAGGATCCTATCCGACGGCGGACTGCCGAACGACGGCGAAATCAAGATGGTTATGGCGTACATCCGCCCCGACAAGCTCTCGGATGTGAAGGAGGGCCTCGCCGAGATCGGCGCCCCCTCGCTCACCGTCACGAACGTCTCCGGCCGCGGCTCCCAGCCGGCGAAGACCGGCCAGTGGCGCGGCGAGGAGTACAGCGTCGACCTCCACCAGAAGGTCAAAGTCGAGTGCGTCGTCGCCGACATCCCGGCCGAGGACGTCGCCGAGGCGATGTGCGAGGGCGGCAAGACCGGCGAACCCGGTGACGGCAAGGTGTTCATCCTGCCGGTCGAGGAGGCGTACCAGATCCGAACGGACGAGGTCGGCACCGACGCGGTCTGAGCGTGCCGACGATGGAACCGGACGCGGAATCGCTCGCGCTCGATCGGCGACTCGTCGCGGCGCTGTGTCGCGACGGTCGCGCCGACGTTCGCGATGTCGCGGCGGCCATCGACGCGGTGCCGACGACGGTGCAAAAGCGAGTCCGGGCGCTCGAGGAACGCGGCGCGATCGACGGCTACACCGCCATGGTTGACTACGCGGAACTCGGCTACGAGACGATCATCTTCCGGCTTCGCGTCGATCTCGGCGCGGTGGATCGCGTGACCGATCGGCTTCGCTCGCGCTCCGCGTTCACCACGGTGTATCACACGAGCGGCCCCGAGAGCGTCTTCGCGATCGGGCTGTTCGAGAACGTGGCGGCGATCGGGGCCTGCCTCCGCGAACTGCACGACGATCCCGACGTGTGCGGGATCGACACTGACACCGTCGTTTCGATGCGTCGGGAGAACGACTGTCCGATCCCGGACTCGACGCCGCCCTAACCGCGGTCACTCCTTTTCGAACGACGGCTCCTCGGGTTCGGTGACCTCGTCGTCGCGCTCCCAACCGTCGTGTTGGAGCGTGATCGATTCGGTGACGGTTCCCGACGCCGCCGCGTCGAGATCGCCCAGCGCGGTGTACTCCGACGGCCAACAGCCGTACACGTCGAACGCCATCACCTGCTGTCCGGCCTCGTTCTCCAGGGCGATGATGACGTTCTTCTTGTAGTCTTTGAGCGAGACCTTCCCGTGCGCGCCCACGCTGTGGACCTTGTTCGCCCACTCCTCGAAGGATCGATCCTGAGTCCGTCCGCGTTCGAGCACGATCGGGTCGTGGCTCGTCAGCCCCGGACTCGTCTCGGAGGCGTTCGACCCGCCGCCGCTTCGGTCGGCGACCGGTTCCGTCGTCCGTCGGAGTCCGCTCACCCGCGTGATCCCCGGGACCGGTCGGCCGTCCCACTGGACGCTGAAATTGAATCGCTTGTACGGGGCACGTCTGTGCGTGTTCACGGCGAATCGTACCATGACCCACCCTCGCAGACGGTGTATTAAGCTCTTGAGCGTCATCGACCCACCTGCGCGGACGGGGGTCGAAAGGGTTCCGGCGTCAGCGTTCGGCGCGGAAAATCGGGTCCGGGTTGGACCCCACGGAGGAACCGACGGATGCCAGCCGTTTCGGTTCGTGTTGAGAGCGCTGTGCGCGACCGATACCGCGACCGTCGCGGCACGCGGCCGTACGACACCGACGTATATCGCTCGATCGAACCCTGCAATACTCGCTTTCCCACCGCAAAATTCGGATCATTCGGCCTACTATCGGGCCGTATGTTGGACGTCCGTGTGGATGTCCCCGAACGACGGCATCTCGTGACCGGCGATGGGACTTGACAGTAAGCCTTTCGGGGCACGGGGAGAAGGGCATGACATGAACCACGAAGCCTCGCGGTCGCTGTACGATCGGGCGCTGTCGGTCATGCCCGGCGGCGTCAACTCCTCGGTCCGCGCCGCGCCGCAGCCGTATCCGATCTTCGTCGACCGCGGCGACGGCGGCCACGTGATCGACGCCGACGGCAACCGGTACGTCGATTGGATACAGGGGCTCGGCCCGCTCCTCTTGGGTCACGACATGCCCGAGGGGCTGCAGGCCGCGGTCCAATCGCGGGCCGCCGAGGGACCGATGTACGGCATGCCGACCGAAATCGAGGTCGAACACGCGGAGTTCGTCTGCCGGCACGTCCCGAGCGTCGAGATGATCCGCTTCGTCAACAGTGGGACCGAAGCGACGGTGTCGGCCTGCCGCCTCGCGCGCGCGATCACGGGGCGAAACAAGATCCTCATCATGCAGGGCGGCTACCACGGCGCACAGGAGACGACGCTCGTGTCGGGCGACGCCGACGATCCCAAGCCATCGAGCGCCGGCGTTCCGCAGGCGTTCGCCGACCACACGGTTCCGGTGCCGTTCAACGACCCCGCCGCTGCGGAGGCCGCTTTCGAGACGCACGGCGACGATATCGCGGCGGTGCTCGTCGAGCCGATTCAGGCGAACATGGGGATCGTCTACCCCGAGGACGGCTACCACGACGAGCTCCGGAGCCTCTGTGACGAGTACGGCTCGCTGTTGATCTTCGACGAGGTCATCACCGGCTTCCGCGTCGGCGGCCTCCAGTGTGCGCAGGGGAAGTTCGATATCGATCCGGACCTCACGACGTTCGGGAAGATCATCGGCGGCGGCTTCCCGGTGGGCGCGATCGGCGGCAAGACCGAGTACGTCGAGCAGTTCTCGCCCGCGGGCGACGTGTTTCAGGCCGGGACGTTCTCGGGACACCCGGTGACGATGGCCGCCGGCCTCGAAACGCTGCGATTCTGTGCGGAGAACGACGTGTACGATCACGTCAACGGGCTGGGTCGACGGCTCCGCGAGGGGCTCTCCGACA
Source organism: Natronomonas salsuginis (assembly GCF_005239135.1). NCBI lineage: Archaea > Methanobacteriati > Methanobacteriota > Halobacteria > Halobacteriales > Natronomonadaceae > Natronomonas > Natronomonas salsuginis. Next base: position 283,595 of record NZ_QKNX01000003.1, read on the forward strand.
TCGTCGCCGACCACGCTCCGGAGTACACCGTCGTCGGCTCGGACTCGCTGTTCAAACTCGTCTTCACCCGCGCCGACGGCGCACCGCAGGACGAGTGCTGTGCGAACGGCTGCCGGCAGGATCACGCGTGTAGCCGGTACGACGCCTGCCCGAAGCGAGGGACCGACGTGCGCCGCGCCGAAACCGACCGGTACGCCCGGCTGTTCCGGCCGGCGATGCGTGAACAGGGAATCCTCGTCTCGCAGAATCAGTTCGAAGCGAACTTCGTCGCCTACGGCCACACCGAATCTGACGTCGAGGAGACGCTCGAAGCGTACAAAGAGGCGCTGTAGTCCGCTCTTCGCCGTTCAGGCCCCGTACGTCTCGCCGAGATAGGCGACGATGTCGTCGGACTCGGCCATCCCGTCAACGCCGTGTTCCTCGTCGACGATGACCGGGACGCCGGTCTGACCGCTCACGTTCTCGACTTCGGTCCGCTCGCCGTGCGCTCGCGGGACTTCGATGCTATCGTACTCCAGACCGAGTTCGTTCAGCTTGTCGACGACCTTCGCACAGTACGGACAGCCGGGCAGTTCGTACAAGGTAATGTTCGCCATCGCCCGTCCGTAGACGCGGGTCACTAAAGAGCGCGACGGTGTTGTGTCCGTCCCGCGTCAATCCGCGACAGCAGATGCCGGTGGAGCGCGTGTGCTCGGTTGCGCTCCCGTTCCGTCCGCCGCCGCCGGCGCGTACACCTCGCCCAGCGCCGACACCGAGGGTGCCTTCACGACGGTGACCGCGTTCCCGTCGCGGTCGATCCAGACCGCGCCGTCGAACCGACCCAGCTCGTCGAACGTCCAGACGGTTCCGCCGGCCGGTTTGTCGGCCCGCTCGCCGTCCCAGTGGGCCGCGACCCGTCCGTACCCCTCCGCGAACACTCTCGCGCTCTCGGCGTCGTCGAACGTCACGTTCCAGACGTGTGCCGTCTCGCCGTTTCGCTCGTAGGCGTGGAGGCGGTCGCCGTACCAGCCCTCGGTGTAGGGGACGTCGTAGGTGTACGGCCGCGTCGAATCGAGGCCGTCCGCTCCGGCGTTTCGGAACGCCTCCCTGTCGACGACGCTCGGTGAATCGCCGGCGTAGGCGGTGTAGGCGAACATCGTCGCGAGCCCGGCTCGCCCGACGCTCGCGGCGTCGGAGCCGTTCTCGACCCGGACGCGCTCCCAGCCACCGTCGTGTCGGTCGCGGACGATCACGTCGCCGTAGGCGTCCGTCCCGTAGCTCGCCGGGCGGACGATCTCGGCGCTCGTCGTCGGGTACTCGTCGTACATTCGGTCGACCGTGTCCCAGCCGCCGGCCTCGCGGTGGTGGTCGATGAACGTCGGCCCCTCGGCGTACGGGAAGAACCCGAGGAAGTACACGCCCCAGTGGAAATCGGGCGACAGCCCGCCGCCGGAACTCACATCCGTCTCGACGCACTGCCACTCGCCCGTCTCGCAGTTGCGCTCGTAGGCCTGCTCGACCACCGAAGCGTCGCCCTCGATCAGCCCGTTTCGGGCGTTCGTCCCGTCGAGCGTCGTCGCCTCGATCGACCCCAGATCGAAGTGTTGGTCCTGTAAGGCGTGGACCAACTCGTGGGCGAGCGTCAACTCGTCGTCCAGCGTCGCCGGGTCGTTGCCGCTCACGATGACGAGCCGCTCGGTGCTGGGCTGATAGAAGCCGAGCACCGTCCCGCCGCGATTCCCTCGGCGGACATCGACGACATCCTCGTCGGGGCCGACCAGAAACAGCGCCTCGTACTGGGCGTTGTCGAGCGCCCGTACGTCCTCGTCGGGCGCGCGCCAGACGTCGTCGTACTCCTCGCGGAACGCCTCGCGGGTGAGGAGTTCGACCTCGACGTCCTCCTCGAAGCGGAGCCCTCGGAGCAGTTGCACGCGAGCCATCGCCCGCGAGACGACGGCCTCGGTTTCGCGATCCGTGAGGCCGTCGGACTGATCGATCTCGATCGTCTCGTCGTAGCGGTAGCCGTCGTAGGTGCCGAGGTGCTCCTCGGTCGGGGAGGTTGGCCGGTCGGGGAGTCCCGGCTGGTAGCCGACAGTGCATCCGGCCAGCACCACCGCCACGAGCAGGGCGATGGCGACCGTCGGCCGTCGAGTCATTGCCGTGACTACGGGACCGCAGTATCAAAAACCCGCCGCGAGTCTCCGTCACCGGATCTCGTAGCGGGCGACCGTGCCGTTTCCGCAGGTCGGACACTCGTCGAGTTCCGACTCCAGCGTCGTCCCGCAGTGGCGGCACTCGTAGACAGTATCGTTCCCGAGCAGGGTTCGGACGCGTGTGAGCAGTGTCATCGCTGTTTCCCCTCCGTCGGTCGCGCCGGTCGGCCCGCCGCGGCTCCGACGGCCTCATCCGTCGTTCGTGGCGGAGCGCTAATAATGGGGCCGACCTTTCAACCGATGGACTGCGGCGTGTTGGACACGTTCGTGGATATCGGTTCGGTAGCTCAGTCGGGTCCGGCCGCCGGCCAGACGGTCGACAACCAACCGAACGTCTGCGCCCGGAGTCGTTTCTCGCCGGCCCGGGAGAATCGGTGGCCCTCCCCCGCGTACTTCGCAACGAGCACGTCGGCGTCCAGCGCCGCGGCGGCCTCGAAGGTGTCGGCGATCGGGACCGACTCGTCGTCGCTCCCGTGAAAGAGCGCCACCGGGAGATCGAGCGCGTCCACCACGTCCGCGAACGCGTACCCGTCGAAGTCGTCGAAAAAGCGGCGGTCGATCGCGTGGTCGGCGTCGTACCGAAGGACGCCTTCGGAGTCGATGATCTCGCGGTATTCGTCGAACGCGCGATTGTACGTCACCGGCGCTCGAGCGACGATCACGACCGGTTCGCCGATCCCGCTCGGTCGGCCCGCCCGTGCGGCCGCGTGAAACGCGACCTTCGCTCCGAAACTGGAGCCGAACAGTGCGTACGACGGCGGATCGAACCGCTCGACCACGGCGAGCAGGTCGTCGATCCGGGTCGTCAGCGTCGCGTCGGCGAACGCGCCGTCGGACTCGCCGCTCCCCCGGAAGTCGAACCGGACGGCGTGGTAGCCCTCCTCCACCGCGCGCTCGCACCGCGTCTCGTAGCTTCCCGTCTTGTCGCTGCGAAACCCGTGACAGAAAACGAGCCACTGGTCGCCATCGCTCGCCGCCTCGTGGTGAACCGCCGAGACAGTCTTCCCGTCGACTGGTATCTCGTGTTCGACCTGCATTGTCGACGCTCCGCGTTCCGCCACCGTATCTGTTCCCGTCGGTTCTCGGCCGTTGCCCCCGACACGATCCCCGCCCCGAAACGTTCTAAGACCCCCGTGTGGAACGTGTGGTATGAGCTACCATCACATTGCAGTCTCCGACCTCGATCAGTGGGACAACCGAGACGCGGACGTGCGATCGATCAGCGTCGCCGCCGGCCTCGACTTTCAGAACGCGCCCTTCGGGCTCCGCGTCTACGAGGCCGAACCGGGCCAACAGCTCCCGCTGCGGTATCACTATCACGACGAACAGACGGAGGCGTTCTACGTCCTAGAAGGGACGCTCCATGTCGAGACGCCTAGGGGCGAGTTCGTTGTCGACGCCGACGAGGTGTTGGTCGTCGACCCCGGCAACGCCCACCGCGCGCACAACCCCGAGGACGCCGACGCCCCCGTCCGGGCGTTGGCGATCGGCGCGCCCACGGTCGACGACGCGCACGGCTACGAGCCCGAGGCATGATCGGTCACACCCGGTCGATCGGCCCCTCGTCCCGCGCCTCACCGAGCGAGAACGGCGACCGCTCGGCGAGGAGTCGAAGCGGGAGGACGAGGTAGTAGATCGGGTGGAGCGCGCCCGGCAGGGGCACGAGTCGGTACTCCGAGAGCCCCGGGTGCAGCCGCGAGTGGTACAGCACGGTTCGCAGCGAATCGCCGACCGAGTCGGTCGCCCGCGCCGTGTAGGCGACCCGATCGCGCCGCTCGGGGCGGGTCGTCCGCTCCGCGCAGAGCTCCTCGACGGCCGCCGCGGCGAGGCGATCGGCGCGCGAGTCGGCCTCGACACGCGAGCGAACGGCGTCGGGAACGGATACGTCGAAGAGCCGATCGATCAGCGCCGCCCCGATGAGCAGCCGTCTCTCGTCGCCGTGCCGCCGCGCTTCCGCGAGCAGATCCGGCCAGTCCACGTCGGTCGCCGCCAGTGCCGCGACGAAGTCGCAGGCCCACTTCAGGAGGTGCCACTTGTGTTTGGTGCCGTGAAACGCCAGCATTCGGAGCCGATCCTCGGGGGCGAGCGCGGGGACGTCGTAGCCGGCGACCGCGACCGTCTCCCGGCGCTCCCAGCACGTTTCGACGTCCGGCGCGAACGGCTGGTCGGCGTCGCCGATGCGCCACCGAACCTCGACGTTCGCCCGGTCGCGCTGCAGTTCGTACTCGGCCACCAGCGGCTTCGTGAACGGCCCGCCAAGGATCGCCGCGTCGTCGAGTCTCGGCGCGTCCACCCACTCGTACCCGGCGGCCTCGAGCACGTCCACGGCCGCGGTAACGTCCTCGCGAGGGACGAGGACGTCGAGGTCCCCGTACGCGCGCATTCCGATCTCGCCGTGGGCGAACGCTTCGAGCACCGGCCCCTTGAACGGGAGCGCGCGAACGCCGCGCGCCTCGAACGCTTCAAGGAGTTCGCGAAGCTCCGATGCGGACCGGATGTTGCGCATCGCGGTCGATCTGGTCCGCTCGGTCAGCGCCGACCGAACGCGCTCCGGAACGCCGATCCCGGCTTCGGACGCGTCGAGCTCCTGTACGCCCCGGTTCAAAAGCGGCGTGACGCCGTGTCGCCGGCCTAGCTCGAGGACTCGATCCCAGTCGGGGTCTCGGGCGAGCACCGCGTCGAGGCGCTCGCCCGTCGCCACCGCACCGTCGGGTCGGACACACCGCGCGAGGAGTTCGAACTCCGGGGTCGCCTCGGTCAACATGTGTCTTCGAGGTCCCCGATCACTCGCTCGACGAGCCGCGGCAACCCCCCGAGATTGCGCGGCCGTCGGAGGCGTTTGACGTCGACCGCCGCCGCGAGTTTGGCGCACTGACCGAAGTTCGAGACCGCGGTCGCGTCGTCCGAAAGCAGCCCGGCAGTGTAGGTGTTCTCGATCAGTTTCATCATCCGCATCTCGGGGCTGAACCCCGCGACCTCGAAGCGCTTGCCGTCCTCCAGCACGTAGACGCGCTCCAGCCGAACCGGTTCGGACGGCTGCTCGTACGGAAGCGGATGGAAGTGTCGCTCCCGCGCGTCGCTGATCCCCCGAGGCTCGCCGACGGGGACGTCGAAGCGGTCGACGACCGCCGGATCGAGTTTGATCGCGGGATAGCCGCCGCGAACCGCGGCCCCGTCGTCGCCGAACGCGATCGTCGCCACGTCATCGCTCAGGACTCGGTACCCATCCAGCAGGAAGGCCATCGCGGTCGTCGTCTTCCCCTGCCCGGATTCGCCGAGGAAGGCGACCGCGGAGCCCTCGACGTCGACGACGCTCGCGTGCAACACGAAGTGTCCGCGCTGGTGAAGCAGATGGTTGAACGCCGGCCCGAGGACGACGTGTCTGAGGACCTCGTTCGGCACGTCCCCCTTCGGAGCGACGACGATCTCGCGCCCGTCCCGAACCGCGACATCGACGACCTCGAACGTCAGATAGTACTCGTCAGGGCCGACGTACTCGATCGTCCCCTCGTCGGCCCTCGCGCCCTCGGGTCGACCGATCTCGCCCACGGTGATCGTCACGTCCGCTTGCTCGCCCGCCGATCCGTCTCGTCTCGGAAGCTCCGGGAGGTCGAGATCCGAACGAACCGTCAGCCCGAATGCGGCGTACGACGGGGTCGCGGTCGCTCTCACGGGGGACACCTCCCGTCTCCGCATCGCTCGGTTGATACTCCGTCGACCCACGCACGCTCGCTGGCGTCCACCCACATGCGCTACGTCTATCACCTCGGTCGAGTATATTTATGCGCTTGATAACTCGCGGTTTCGCATGCCGGCGCGCTCCCGTGTTCGACTGCAAAAATGGTGTCCGTGTAGGGTGTGGAGCGCGGACTGGTCCTGCGAATCAGCCCGAGCGTCCATCGGCGGCCGCGTTACGACCGATCACGACTGCTCGTTGTAGTTGTTGTCACCGTAGCCGCCGTCGTCCATCGATTCGGAGAGCTCCTCGACGCTCCCGTACGTTTCGACCGTCGGTGCTGCGTAGTCTTCCATGGGTTTGACACCCACATAGCACTCATCCAGTACTATCATTGTTATAACCTCTATTCGATTATTGTCTCGCTCAGTAGAACGTGCTTTCTTGGATACTTTCACCGCTTCTAATGTATACACGCGGCCGCCGCCGGTACCACACGCTCCCCTACGGCTCGATTTCGACGAGTTCCTCGTCGGCCATCGTCCGGACGAACTCGAGGACATCTCGCTCACAGGTCTCGGCCGGCACGTCGTACTCCTCCGTGATCGTCTCCACGATCCGCTGCACCGTCGTCGGCTCTTGGAGCAGTTCCCAGACTCGGGGGCCGACGCCGGTGAGCCCCTGATACATCCCCGTGTCGGTGTTGAGAAGCATCAACTCGCCGTCGACGGTGGTCGTCGTCGGGTGATCGCTCGCCGTAACGGTCGTGGTCGTGTCGACTGCGGACATGCGCTTCCGTCGGCACGGATGCATCATAGTTATTCATCGATTACGACACGTCTCAGTCGGAGGCTCTCCTCGACTCGTGTTAGTCGCGCTCTATAACAACTTCATAACTATCCTGTGGTACTCGCAGGTACGCGTATATGACGGAGCCGGACATCTCGACGACCGAAAAACTGCGCTCGTTGCAGGCGGTCGCTCACCACCGCCCAGTGTTCATGGGCTTCGTACTCGTGTTGAGTCTTCTCGGCACGCTGCTCGAAGGGATCGGACTCACGTTCCTGTTCCCTATCATCGAGGCCGCCCAGGCCGGCGGCGATGCGGCGCAGAACGCCGGCGGTGTCACGGGGCTCTTCCTCGAGGCGTATCTGGCGCTCGGGCTCCCGTTCACGCTCGAGTTTTTGATCGGCGGGCTCGCGGCCGTCATGGTCGTTCGATACTCCGTGACGTTTCTCTCGAGTTGGCTTGCGTCGATGCTCACCGTCGAGTACGAGCGGTACCTCCGGACGCACGCCTACGAACTCGCCTTGGGCGCGACCGTCTCCTATTACGATGACGAGGGATCAGACGACATTCTGAACGCTATCATCACGCAGACGCAGTACGCCAGCGGAGCCATCCAACAGATCCTCTCGCTCGTCCAGCAGACGCTGTTGTGTCTGATGTACGCGGCGATCGCGCTCTTCATCGCGCCCGCCCTGACGGTGCTAGCCACTGTCGTCTTCGGCGGTTTGACGTATCTCATCCGTCACGTGATCGAACCCGGCTACACCGTCGGCGATCGGGTCGCGAGCGCGAACGAGCGCGTCCAGGAGAACGTCCAGGCCGGCACGCAGGGAATCCGTGATATCAAACTGTTCGGGATGACCGAGCATCTCCTCGAAGAGTTTCACGAGATCGTCGATCGATACACGACCTCTCGGATCGCGCTGTACAGAAATCAGATCGCGATCGGAAGCTTCTACGAACTCAGCGTGGCGATCGTCCTGTTCGGGCTGATATACGTCGCGATCACGTACCTCGCGCTGTCGATCTCGGCGCTCGGCGTGTTCCTGTTCGCCATGTTCCGCCTCGGTCCGCGGATCAGCGGTCTGAACTCGGCGATCTACGCCATCGAGGGGAACCTGCCGCACCTCGTCAGAACCCACCGTTTCGTTGATCGGCTGGCGGACAACCAAGAGCCGGACGACGGAACGCGGCCGGCACCGGATCGAATCGACACCGTCGAATTCGACGACGTGTCGTTCGCCTACGACGACGGTGAGATCGTCCTCGACGATATCTCGCTCCGTATCGACCGTGGCGAGTTCGTCGGGATCGTCGGCCCCTCCGGGGCGGGCAAATCGACGATCGTCTCGCTTTTGGCTCGGACCTACGATCCGACCGACGGGGAGATCCGAGCCAACGGTACGCCGGTCGAGGAGTTCGACCTTCGCGAGTGGCGCGACAACGTGGCGATGGTGCGACAGGACCCCCACATCTTCAACGACACGCTCCGGTACAACCTCACGACCGGCCGGGACGTCCCTGACCGCGATCTAGAACGTGTCTCCGAGGTCGCACAGATCGCGCACTTTCTCGACGATCTCCCGGCCAGCTACGACACTGTCCTCGGGGACAACGGCGTGAAACTCTCCGGTGGACAGCGCCAGCGCGTCGCGCTCGCTCGCGCCCTGTTGAGCGATGCGGAGCTTTTGATCCTTGACGAGGCGACGAGCGATCTCGACTCGGATCTCGAACGGCGCATCCACGAGACGATCGAACGCCTCGGGGACGACCGAACGGTCGTCGCCATCGCCCACCGGCTCTCGACGGTCCGCGGTGCCGATCGCATATACACGGTCGAACACGGTCGAATCACCGAATCCGGTACCCACCACGACCTGATTCAAAACGACGGGAAGTACGCGCACCTCCACTCAATACAGGACGGCAGCATCGAGCACGCCTGAGGTGGGGAATCCGTCCCCCGGCTCACGGTGGACAGTACGTATCCAACGGCCGAAATCTGGCGTGTTCGTCGAGTTCGCCGATCACGATCTCCCCGCGACGCTCGACCCACGCGTGGGCTTCGAACTCGTCGTCTTTGGCCACGCCGAGGTGGATCTGCGTTCGGTACCCGTTCACCGCGAACAGCCGCTCGCCGACGAGCGCACGCATGAGACACGAAAAGTAGATCGGGATGTAGGCGTCCGTAACCGCGACTACCCACGGAATCGTGTCCGGATCGCGTACGGACGCGTAAGGCGGGAGGACGCGAACGAGCCGATCGAGCGCCCGGTGGGTCCAATCCAACCTGACGAGGGTGAGCAACGCTCGACTCGTGAGGAGTAACACCGTCGTCGTTCCGAGTAAGAGCAGCTCACCCCGGGATAACGAGACGAGTTTACGAGCTGTGGTGATCATTACTCCCCGGGCCTCTCTGTTTGTTGCTCGATACCGACCGGCGTCCGGAGAGACGATGCTCGTGGCTCCATATGGTGCGACATCACACCCCGCCCTGGATTAGTTATAGCCCGATTTACCGGGACGGGTGCGGGCCCTATCGCGCCCCCTCGCGACCGATCCGGATCCGTCGCTACCGTCGAAATCGATCGACGTCCGACACCGCGTCGGAAGCGTCGACCAGTTCGACGGGTCAGCCAGAACTGTGGCCGCTCTCAGTTAGGATCGTTTCCGTTTGAGTGGTCCGGCGGTCCTCTACAGGCTGAGCAGGCCGAGTGCCTCGGGGCTTGACCCCAAGGCGGTTCACCCGTCGGGTTCGAGCACGAAGCTGATCGGCAACGACGTCTCCGGGTTCGATGACCTGATCGCCGATCAAGGCGACGAGACGAAACTCCCGATGCCGTTCGATCCCGACGCCTGACCGGATCGTTTCGACTGTCGCCCTTTCGCCCGCCACCCACCGACGACCCGCTTCTTTGAGTGCGCGTGCGCCGAGCAGATCGTCGAGTTCGTCGACCGCCGATAGACGCCCGCTCTCGGCGACCGCCGGGATCCGGGTGACTCTCGGTGGCCGGTACCGACAGTTCGAAACCGTCCACGGCCCTCCCCGACGACATGGCGATGCGCTATCGGCTCACGAGCGTCGAAACCGTGCTGGATTCCGGCTCCTGGCTGTTCACCGCCCGCGACGGTCGCGGCGAAGACATCGAGGTGGTCCTCGTCCCCTGCGAGGACGCCGACTCCACCATCGAAGCGTGGATCAATCGATGCACCCACGAAGACCAACGACTGTACCGCGAGGGCGTCGGCGTCGTCGTCCGCGACGGCGGCGTCGTCTGTCCCAAACACGGCTCGATATTCGATAGCTGCTCGGGCGACTGTGAAAACGGCCCCGCCGACGGGTCGACGCTCGCCTCGATCGAGGTCACCGTCGACGACGGACAGGTGTATCTGACCGACGAGGACGCGACGTATCTCCACGACGGTCCGAGCGCGGATGACGATGCCGACGATTCCGGGGACGGGCCGGATTCGACCTCTCACCTCCGATTCTGATTGTCTCCGGCGCGCTCACTGTTTCGGTCGTCCCCGGCAGGCGCGCGACCGATCAGTCGTCGACCTCGCGTCGGCTTGCGAACCAAACGACCGCCCCGATCGGCAGCCCCAAAATGGCGATCGGGATGCCGAAGAGCCACAGGAGAACCGCGAGCGAGGGGACGATCGTGCTCAGAAGCCAGCCGACGATACACATCGATAGCCCGACGAGAATGAACGTGCCCGTGGTTTTGGCTGCACGCAGCCCTCCGGTGTCTCCCATTGTATATACTTGAGCGAAACGAGGGATAAAACCACTTGGAAACGCCGCGAGCCGACGCGAAACCAATCGGAGTATCCACCCCAGCCGGATACACCGTTCATGACGCTCCGTATCAGCGGCGGACGGGTGCTCCTCCCCGATCTCTCGGCCAGCGAGGCTGACGTGCTGGTCGATCCCGCGGCGGGTGAGATTCTCGACGTTGGCCCGGATCTCACGGGTGACACAGAACTGGACGCCACGGGCGACCTCGTCATCCCCGGTTTCGTCAGCGCCCACACCCACGCTCCGATGACGCTCTTTCGAGGCTACGCCGACGACAAGCCGGTCGGTGCCTGGCTGCGCGAGGATGTCTGGCCCATCGAGGCCGAGCTGACCGGGCCCGACATCCGCGCCGGCGCTGAACTCGGTACCGTGGAGATGATCCGCTCTGGGACGACGACCTTCGCGGACATGTACTTCGGCGTCGACTTCGAGGCTCTGCACCTGACCCTGATTCACGATCCCGTGCGCCATCTCGTCTACGCCGCTCGGGGGTCGGACGTGCGACACACCGTCTGCGACGGCGACGCGGTGATGCGCGACCGGGAGCTCCTCACGCTCGACTAGGAACGCGTCCGACGCGAGGCCGCCGAGCGCGCGAGCGAACTCGTGACGCGGGCTTCGGAGTGACGCCCCGTCGAGTTGATCTCCTCGATGCTGATGCGATTCGCTCACCGTCGGGATCGCTCTTGATGAGTCTACGCACTCGCTTCGCTCGTCGTGTATAATCATGGAAACTGAGTCCGCCTTCCCCGATGTGAAAACCGGAAGACGTGCTCGCTTCGCTGCGCGCGACTTCTGAGCCCTCGTTCGCTTCGCTCACGAGGACAGAAAAGTCGATCTACACTCGGTCACAAATCGTCAGTAGGACAAGTCCGCCCTCCCCGCCCAAATAACCCTCTACACCGTATCGCAGAAGTGCCGAACTCACTCCCGATCATAGATCTGGAAGGTGCGAACGGCGCTGTTCAGCCTTCTGTCGCTCCGATCGGCGATCGTAGTGTTTGTCGAGGACCTTCTCGCTCGCATCCATCCGATCGCTCACCACCGTCTTGTCGACTTCCTTGATCCTGTAGTAAGTGAGCCTCCCACTTCGGAAGTCGTGCGGGGAGCGAGCTGACGGACAGCGACTTCGCTTTCCCACCTCGGTTGCCTCACACGTCTCGATCTCGCGATCGTGCGGACACCCGTCCCCGTACCAGCACGGGCGAGAGACCTGGTACATTTTGGTTCGAATCGAGCTATGGGTCATTCGTCCGTGCTTGGTCGAAATCAGCGGCTCTCTCCCGTGTTCATCGTAACTTTCGACCCGCTGGTCGCTGATGTAGTCATCGAGCACTCGAGCAACGCCGGCACTGATGCTGTTCCAGCGCTCGCTCTTGTGCTTGTTCTTCAGCGGCGTTCCTTGATCTGGCCGATGGACGAACTTGATTCCCGGTCCCGTGGCATTTGGCCGATCTCCTTCGAGATCGAGATCGTCGACGTCGAGCAGCTGTTCGTTGAGTTTGTCGAGCGAGTGGCGAGCGAGACAGGTTTTGCCTGCACCGGAGGGACCGACGAGGAGCGCATCCTGCGGTGTACCGTCTTCGACAACGGGCTCGAGGGCGGCGGCGAGCCGATTCATCTGCTCGTGTCGGTGGACGATCTCGCGGGGGATGAACTCGTCTTGGAGTACCCGCGCGTCCTGTATCATATCGAGACCGTTCTGCTGGGGATCACTTAAGCGGACGCGGGGCGTGTCCGCTTGTCCGGATTGGTGGTAGTTCGCATGATTTCGGGCAGGCTGACCACCCCCCGGGCGGTTCTCCTATCTAACCTGGTATACGCGCGCGCGTAGTCGAGGCGAGATCTCGTGCTGAGGAATATTCGCGATTAGCTGTGTTGAAATTCCCAGTGCTTGATAGGAGTGGTCTGCTGAATACAGCGCGCGAGTCTTGCACGAAGTTCCAGTAGATTCAGCTAAGCTCGAATCGCTCAATGCAGGGGATTCAGTGATCAGTCAGTAGTAGTGGATTTATTAATTCGAAGGACCCCTTTTCGATATGGATCTCGTCGGTATGGCGCGGAAAATATCTGTGAGCCTAATCGGTGCGCTATTGTTGGTTGTGGTTTTGTCATATATGTATAAAATATTGCCTGAAGATGGCCCTTTTGCAATCAAATCTGCCATAGTTGATATTACCCCCTTCGTAGTCGGAAGTATAGTCGTCGGATTCGGTGTCGTTGGGTTGTGGTTATTGAATGATTCGAGAGGATTCTGATATGCGGGCGGTCGGTACTATTGTTTCTATACTGGCTGTAGCTATCCTCGCTCTAGTTGGGATTCAAATTTTGGGTGCTATTCCACCCGTTGACGGCTTCTTTTCAGATACTGCCGAACAACTGCGGGTCAGCACTGCTTCGGCGCTGGTGCTGGCTGTCGGCAGTGTTGGGGTTGGAGCTTTGATCATCAGCATCTTACGGGGGATGGGCTGATAGCATGTTCGACAGAACAGTTGGTCACATGAGAATGTGTGAAATCAACGGTAGCCGAGTGCTGAACTCATGCTCTGTATGCAGCACTATTTCTGAAACCCATCACTGTGTAGGGGTTTCAACAAGACCACGCGATTAACTCAGGAGTTCCGAGCCCAACTGGTCGAGTTAGACGATCGCGTGCGTGAGCCCGAAATGGCAGGGGTTGCATCCGAGGCAGCGCCGCGCTCGATCGCCTGATGCGATTCACAGCTGTAGCACGCATGGACCGTGTTCGAGTTGTCGCCGAAGACACGAGCGAACTGCTCGCTGACCGAGTTGCCGCACTGTTCGCAGTGGAGATCGTCACCCATCCTCAGTCACCCCGCTGAAGCGGGTTGGCGGGTTCTGGCTCAGTGCCGTCGGGTTTGGTCCCTTCGAGCAGCCAGTCGGACGTCGGCGATTCTGGCGTTTCGTTCTCGAGGCCGCTCCAGGGGTTTGCTCGCTCGTCGGGCCGCTCCAGTTCGATCGTCAGCAAGCGATCGTCGATCGAGGCATCTGGGAAGACCGTGTAGCCATCGTCGAGAACCTCGTCGGTGATGCCGCGCGATGTGAGGATCTTTGCGGGGATTGTAACGAGGTAGACGCGGTTGCCATCCTGCAGCGGCTTGATCTGCAGTTGTCGCGAGATCGCGGCATCGGGCTGTTGCGGGCTGTCCGGCTCGGGGAAGAAGTACGAGATAGCTTCGCGCTCGGGCAGCCACGTCAGCTAGACGGTGTAATCAGTGCTGCCGGTGCGTTCAACCCACTCTGGGATACCCAACTCGCGGACAAATTCGACGGGGACAGTGAAGACGACTGAGCCTGCAGTGATCGGTCTGAGTTTTCGAGCGTTCATGCGGTGACTCTATCACAGGCTGGGATCTGCGGTTCCTAGAGTCTTCCGTCGAACAAACCGGGAGAAATCGGCTTCAGGCGTGGGTGTCGATCCATTCGCACCACGCATGGAAGTCGTCGGCACCGCACTGGTCGGCGATCGATCGAAGGGTTCCGGGCGGGATCTCCCCACCCATTGGGACGGTGACGTTGCGTACTTCTTCGGTTTCGGAATGAATGTATCGGAGTTTGAAGTGGCTCCCCGTTCGGTCGACTGGAACGAACCCCATCTTGGTGAGGGCTTTGACGATTTCCTCGCCAGTAAAGCGTTGCCGGCTCACGAGTGGTCAGATTCGTCGTCGCTATCGAACCACGGTGCCGTCGAAGGTTCGAGATCGTCCGAGACGGTCTCGGGATCGATGCCGATCTCTCGAAAATCCTCATCAGTGACGGGCTCGCCGGCCTCGCCGCTGTGAAGAGCAAGCGCTTCGGCGAGCATCGAAAGGGCTTCTGCTTTGGTGTCGCCGAAGGATGCCACGCCGGTTTCGATGTCGCGAGCGGTGATCGAGCCGTCATCCTCGTGGATGAACTCGACGCCTTCGTTTTTCGCATCGTCCCGGTCAGCGTGGACTGCCATACCCAGATGTATGTGAGAGTCGTATTTCAATCTGTGGTGGCTCTGAGCGATTGTTTCAGTGGGAAACCTCGCTACTCGGTGTGCAACTGGACCTCTTCGGCGATCTCGATTTCGTAGGTCGCTGGGACGGTGAGCGTGTCTGCGATCTCGCGTTTCTGCCGGATGGTGAGATCATCTCGCTCGAAGAGTTCGCGGATATTTTGGTCCATCCGGTAAGTGAACTCCGCCGATTTCATGAGTGCGGTCGTTTTGTTGCAGCTCCAGAAGTCAGCGGCTCGGTCGATGGTCCCGTCGCGATGGCTGTGTTTGCCGTCCGTTCGAATACGCATGCTCGTACACACGAGCGCGATATTCTAGTTATTTCGGCTCACGAACCGGGTGGTACTTTATAAACTGGTATGTGATCGCTCGGGATCTTGGGTAACGGTCGCCGTTGTGGCAGCGCAACTGGGTAGAATATACACACGAGTTTGCTCGGCTCGTGTGCATATCGACGAAAGGACGATCTTCGACGTGTGAGTCCCCGGGGTGGGTCTTGGAATATTCTTTGGGCTTCTTGATAAGTGGGGTGTGAGTTCGGCCATCGATTGTCAGACGCTCTGGTAATGCTCACGAGTACATTAGAATAATCGCCATAGCATAGACTACAGTTCTTCCAATCTGCCATTCTAAACCGCTGAGAGTCTTTTTGGAAGGAATACCGTAGCCAAGATAGAGGAACCCGATTGCGTGATTGAGGCCAGCAACTGCGATGATTAGAAGGCCGAATTCAATGATGGAACTTAGGAAAGAAGTAACGAGTAATATTGGTATGGCAACTAAGACAGCTAAGAACCCTATCGAGACCATCATCACCCCGAAAAGTGAACCATCAGTCTCCTCCTTCTCTACAATGTCATCGAGATTCCTCACGAATTCTTTGAGATCTTCGATCTCGCTGGAATCAGATTCGGGAATATTGCCTTTTAGAGCCTTGTAAGCCACTAATGCGAAGGCATCTGCCATTGGCTCTCGGATTTGTTCTGTAAGGAGATCTGCCTGTTTATCCTCTTGTTCTTGGCGCTTAAAATGAGCTGCGTGAGCAAAAAAATAGGCTCCAAAAAACAAAAAATAGTCCCTGAAGAGTATTTGTTGAAGAAATATAAATACAAAAATAAGTGTTATTGCGATTAATGATGTTGGGATGAGAGTCTCGAATTGGAGTCCAAGAAGAAGTGCCGAGCTAGTGACAATATGATGTACAATGTGGAATACGCATACAAGTGAGAAAAATTCGATGGACTTCTGGGTTTTTGAGATAATATATCCTTCCCGTGCGAACCGACCAGTAACCCCCATTCTCCGGACCAAAGTCAAAAAGAGCAATAAACCTGCGAATATCAGTAAGACAGCATAAATAGGCGAATTTGGCGAAGCAGTTGTAAACACACCTGTCGCAAGTAGAGCATTGAGCGCCACCTCGAAATCGACAGATACTGTTCGATTCTTTTGGAGAATGAGTTGGACAACAGATTGTTCTCCAGCCCCCTGTACACCCTCATTGGATTCAGGCATTGCGTTCGATGTAGATACACGCCCTTATCAAGTGTCGGTACGGTCTGAAAAAATTTCGCGCGCACTCAGGGGCGTTTCATTTGCGCTTCCGCCTGCGGCGCTGTCTGTAGTTTGAATTGTGTGGACTTATCCACACCTCTAAGAGCGAAGTAAAGGGTCCCCTCGAAATTCGCGACGGTGATCTGGCTCTCTATCCCGCTGATCACCCTAATCGGCCGGATCGAAGACTCCAGTTGAAAACAAGGTAAACTTCGTAAATTGTACAGACAGGACCGGATGCGGGGGTTTAGAAATTGCGGTAAAATCGATCGATAGTGATGCCTCTCAACCGTCGTGTATCAGTGCCTCTTCAACAACTCCTGGGCCGACATCCGATACTGGCCGTCTTTCAGCCGCACGTCAACCGTCGCATTCAGGAATCGTTCGCGTTCC